>JACSDG010000052.1 GCA_015660855.1 Magnetococcales bacterium
AGCGACCATCCCCTCAACAAAATCTCCCCAACGGCCACCCAATCGACCTATTTGCTGGGAAACTTCCTTGATTTTACGGTCGGTTTCCTGAAACTTGCGGTCCGTCTCCTGAAACTTACGGTCGGTTTCCTGAAACTTACGGTCCGTCTCCTGAAACATTCTCCAAATGTCGTCAAAGGCTAGGGCCTGCGTCATCGCGATTTCTCCTTAAATTGCTACGCCACCGATCATAAGGATACCCGGATTACACGGCAGAGGAAACCTGTTTTCCGCCACTTGTGCACGGTCATGTTTCGTCGTCATCAGGCTTGACCTTGGACTTGAATCCAACAGAACACATTTGAGATGAGGTGTGTGAAGAACATAATGCCCTTCGGGCAAAAACCAAAACGCTCCCCGATTTTTTTATTTTTCCGAAACGTGAAAGAGTAAATTTTTTTCAAGTGATTGCTATTTGATTGCTGGAACGAAAAAGGCTACCCGAAAGTAGCCTGTAAGTCTTTGTTTTTATTGGTGGGCGGTAGAAGAGTTGAACTTCTGACCCCTACCGTGTCAAGGTAGTGCTCTCCCACTGAGCTAACCGCCCACAATACAACAAACCCTCCAGCCCCCCCCCATGAACCCAAGGGAAAACCGTCGGGCCAACACGAGGATTCTAGTGACTCGCTTCGGAAAGTCAACAGTAAAAACACGCCACGCGGCATAAACCGCCACAAGAGACTGAAGGAGATGATCCGTCGCTGCCCACAATATTCCAGCCCACCGCAACAAACCTCAGCTTTTCCAATACGCTAAGGCACTACCTAGCCTTGGACCATCTGTCAAGACCGGGTTGGGTAACCAGACAAATTCCACCATTGCTTCGATAGAACCATTTGGCATCCTCCACAGGATCCTCCCCAACCACCAAGCCATCCGGTATTTTGCAATCCTTGGTGACGACAACCTTTTTCAAGAAACAACGACGCCCAATATCCACCCTGGGCAGAATGACAGAGTCCTCCACCAAGCCATAGGAATTGACTCGAACGTCGCTGAACAGCAGAGACCTGCGCACCGTGGAACCTGAAACAACACAGCCACTCGACACCACAGCATCCAACCCCATGCCACGACGATCCGCATCGTCAAAAACAAACTTGGCCGCTGGCCTCTGCACCTGATAGGTCCAGATACTCCAACGCGGGTCGTACAGATTCAAGGCAGGGGTCACATGCGTCAGATCAATATTGGCCTCCCAATACGCATCAACCGTGCCCACATCCCGCCAATAATTCTCCACATCCCTGGACTCACGCACACAACTTTTAGAAAATCGGGACGCATGCACAAGGAAACCGCTGTTGACTAGATAGGGAATAATATCCTTGCCAAAATCGTGACTGGAACCCTCAAGATCCTTGTCCCGCAACAACTGCTCCCGAAGTACCCTGGCATTAAAAATGTAAATGCCCATGCTGGCCAACGCCTGATCCGGTCTGTCAGGGATGGGCGCGGGGTGCTCGGGTTTTTCCGTAAAGGTGATAATACGATCAGCACCGTCAACCCCCACGACGCCAAATTCCTTGGCTGCCTCCAGTCCGGTCTCGACGCAGGCGACGGATACATCGGCGTTACACTCAATATGCTCCTCAAGCATGATGGAATAATCCTGCTTGTAGATGTGATCCCCCCCCAAAATGAGAATATAGTCGGCCTTCTGGCTGTCGATCAAATCCAGATTCTGGAAAACAGCATCGGCTGTCCCCTCATACCAGGATTGCGTATCCGACTGCTGGGCAGGCCACACCTGAATATATTCGTTAAGTTCGGAACGAAAAAATCCCCAGCCCCGCTGGACGTGCTGGATCAGATTGTGGGACCGATACTGGGTGGCGACACCAACTCGGCGAATGCCCGAATTGACGCAGTTGGAAAGCGGAAAATCCACCAGCCTGTATTTACCACCAAAATGGACCGCTGGTTTGGCCTCGTTGTCGGTCAAATCCTTGAGCCTTGTTCCCCGTCCACCAGCCAAAACCAAGGCAAGCGTCTTTCTCAAGGCATCATTGATATGAGGTTTTACATGGTTTGCTGACATATCCTGGCACTTTCTAAGAATCGTTCAGAGGTTCTGTCAATAGGGGACATCATGCCCTTCGGGCAAAAACCAAAACCTTGGGAGATTTGCCCCCAAAAGCCCACCGCGTCCTCCCGGACCATCAAACATCGTCGCGCAAAATCCCTTCGGTCTACCAAGCCCCACCCGCGCTACCATACGTCCGTCGCCATGTATAACACAACCCAAAAGGACATGCTACCAGAACCCGCAATCATAGTTGGTAAATATTTGCAACAAATCGACCAATGGACTCGAAATACAACTGCATTCCCTGGAGCATCAGATCATTATGCCCGGCATGATCTATACGGACTATTTTTTTATCTGCGGCGGGACAGGCATCGAACAGTGCCTGACTGTCGGAGACCGGGATAAGGACATCCTCCTGCCCGTGAATAAGGAGGGAGGGAGTCTGGACAGAGCGCATCTTCTCCAAACTTTTAAATCCTGCCGCTTCCGTAGTCCCATCCAGTGACACCCCACCCAATCTTTCGATGAGCTCCACAGTATAAGCAAAAGCACTCTCAAGAATAAGTCCCTTGATCTTTTCTGGCCGACGGAAGGCTATTTCAATGGCTGCCGCACTGCCCATGGACCGTCCCATCACAAACAGGTTGTCGGTGACTCCAGGACAATGCGTCTCAACCTCCCCCTTCAGCCCATCGACAACGGCCACGGCATCGTTGAGTAGTGCGCTGCCAGAAGGACTTGACGTGCTCAATCCATAACCTCGAAAATCGACGACGAGAAAATGAATCCCCATGTCGGTGTAAAAGGTCGAAAGATCATCATAATCGGCGGCAATTTCACCATTGCCGTGCCAATAAAGCAGCAGGGGACCACGGACGTTTTGGGATCGATACAGCCGCCCTCCAAGGCTAACCTGTTCATCGATGGGGAAACACAACTCAATGGCCGCTTGAGTTGGTGGGTACCCCTGTTCACTTCGAGGATGAAACAGTATCCGCAAAACCTGCGGATGATCGATAAGCGACGGGCTGTCCATGGGAAGGCTCCAGGGATCCGATAAATGTCCAATCTTGTGGATCGCGGCGATCGATCCGACATCACCGTCCCACAACGCCCCATACTCATCCATACTGTCGTAGACCGCAACGAAGATTTTCTCTTTGAAAGCACTTTTCCAAGGGTGAGGAAGCGTTGGGTGCGGAATGACCACCTTGAAAGTTTAAACAAAAGTGGTGTCATTCACAGGGTTTGCAGAAAATTCCAGGCAAAGCGATCTATTAATGCAGACTTTTATCCCGCTCTGCTGCCCCTTGAGAACAGGAATTCTGGATCGCACCACTTCAAAAACTACCACTTTACATCAATCTGACTTAGAATGGATGGCAATGTTGCTGGCAGGCTCAAGATCCACCTCCACCTCCACCCCCATCTCCATCGTTGCCGGTGGATTTTTTTGGTGTGGGCGCGTATGAAACCAGACTGTCACCTTCAAGCCACGCATGAATCGGACCGGAAAAACTTTTAAAACAGGAAAATGACGATGGCCAGGATTCAAACCACTCCCTTCCAGGATCAGCGTCCCGGCACCTCCGGGCTACGCAAAAAAGTGAGTCGTTTCAAGGAAGTAAATTACTTGCAAAATTTTGTTCAAGCCATTTTTAACAGCCTCGAAGGTTTTCAGGGCAAAATTCTTGTGGTTGGCGGCGATGGTCGTTACTACAATCGCGAGGCGGTGGATATCATCTTAAGAATGGCTTCGGCGGCGGGCTTTGGGCAGGTCTTGGTTGGCCAGGGGGGGATTCTTTCCACTCCGGCAGTCTCTTGCGTCATCCGCCAATATGACGCCTTCGGCGGCATCGTTCTGTCGGCCAGTCACAACCCAGGGGGGCCGGACGGGGATTTCGGTATCAAGTACAACGTGGGGAATGGCGGTCCAGCCCCCGAAAAGGTAACCGAAGCCATCTTTGCCCACAGCAAAACCATCCAGGCCTACAACATCCATCAGGGTCCGGTCGCAGTCGATCTGGACACCCCGGGAAAATACGTCATCGGTACCATGGAGGTCCGGGTGATCGATCCCGTCTCCGACTATGCCGGGCTGATGGAAAAATTGTTCGATTTCAATAAAATTCGAAACCTTTTTTCCAGTGGCGGGTTTTCCATGCGTTTTGACGCCATGCATGCGGTCACCGGACCCTATGCCACCGAAATCCTGGAAAACCGCCTGGGGGCACCCAAAGGGACCGTGTTGAACGGAATTCCCTTGCCCGATTTTGGTGCGGGACATCCCGATCCCAATCTGACTTACGCCGCCGATCTCGTCAAAATTCTGTGGCAAAACGGAGGCCCCGACTTCGGTGCTGCCTCCGATGGCGACGGTGACAGAAATATGATCCTCGGCAACCGTTTCTTCGTCACCCCGAGTGATTCTCTCGCCGTCATGGCCGCCAATGCCACCCTGGTTCCAGGCTATAAAAAAGGCCTGGCTGGCGTCGCTCGATCCATGCCTACAAGTCAGGCGGCCGACAGAGTGGCCAAAAAACTCGGGTTTCCCTGCTTTGAAACACCAACCGGGTGGAAATTCTTCGGCAATCTCCTCGATGCCGGCAAGGCAACCCTGTGTGGGGAGGAAAGTTTCGGTACCGGATCCGATCATGTCCGCGAAAAAGATGGTTTGTGGGCCGTATTGTTCTGGTTAAACATTCTGGCTGAGCGCAAAACGTCGGTGGCCGAAATTGTTCGATCCCACTGGCGTGAATTCGGTCGCAATGTTTATTCAAGGCACGACTATGAAGATGTCGAATCGGCGCGTGCCGACCAACTGATCCGGGGGCTTAACGATCAGATGCCCTCCCTTCCGGGCAAAAAGTTTGGCCGCTATACAGTAGCCTTTGCCGACAACTTTCAGTACACTGACCCGATTGACGGAAGTGTAAGCACCCATCAGGGTGTCCGCATTGGTTTCTCGGACGGTTCGCGCATTGTCTTTCGTCTCTCCGGAACCGGAACGGTGGGGGCAACTTTGCGAATCTACCTGGAAAGCTTTGAAGAAGATCCCTCCAGACAGGATCAGGACGCGCAAGACGCCTTGGCGGAATTGATCCAGATCGCCGATACCATGGCAGGGATCAAACGTTTCACTCAGAGGGAAAAACCAACCGTAATAACCTAAAGATTATGTTTCATAGATGTGGGTGTGCGCGGACGCTGGGGCATGACTCTGGTTTCCGTGCTGTCCTCGGATTTTTGAGACTGGACCAGAATGAACAGAAGACAAGCAATCAAGTTTTCTCTCTCTGCCGCCCTTGGTGTCGGTCTTGGGTGGTCTTCTCTTTTGGCCGAGGCGGATGAGTCGCCATGGGTCGGCGGGGAGGTTTCCGATGAATTTCTTGAGGATTATTTCAAAAAAATCAAAAATTTCGATAAAATTCATCCTCAAGATGTCTATCTGAAAAAAACTCAAATTGTCATCCTGAAGAATACGGTGACCCGACTGCAACGTCTGGAACGTGGTGTCGGACATGCCAATTTCCACCTTCTTTCCTTCGACGAAGCCTTGAAGCTTGCCAAAAAATCCACCCTCGTCGGCGGTTTTCCCCGGCAGGAGGTGGATTTTCTCGAAAGCATCTTCTATGCCGCCGCCAAGGAATACGGCTTTCTTGGCGAAAAACCAATCACCAAACTGACCGATTCGGTGCCTAAATTTAAGGTTGTCAAGGTGCCTTCGACCGGCAACTTCCTTTTCAAGGGACTTGCCGAAGAAGTTTATCATCGCGTCAAAACCGCCGTTGGTGCCGATTTGCAACTAACCTCGGGGATTCGCGGCATTGTCAAACAGTATTCGTTGTTTCTTACAAAGGTCGTAGAAAGTGAAGGCAATCTTTCCATGGCTTCCCGGTCCTTGGCCCCTCCGGGTTATTCCTTCCACGGTATCGGGGATTTTGATGTGGGGCAGATTGGTTTCGGTGCCCTTAACTTTACCGCGCAGTTCGCTGGAACACGAGTTTTCAATCGCATCAAAGAGTTGGGTTACCTAAAATTGCGTTATACCCGCGACAATACTTTTGGTGTCCGTTTTGAACCTTGGCATATCCAGGTGGTTACGTAAATACCAGTTAAAAACAAGCACCTTCGTGATTGTGGTTGAGGGGGCGTCTGGAGTTGCGTGGCATCGAAATAAAGGGGTAATGATGGAAAATCCAGAAATCGTAATTGATGGGGAGAAAAAACTTTCTTTACAGCAACTGCTGGAAGAAAGGCAAAAGCTCCTGTCTGACGAGGCCAGATTACGTAAGGATTTTGACAAACTGGAAAAAGAACATACCAAAGCAGTGTTGAAACGCCGGCAGGAACAGGAGTTGAAACCTTACCAGGCGGAACTGATTCGCATGCAGCACTACCTTGAGGATGAGGTCAAGCGGATGATCATCCTGCTGGAGGGAAGGGATGCTGCTGGAAAGGGGGGAACTATTCGGCGCATGACGCGATACATGAACGAAAAACATTATCGTGTCGTCGCTTTGGGTAAACCCACCGAGGTACAACTTACGCAATGGTTTTATCAGCGCTATGTGGAACAGTTTCCCACGGGTGGTGAGTGTGTCATGTTTGATCGCAGCTGGTATAACCGGGCCATGGTGGAACCGGTGTTTAATTTTTGCACTCCGGAACAGTATGAAAATTTTATGTCTGGGGTGACAGGGTTTGAGAAAGACATTGTTCGCGAGGGGACAATTCTGTTGAAGTTATACTTCAGCGTTTCCAAAAAAGAGCAAAAGTACCGTTTCGACCGGCGTCGCCACGATCCACTGCGGCAGTGGAAATTGAGCGAGGTCGATATGCAGGCCCAGGATAAATGGGATGATTTTACCAAAATGAAATATGCCATGCTGCGACGCACCCACACCTTGGATGCCCCATGGACCATCATTCGCTCGGACAATAAGCATCTGGCCCGGTTAAATGCCATCAAGGCGGTACTGAACGCGGTGCCGTTCAAAAAAACCGAGGGCTTGGATATGACCACCGACGCCGACATTGTCATATCGGGTTTCAGGGAACTGGAGTATATGGAGGCTGAAAGAATTTCGGAGGGTAAATTTATCGCCTGATTTTGTCCGCAGCGGTTCGTGTATCGAAGTTTGGAGGCGAAGCCCCCAGGATGTCGTGGTTTGAGGGGAAAATAATGAATCTATTTTCGCTGCGTGAGGCTTTGCCGGTTCTGGGTCGGCATCATGTGACGGGGCGTGATATTGTTCCTCCCTTTCCGGACACTATGGAAATGGCCCTGTTCGGGATGGGGTGCTTTTGGGGGGCCGAGCGGTGTTTTTGGCAACAGAGCGGAGTTCATGTCACGGCAGTGGGTTATGCTGGGGGTACAACACCAAGCCCAACCTATGAAGATGTGTGTTCCGGGATGACGGGGCACAACGAAGTTGTGCGCGTGGTTTTTGACCCCGATCGGGTTTCCTTTGGTCAATTGGTGGGGCTGTTTTGGGCTTCCCATGACCCGACGCAGGGGATGCGTCAGGGCAACGATTTGGGGACGCAATATCGTTCAGGAATTTATTATGCCGATGACAGACAAAAACAAATCGCTTTGGCGACTCGGGCAAGCTTTCAGGAATGTCTCACCAAGGCCGGATATGGTAAAATAACGACTGAAATCTTGCCGATGCCCAATTTCTATTATGCCGAAGACTATCACCAGCAATACCTGGCGAAAAATCCCTCAGGATATTGTGGTTTGGGGGGGACGGGGGTTGCCTTGGACGGCACGTCGGTCGGTGGGAAGATAAAAACGGAACACTCTCCTGTTCGGGGGATGATGCGTTTGTTGTCGGGGAAATCTTTGGATGATTGCATCATCGATCCGAGCAATCCCAACCTGATTGTACGGGATGATTGATCCTCGTTATATGGATTTCAAATCGATCACTCTGATCCTGACACAAGCCGACGTTGGGAAGAAAGCTGTGGTTTCGGCTGTTGGAAAATTTTCCAGACTTGAAAAAGTGGATCTGTTTTTTGTACATCGTGGAGTGGAATTGGTAGATCAGAATTGGTCTGACCTGCCTCAGGGAAAACGGGTTTATTGCGCGTTTGACCATAAACGATTACGGGCACCGACGCCCCATCCCAGCAACCGGGTGTCCTGCCCGGCAGGTTGGCAGACTCTCTACGACCTGGGTAATTTGAATCGGGAAACAGGTGCCTTTATCGAGGCTTTGGTGAGCCTGGGGTGTGCACAGGGGAATCAACCCCTGCCGGATCTTGACTCTTTGGGGCCGGGGATTGTTTTGCGATTATGATTCATGCGTTCCTCAAACCGTTGGGTTGCGACGGATGGATGAGGATGATAAAGCGCAGAATCCATGTGAGTATCATGGCTCCCAGTGCCCAAATGGCCAAAGAAATTTGAATTTCCGTCAGGGTGGGAACGTAGGGGGCTGATTCACCCAACGGCGTCGGGACCAGGCCCGGAATGACAAGGCCCAAACCTTTTTCCATCCACAATCCCGACAAGGTCAACAGGCAGGCCAGAGTTTGAATTTTTGGGCTGGACCGCCATCGGGGATGGATCATGAGCACGGTGGCGAGGAAACTGAGCGACAGGGCGACATAGATCCAAAGAGTCCAGGGATTGTTCTGGTTCCACCCCAGGTACAGAAGCCGGGAGGCCAGGGCATGTTCATCCGTTGGATAAAAATGGGTAAAAAACTCGACCCCCAGTAGAAACATATGGATCAGCAGGGCGGCAGAAAGAACCTGTGAGAGAAACCGTGTCGCCGATGCCGGGAGACTCAGGGAGGAAGTGCGATTGACAATTCCAAACAGCAGGATCATCAATGCGCTGCCGGCGGCAAAGGCGGAAACGATAAATCTTGGGGCAAGAAGTGGACTGAACCACAGAGGGCGGGAGGGGTTGCCCGCGAGCATGAAGGCGGTGATGGTGTGGATGGAAAGACCCAGGACAATGGCGACGATGGATCCCATGCCAATGCCTTGTGGATTTGGGGGGGACGACTGTTTTCTCGGGGGAAGAAATACAAGGCCAAGATTCAACAGAAGATAGGCTGTCAGAGCCAGGATGTCCCAGGCAAGAATGGATGTGGGAAAATTGAGGCTTCCGAGTAGTGGCAGGGCGTGCCAGATTCTTTCCGGGTGTCCCAGATCGCAAAAGACGAACAACAGACTCATGAGGACGGCGGTAATCGCCAGGGCCTTGGCGGGAAGAAGGGTGGGGATGAGATCCTGCCGGTGAAACAACTGCACCGCCGCCACAAGAATGACAGCCGAAGCGGCGATTCCCACCAGAAAAAGAAAATTGGCGATGTACAATCCCCACGGGGATTGATCGCTAAGACCCGTGACGGCAAGTCCCTGTTGCAGTTGCAGGCGATACCCCCCCAGACCCCAGAGTACCAGACCTCCCAGGCAAAACATCCACACCCCGTAACGCCAATCGCCCCGGCAGCCTATGGTGAAAAGAACACGAAACAATCCTGTCGATCTTTGTTGCTGCGTCATGTTGTGACCATCCGCTGTCATTGGCGGGTCTCCTTGCCTGTTTTTTGACCGGGTTGGATGCCGATGTAACCGTTCAGTCCCCCCGCTTTTTTTTCTTTAAAAGCATTGCGGGGGTCCGGGGGGGATCATCCCCCCCGGACCCCCGCAATAGTTTCAACCTAAAAAAAAGGGGGGGGGGAACTGAATGGTTACATGCCGATCATGAGCCATGGGGGCGCGCATCGAATAATTCTATCCATAGTCGGGGCTGCATGACAGGGTTTGGACTATTTTACCGTAACTCCTTGCAAACGGAGACAGGTTTATCCATAAATCTTCCTCCCGGACCTAGCGGCGTCACCTGCGGTCCATCCTTGTAAAACAATGTGTGTTGAACGTTCACGGAGCGTGCATGAAAGATTTATTGGGGCAATGGGTGGATGGCATGGTTGGCCAGTTGCGTGCGGCAGGGGTGGTGCCGGACGGACCGCTTCCGGCGTTCAAAATTGAGCGTCCCAAGGAACGCGGTCATGGTGATTTTTCCACCAACGCCGCCATGGTTTTGGCGCGGGTGGCGCGAATGAAACCTCGGGATTTGGCGGCGCGACTCCTGGAAACCCTTCCCGCCGACCAACAGGATATTGAACGCTGGGAAATCGCCGGCCCGGGATTTATCAATTTTTTTGTATCGGCTGCCCGGCTGCGGCGTCAAGTACATGCCATCATCGACGCCGGTCCCGATTATGGTCGCTCGCACATGGGGCAGAGTGAAAAAATCATGGTGGAGTTCGTTTCCGCCAACCCCACAGGCCCCATACATGTGGGGCACGGACGGGGAGCGGTAACAGGGGATGTGTTGTGTCGTTTGTTGACAGCAACGGGATACCAGGTGCATCGGGAATATTATATCAACGATGCCGGCCGTCAGATCAATGTCCTAGGACGTTCGGTACTCCATCGCTGCCGCGAACGCCTGGAGCACTCAAGTCACCCCCTGCCCGCCGATTTTTATCCGGGTGAATATGTCTCCGACATCCTCGATGCCATGCCGGAAGAATTGCGCCAGTCCCTCCATGCGTGGCTTGCCAGTACCCAGCCCCATAAGGAAGAAGAAACCGTTCTCGCAGCGACCACCCGTTTTGCAATAGACTGGGTTTTGGATGACATTAAAAAAGACTTGGCTCGGTTGGACATTCACTTTGACCATTGGTTCTCTGAACGAAGGTTACATGAACAAGGTGGCATCGATCATGCTTTGAATGTGTTGCGCTCCAAAGATCTGATCCATGACGGATTGTTGGAAAAACCAAAAGGGGGCGCAGAACGGTCGCAAGATCCATGGGAAACCCGCAAGCAGCCGTTGTTTCGCGCCACGGCCTTCGGTGACGATGTGGATCGCCCCTTGCAGAAACCAGATGGGCAGTACACCTATTTTGCTGCCGATATAGCCTATCATCTGAACAAATACGAACGGGGTTTTGACAGGCTTGTCAATATTTGGGGTGCCGACCATGGGGGTTATGTCAAACGGGTGGAAGCGGCACTGGAAGGATTGACCGGAAAAAAAGGGATACTGCATGTGCTGTTGGTGCAGATGGTCAATCTAACGCGAAACGGTCAGCCGGTACGCATGTCCAAACGGGCTGGCAATTTTGTGACGCTGCGCGATGTGGTGGATCAGGTGGGTGCGGATGCGGTTCGGTTTTGGTTTTTGACCCGGGCTTCGGCAAGTCAGCTCGATTTTGACCTGGATCTTGCGGTGGCCCGTAGTAACGATAATCCGGTATACTATGTGCAGTATGCTCATGCCCGGATTTGTTCCATTTGGCGCCAGATGGAGGAAAAAGGGATTCATGCGGGGACGTTGGATGCGGGTTCTCTCAGCCTGGATGCGGAGTTGGACCTGATTCGATATTTGGATACCTACCCCGAAACGGTGGCGTTGGCAGCCATTCATCTGGAACCCCATCGTATTGTTTTCTATCTACAGGATCTTGCGGCAATGTTTCACACTTACTACAATGCAACCCGAATTTTGGACGACGATCCGCAGGTACGGATGGGACGCTTGGCGTTGTGTCAGGCGGTACGTCAGGTTATTGTCAATGGCCTCCAGCTTATGGGCGTTAAAGCGCCTGAACAGATGTGACACCACGTTATCCTACAGATAAGCGTTATCGCCGGCGCAACAAAAAGTCGCCGATCATTGTCATTTTGCTCGGCCTGACCGCTGGTGGCGGCGGGTATGTGTTGTTTGGTGACAATACATCCCAGCCTGTCGCTGCGGCTCCGGTCCCGGTGGAAACGCAGGCTTTGGCGGTCGTTGCAGAAAAGGATAAAAAGGTTTCGGAGTCGGGGAATCGGAAAAACAAAAAAGCCCAGGAAACCGCAAAAAAGAAAGACAAGAAAGACAAAAAAGAAGAGGAAAGAATTGATAAAAAAGAGCATGGAACCGTTGATTTAACGACAGATTTGGAGGAAAAAAATCAAAATCTGTCATTGAAGGTATCGGACGCCATTGTATTGCCGACACGGGGCGACGTGTCTTCCCAACCGGTTGGGAAAAAAATCCCCGAGACTGGAAAAAAGGCCCCTGAGATCGTAGAGAATCCCACCCCTGTGGATGCTCCGGAGGTGGCTGAACGTGCCCAGGATTTACCGCCGCTTCCCAGGGATTTGACTCCCAAGGTCAAACCACCGGATGTTGAACTTACTTTTTATGACGCCTTGACCAGTCGGAAGGTGGTTTTGCCCCATGATGTTCCCCGTGAACATGCAACCGGTTCGCCGGCCCAGGCTCATGGACAGGCTGCCAGCACGGCAAACCGTACCGTAACATCGGTGAAACCGCAATCGCCCGAGGCACAGACGACGCCACCAACCTCTCCCGTTGTTCCTGTCACGGGATCAGCGAAAAATTACAAAGATTTATCCAAGTTGATCGAAAACTCGTTCCAGGGAAAAACGACCAACACCAGTCAGGCCAACGGTTCGGGTTCTTACATGGTGCAGTTGGCGGTGTTTTCCAACCTGGAACGCGCCAACCAGATGGTCTCGCAGTTGCAGCGCAAGGGGCGCGTAGCCCACATGGTCCACAGTGAAGGGGCATCCGGTCCGGTATATCGCGTCAGAACCGGACCTTTTCCTTCCTTTGCCGATGCCAAGTCCGCCATAGAGGCGTTACCCACAGATGGGCAAGCCCCCGTCATCATCAAACCCCAAACGCATTGAGTTTTTCCAGACTTCTTCACCCAGGAATAGGAATCCCCGCCATACGCAGGGCACGAATAAGAACCTCGGTGGCCTGTTCCATGGAGGTGACGCTCTGTGCAAATTCTCCGGCTGCCGCCTGACTCTCGGCCTGCTGCCGCAGTCGGGTCGATTCGGGAATCAAAGCCTCGACCCTTTTAACCTCCTCCGGAGATTTGTTGGCAACAAGCAGTTGTGTCAACATCAGGTAGGAATCGTTGCGGTCCACCTCATAGAGATATTCCTCTTCCTTGCTGGCAAAATTCAGAGACCGAACCAGTGTTTCGCCCTGTCGGAGATGTTCAACGGCATCCCGCATACGCACGTAGGCCTGATCAAGGAGCATCCGTCCCTGGGCCGTTTGCCCTTGTTCGACAAAAGAACTTGCCGTGGCCATCTCTTTTTGCACCTGATCCTGGATGGCCTCCCCTTCGGAACTCCGATTTTTTTCCGCGAGGATGCGTTGGTGGGCTTCGGCCAGAGAACGGAGTGAAACCATTTTTTTCTTGAAGTCAGCCTGAGCTTTGGGCGAGTTTTCATCGCCCCAGACCATTTTTTCCAGGATGGGACTGTCGCCCTTGCGCAATTCGATCAAGGATTTCCTGATTTCCAGATAGGCACTGTCGAGAATCATCATGCCCTGATTGACGTGATCTGCGGACGTGGACGCATCCGCCTTTTCCATGACCGCCCGTACCCGTGCGATGAGCGTTTGGGCCTCCTCTTGCCTGCCTTTGGCCTGTGCAATTTCCCCATAGGTGGCCAGGAGCGATTCCATGCTACGCACCCGTTTGGCATACTTTTGCCGGTTGTTTTCGGTGTTTTCCTCGGGTAACCGCAAGGGGGCGTATTTTTCCTCCGTTCCCGACTTCAGGGAATGTACGGCATGGCGTGTTAGATCGTAGGCCTGAGTCAATACGTTTTTGGCTTCGGCAAAGCGATCTTGTCCCGCCAAAGACGCCGCTTCTTTTTCCCATGCCTCCACCCGACTGTTTTCTGTCCATGCGTTGGGATCAAGCCCTTTTTCATGACTGATCCGTTGTCGTGCCTCTTGCAAGGCTCGAAAACTGTCATGCAAATGGTTGTATTCACGGGCCGTTTTTTCTTTCCCAATATCGCCACGATCTTTGTTGCCCGCAGTTTTGGATTCGTTGGCGACCTGTAATTTGGTTATGGCGGTACGAACCCGCGTATAGGTATCCTCCAGGACGGCATGTCCCTCGTTAAGTTGGCCGGCGGACACCAGAGATTTGGCTTTTTCCAGAAGCCCTAGGATTTCCTGCTCGTTGGCACCCGATGCGCCACCTTGGGAACCCTGAAGGCGATGATAAGACTCCAATAAGGCGGAAACAGTACGCTCACGCCTTTGAAACTCCTCCAGGGTAGTTCCCGATGCAACATGGCCGGATGCGGTCTCTTTTTCGGCCCGGAGAGGGGATGGAGTAACCACCATGCCGCCCATCATCACCAACAAACCCAGCATGCCGATTCTGTGACCAACCTTGCGACCCATCATTTTTCTGTTTCCTCCATATCCTTGTTTTCGTCATTTATAGTGCCGGTCAAATGAATTGACACCCACGTTTGGTCGTCCAACAGGGTGTCTTCCTCCCAAAATTTGTCTTCAACCTTGCGAACTTTATCTTATCAAGCCAGAGCAAATTCCGGCGGTGACGCTATTGAAAGCATCTTCGAGCTGAACCATAAATTATTGAAAGTATCAATTTATTTGACCAGCACTATAAACAGACGCAAGTTTATTGGATACCAAGGCGTTGAGCGAAACCCCTTGGCGTTCCGCTTCGATTGCCAACTTGCGGTGCAGGTCTTTGGCAATACGGATGTTGAATTGGCCACTGTATTTCTTGCGGCTTGGCGCAACAGGGACTTGTTCGCCGTTGGCTATAAAGCTTTCCTTGGCGAGTTTCCACGCAGCATCAAGTTCGGCAATAGCATTTTCTGGAGAGTCGCTAAACGCAGAGATGGTCGGCATCTCAACAAGACGGGCTACCCAATCACCGTCGGTATCTTCCCAAGTTTCCAAACTGTAGCCGTCAAATCTGTCTTTGTTGTTCATGTCATCATTCCTCAATTAGTTTAAAGCAACTGCTTGACCTGATAACTTTTTGCCATTCCGTTACGATTTTGGATGGAAACACGTTGGCCTTTGGGTGCGATAAAGATCATGTGGCTTCCCGATTGCCGATCGCATCGGAAGCCGAAACCAACGAGCAAAGTCTCGAAATCACGGAATGATACTCCGTCAGGATTCCGTTTTGCCAATGCCAGTACCTTATCGATCTTTTTCATAATGGTACTATATACAGTTACTCAGGCATTGTCAATATGGTACCATATACAGTTACTTTCAATAACTTAGACCCTTCCTGGCCGGTTCACATACGAGCATCGTGCGACCCCAGCTATTCGCCAGCACCAGACTGGAAAACGGGTTAACGTCCCCGGTTAACGGTTAACACAAGATCTCAGAATTTCCGCTACATGGACGGATAAGCGTCATACCGGTCACGGGTCGATAAGCGACATCTCTCGGATTTCCCGGGGCGAAAAGCCACGCAGGGAAACGTTTTCCATCCATCGGGTTGGGCAAGGCGATCAGTGAACTGGATACGGTGGCAAAACGGCTTTCCAATTGAAAACACATGGCACTGTCCGGCCCCGCCCCCGCCAGGGGGGTACAGCTTTTCATGAGTTCTGCCCAACTGGACCAATCCAACTCCGGGTCGGGAGAAGAACATTCAAGAAAACGTGGCAAAAAACCCTGAATCCTGGGGTCGGCCCTGTCGTCCAACTCCCGACTTGTCAACATGTGAAGCCCGGGAGGAATGTCCTGAATGGAAAGGGTGGGCTGCTTTTCATCCTTGGTCACCCGCCAGGAAATCCAAAAAGCGGACAGAAAATCGGCAATGATCAGATTAAAAGGGCGAAAATCCTGGGTAGTCAACAAAGATCGAAACTGTGTCACCGCATCTTTGGCATTTTTATAGTGAAGCACCCGGAGTACCAACTGTCCACGGCTGGACTTCCCCGGTTGCGTCCCCAAAGTACCCAAACGATTCAAAATAATCGCCACCACCCCCCAATCGTTCATCCCCAACCAACTGCCGCCCGCCAGTTGATCCTTTCCGGCAATGATAAATTTTTGCTCTGGCCAGTGCCTGCCCGGTGCAAGCCACGGACGATCCATCATTTCATCACGATTGGCGGCCAAAAGGATGGGCCAATCGTGATCGGGTCGGTAATGAATGACGACGCTGCACATGGCTGCCTCCAAACCCCCGCCGGGGGGATAATCCCCTCGGACCCCCGCAATAATTTTTGCCAAACTTTATTTTTCCTTGTCACCCACATTAAACTGTGAGACCGCCCCTTGAAGATTTTTCGCGTTGGCAAAAAGCTCCTCAGCGGTGGCTTCCACCTCCGCGACGGCAGAGACATTTTGTTGAATAGCTCGATCCAGCTGCTGCACCGATTGGCTGATCTGGCTGGCCCCCTGGGCTTGCTCACCACTGGAAGTTGCAATCTCCAATACCAATTCCGAAGTCTTGCGGATGTCGGGAACAAGTTTGGCAATGATGGTTCCCGCCCGCTCGGCCACCTGCACGCTGGCATTGGAAAGATGGCTGATTTCACCCGCTGCCGACTGACTGCGTTCCGCCAGTTTGCGCACCTCGGCCGCCACAACGGCAAACCCCTTGCCATGCTCCCCCGCACGGGCCGCCTCGATGGCGGCATTCAGGGCCAAAAGATTGGTCTGCCGAGCTATTTCCTCAATGATGGAAATTTTACTGGCAATTTCTTTCATGGCATCGACCGCCTGGGAAACCGCCTGCCCCCCCTCTTCGGCATCCTTGGCGGCCTGGATGGCAATTCTTTCGGTCTGTCTGGCATTGTCGGTGTTGTGTTGAATATTGGCCGACATTTGTTCCATGGCCGCCGAAGTTTCCTCCACCGACGCCGCCTGACTGGAAGCCCCCTGAGCTATGGCATGAGAAGAAGAAGTCAACCCGCCCGCCCCCACATATACCGCATCCGAAGCCTCCTTGACCGTCGCAATCACCCCGCGCAGTTTGGCAGTCATTCCGGCCATGGAGTTAAACAATCGACCAATTTCATCACTTCGATTCATACTGCAACTGATGCTCAAATCCCCCTCCGCCAGGCGACCAAACAACCCCCCGCACTGACTCAACGGACCGACAATATTACGCCCCAACAAAACCGCAGACATCAATCCCACAATCAGGGCAAGCACGCCAAAAAGAATCGTATTCCTGATGGCCGTCGCCGTCCTCTCAAGGAGTACATCCTTGATGTCGATCATGGCCTGATCCGAACCTTTTTTATCCGTATTCCCCTTTTCCACCTCGGCCAGTCGTAAACTATAAGCTTCAGAGTTCCTATCAAACTGCGATGTAAAAATGTTCGCATTTTCAGCATATTTGATCAGGGTACTACCGTTGCTGATAACCCGCGCAACGGCGGCGTGCTTTTTGGCCATAGGTTCCAAAGCCACCCGATGGCCATTGAACTCCGTAACAAAATCTTCGTCTCCAGAAGCACTGTAATCGTTGGCGGCCATCGCAAACAACCACAATAAATTGACTTCTTCGTTACTCAAAGCATCCCCAAGAGCGGAAACTGTCTCGGCCAAGGATTTATCCAACAACTCCATCAGCTCCACCTTGTGCGTAGCCATCCCTACGATTTGGATGCCGTCTTTTTCCATCTTGCCGAATGATTCTTCCAACGCGTTGACTTCCCCCTCCGGAAACAACTGGGATCGGCGCAGTTCGCCCAAACTCTCCTTGGCCATGGACGCCGCCTGATGAATGCGATCCAAACCTCGCCTCTGGTGTTCGGGATCCTGTTTGCTGCTGGCTTCGTAAACACCCCAGATCAGGTTCAAATAGTTGATCCGGGTCTCCATGGAGCTATCCGCTGCCTGCAACGCCCTTTCCAAATCGTTCTGGACCAGGGTGCGAACATGCAGTGCCATTTGTGCACTCAACCAGGAGGACGACGCCAACAGCAGCAAAATCAATGAAAAACTTGCTATGAGCTTTCCCCGTATTCCTATTTGCATAACCCCCACTCCCCGACGATAGAGAATTTTTACATTTTATAGTAGTTATTTTATAGCGTAAACCACAGGAAGCCTATACCAAATTCGCTCTCAAAGTGTCAACGGAACATGATACCCTTAGGGAAAATACCAAAACCTTGGTGAGCTGCCGCCGCCTCCAAAACCAAGCCGGAGGGGATGATCCCCCCTTAACCCCCACAATAATTTTTGCCAAACTTAATTTTTCCGATACGTGGACATTTAATTAACGGCGTAAAAATTGCTTGTAAGTTTCGTAAACGCCGTTATCGTCATTTCGCCAACACCCAGGCCTGGAGGTTCCAACATGAAAATCAATGTCAGCCCATCCGAACTGGCCACACTTGAAGAACTTGAAGATACGGAAGAGTGGGTAAATTTTTTAATCGAAATCGGCGAAATCATCCCCACCGAGGAGAACTGAACCCATCGGACTCCCACTCCAAAAAGTCGACTAGGTATCAACTCCGCAAAAGAGAATGGGTTTCCAGGACAAGTTCACCCTGATCGCTCACCTTGACAATCACCTTGCCACCCGTTCGCAACGCGCCAAACAAAATATCATCGGCCAGCGGTTGCCTGATTTTTTGTTTGATAAGCCTTTCCATGGGGCGGGCACCATTGCTCCTGTCGTGACCATGATCAGCCAGCCATTCCCGTCCCTTGTCATCCACCTCCAGGTGAATACCCTGCTTCTCCAGGTCACGTTCCAAAGTAAACAAAAACTTGTCAACGACGTGCAGAATGGTCTTGCGGTCGAGAGATCCAAAAGAAACCATCGCATCCAGACGATTGCGAAATTCAGGGGAAAACAAACGCTTGATCTCCTTCATTTCATCCCCCGCCTGATCCTGATGGACAAACCCAAGGGTCGTGCGGTTAATATCCTGCGCCCCGGCATTGGTGGTCATGATCAAAATCACATTGCGAAAATCAGCCTTGCGCCCATTGTTGTCGGTCAATTTGCCGTGATCCATCACCTGCAATAAAATGTTGAAAACATCGGGATGGGCCTTTTCAATTTCATCCAACAATAAAACCGCATGGGGATTTTTTGTCACCGCTTCGGTGAGGAGTCCCGCCTGCTCAAACCCCACATAACCGGGAGGGGCACCAATCAAACGGGAAACCGTATGGCGTTCCATATATTCGCTCATGTCAAACCGGATCAGTTCGACCACCATCTCCAATGCCAATTGCCGGGCCAACTCCGTCTTGCCCACCCCCGTCGGGCCAGTGAAAAGAAAGCTGCCGATGGGCTTTTCCGGATTGGCAAGCCCCGACCGGGACAACTTGATGGCGTTGCAAACCTGCGCCACAGCCTCATCCTGCCCATAAATGGCAAGTTTCAAGTTAGACTCCAGCTTGGCTAAGATTTCCCGGTCATCGTGAGAAACCGATCGCGGAGGAATTTTTGCCATGCGGGCGATCACGCTTTCAACATCTTTCACACCAATGGATTTTTTCCGTTTCCCCGGCGACCAGAGACGCACCGCCGCTCCCGCCTCGTCCAGGACATCGATGGCAGAGTCGGGATGATGCCGATCATGGATATGCTTCCTTGACAGCTCTGCCGCCGCCTGTATGGCAGGCCCGGTGTAGTGGATGGCATGATGCTCCTCGTACCGCCCCTTGACCCCCTTAAGAATTTCAACGGTCTCGGCAAGGGAAGGCTCACCCACATCCACCTTTTGAAATCGCCGCGCCAACGCCCGATCTTTTTCAAAAACGCCGCGATATTCCTCATAGGTGGTGGAACCCATACACCGAATCTCTCCCGAGGCCAGCAGCGGTTTGAGCAGGTTGGAGGCGTCCATGGTACCACCGCTGGTGGAACCGGCACCAACTACGGTATGAATCTCATCGATAAACAAAATGGCCCCCGGTTTTTCTTTCAATCCTTTGAAAACCCCCTTCAACCGGGCCTCAAAATCACCCCGAAACTTGGTACCCGCCAACAAGGACCCCATGTCCAGAGAATAAATGACGGCATCCTTGACCGGTTCCGGTACCAGATCCTGGACAATTCTCAGAGCCAAACCTTCGGCAAGATGCGTCTTGCCCACGCCAGCCTCGCCAACAAACAGCGGATTGTTTTTTCTTCGCCGACACAATATCTGAAGGATACGCTCCATCTCCTCCGTCCGCCCGATCAGGGGATCGATGCGATTCTCCTTCGCCTCATGGTTCAGGTTGATCGTGAATTGTTCCAAAGGGCTGACAGATACATCGGATTTCCCCGGACGCGACTCACTTTCCGTTTCTCCGGAAGCCTGGAAAAAACTTTCCTCCGCCACATCGCTCAAACTGTGCGACATGGCCGTTTGGACATCCAAACGGTTGATGTTCTGCCGTTCGAGAAAAAAAACAGCATGGGATTGCTTTTCACTGAAAATGGCCACCAGAACATAGGCCCCGGTCACCAGATTCTTCCCAGCCGCCTGTACCTGGTAGACAGCCCTTTGGATAACCCTCTGAAATCCAACGGTCGGGGTGATCTCAACGGTGGAGCTGAATTCATCATCTTCCGGAACCTGGGCCTTGAGGTGTCCCTCCAAATCTTCCGTCAAAAGACCAAAATCACAACCACACAGGGCCAGAATGGATGAAACCTCCGGATTCCCCATCAGGGCCAGCAGGAGATGTTCCACCGTAGCGTACTGGTGCCGACGCTGTTTGGCACTGCGAATAGCCTGGTTCAGGGAAGCTTCCAAATGCTTGCTGATCATGTCGCCACTTCTTTTTTTAGTCCCGTTCCATAAGACATTTGAGGGGATGACCTTCCCGGCGAGAATGGCTGTTGACCTCCAAAACCTTGGTCTCGGCGATCTCACGCGGATAAACGCCACAGATTCCACGCCCCTTCTCATGAACATTTAACATGATGCGGGTTGCTTCCTCCACGGATTTTCGGAAATATTTCATGATGATTTCCACGACAAAGTCCATAGGCGTAAAATCATCGTTAAGCAATACCACCTTGTACAAAAATGGTTCCTGCGTACTGGACTTGGTGACGGAATCGGTATCGTAAACGACATCTTGATTGCTCATTCCCTGCCAACCTTCCCCAATAAACCCGCCCAAACCTTGAAGCATGACGTTGGATCACTCCAACATCATTCCCATGAAGCAAAAACCCTTAAATCACTGTCACTCCGGATCAAAAAAAACCGCATCCAGCGACTGCGCCTCGATAAGCCGAAAGTTCCACTCTTCCAGAGAAGACAAATCCGCACCGGCAATCTTTTCGCTGACCCAGGTCGGCACTGGCCCAAAGCGATGTTGCAACACTCGCGTCAACATCCTGGCCACCCCCCTTTTTCCGGCTGGTATTGCCACAGCGGCGACCCTGCCCGCAAACGGATCCTGTCCCGCAAACTGGTCGCAGTTTTCCATCGGGAATCCCCGTTATACAAAACAATGGGGAGGATCGGCGGTAAACCAAATCAAATTTTTATTCCAACCCGACCATCAGACTCCCCTGACTTTTATCGGCTTGACCGGCCGTGTTCAAAAGATCCTGGGCATGCTCGCGAGCGGCATCGGTGATACGACTCCCGGCAAGCATGCGCGCCAGTTCCTCTACCCTTTGCTCGCCCGACAAAGGTTCGACTCGAACACGGGCCTTGTCCAAATGAATATCCTTGCGTATGCACAGATGGGCGTTGCCATAGGCGGCCACTTGCGGCAAATGGGTAATGGTCAATACCTGCCTCCCCATGGCCACTTTGGCCAATTTTTCCCCCAGGCTGGCAGCCACCCGGCCACCAATGCCCACATCCACCTCATCAAAAACCAGGGTGTTGGCTGGCAGATTGTCGGTCAATACCGTTTTGATGGCCAGCATGATCCGCGACAATTCCCCCCCCGAAGCCACCTGCTTCAAAGGGCGCAAAGGCTCCTGGGGATTGGCACTCACCATGAAGTGGATTTCATCCATGCCATCGCCTCGGGGATCGCCGGTCATGGGATGCACCTCGATGGAAAATCGCGTCTTGGCCATGTGCAAATCAACCAACTGCGACTCCACCTCAGCCATCAGGCCCAAGGCCGCCTTCTCTCGGGATTGCTTGAGGGCGCGTGCCTGGACTGCATAACGCTGACACAATTCGTCCAACTCTTTTTGCATCCGTTCCCGTCGTTCCCCCACATGCTCCAAGACATCCAGATCTTCCTGAAACCGCGCCGCCAAATCCAGCAACCGGTCACATTCAACATGGTGTTTGCGGCTGAGACGATAAATACGATCCAGTCGGGATTGCAGTGTTTCCAATAATTCCGGATCGGTTTCCAACCCACCAAGATAGTGCCGCAAACGCACGCCACAATCTTCCAGTTCATAATGCAAGGAACGAACGGCACTGGCCAACGGTGACAACTCAGGATCCATCCGAATCAATGCTTCAAGACAGGAGGCCGCGCTGTGGGTCATGGCGGTGGCACAACCCGGAGCCTCCAACAGGGCATCCAACGCCTGAGTCACCCCTTGAACCAATTGCGCCCCATGTTGCAAACGTTGACCGGCCCCCTCCAGTGTGGCCATTTCGCCCGGTTTGGGAGCCACCTCCAAAAGTTCACGTATCTGAAAAGTCAAAAAATCCCGTTGCGTCCCGGTGTCACCCGCCAACGCCTCTAACCGTTGTTTTTCTTCCCAGGTTTCCCGCCACAACCCATACAACCGCCCAACCTCGACCAACAGCGGCTGATGGCCAGCGTAGGTATCCAACAATTGCCGCTGCTGGGAACCATGCAACAAACTTTGGTTATCATGCTGTCCGTGAATCTCCGCCACCAAATCCCCCACCTCGGTCAACAACGCCAGCGGGACCGGAGTTTCGTTGATAAAGGCTCGGCTGCGCCCTTTGTCCGTCAACACCCGCCGCAAAAACAAACCATCCTCCATCCAGCGTATTTCCTTCTGCGTCAACCAGGCGCGAATGGGATGATCCTGCGGCAATGAAAACTGGGCCGTCACCATCCCTTTGTCGGCCCCGGAACGCAATAACCCCTGCTCGGCCCGACTCCCCAACGCCAAAGACAAGGCATCAATGATGATGGACTTTCCTGCCCCCGTCTCGCCGGTCAATATGGTCAAGCCACGATCCAGAAATAAATCCAGTCGTTCGATCAAAGCAATATTTTCCACCGCCAAGTGTAACAGCATGGTCCATTCTTCTCCAATCAGGGAATGAACGCGTTGAGGCCATGCGCAAACAACTTTTTTTCAAGGCAACGGGGTGCGCGCCAAAAAATCTGCCAGACCAATGTAATGATGGGGCGTCAGTTCAAGCAAACTTTTTTTGGCTGCGGGCGGTATCTCCAAAGACTCGACAAAGGCATGAATCCCTTCCCGATCCACCCGATGCCCCCGCGTCAATTGTTTCAATCGCTCATAGGGTTGATCAATACCGTAACGCCGCATCACCGTTTGGATGGGTTCCGCCAAAACCTCCCAACTCCCCTCAAGGTCGGCATGCAAACGTTGCGGATCGACCTCAAGTTTGGCCATGCCGCGCAGGCAAGCATCATAGGCCACCAAGCTGTAACCATAACCAACCCCCATGTTGCGCAACACCGTAGAATCGGTCAGGTCGCGTTGCAGCCGCGAAATCGGCAATTTTTCCGCCAAATGGCCCAACACCGCGTTGGCCAAACCCAGATTACCTTCGGAATTTTCAAAATCGATGGGGTTGACCTTGTGCGGCATCGTGGAAGAGCCAATCTCCCCATCCCGCATCCGTTGCCGAAAATAGCCCATGGAAACATAGGTCCAAACGTCACGACTAAAATCCAACAACACCGTATTGAAACGCATGATGGCATGAAACAATTCCGCCATGCCATCGTGCGGCTCAATCTGGGTGGTCATCGGTTGGTGCAAAAGACCCAACCCCTCGACAAATCTTTTGGAAAACTCAGGCCAATCCACCGTAGGATAACTCACAATATGGGCATTGAAATTGCCCACGGCACCGTTGATTTTGCCATAAATGGGGGCTTGGGCCACAGCCAACCTTTGCCGACGCAAACGGTGGGCAACGTTGGCCAACTCCTTGCCCAAAGTCGTGGGCGAGGCATTTTGTCCATGGGTCCGCGCCAACATGGGCTGGCCGGCCAGTGTAACCGCCATGGCGTGCAATTCATCGATCAGCCTGTCCATCTGCGGCAGCATGACCGTTTCCCCCGCCTCCTGCAACATCAACGCATGGGCCAGATTGTTGATATCCTCCGAAGTGCAGGCAAAATGGACAAACTCCCCCAAACCCGCCAAGGCTGTACCTTGAATCTTTTCCTTTAAATAATACTCAACCGCCTTGACATCATGATTGGTTATTTTTTCAATTCCCTTGATCTTCATGGCGTCGGCTTCAGTAAAATCCCGAACGACACCATCGAGCCAAGCGCAAGTCGCCGCATCAAAAACAAAAACTTCCCCGATCCCCTCCTCCCGCGACAACGCCTTCAACCATTCGACCTCAACCTTAACCCGGTTGCGAATCAGGCCAAACTCGGAAAACAAGGGCCGCAATCGGGCCACTTTGCTTTCATAACGTCCATCCAGGGGAGACAAAGCGGTAATAGCTTGCATGACAAGATCCTGTGGCATTCCATGAAAAAATCTGCACACTTTTTTTCACATAAATCAGAGCGGCGGAGTCATTATTTCCACCCCACCCATGAAAGGTCGCAACACTTTGGGTATCACCACACTTCCATCCGCCTGCTGGCCATTTTCCAAGATGGCCACCAAGGCACGGCCAACAGCAACCCCCGATCCATTGAGCGTGTGAACAAACTCCGTCTTTTTCTCCCCTCCCCTGCGATAACGCGCCCGCATCCGCCTCGCCTGAAAAGATTGCGTGTCCGAACAGGACGAAATTTCCCGATAACACCCCTGCCCCGGCAACCAAACCTCCAAATCGTAAGTCTTGGCGGCGGAAAAACCCATATCGCCCGTACACAGACCGATTGTTCGGAACGGCAACTCCAAACGCCGCAACACTTCCTCGGCATGACCCGTCAATTGCTCCAACGCCGCCGCACTCTCCTCTGGACGGGTGACCCACACCAGCTCCACCTTGTCAAACTGATGCTGCCGAATCAACCCACGCGTATCCTTCCCCGCCGCCCCCGCCTCGCGCCGAAAACACGTCGTCCACGCCGCCATCTTCACAGGCAACTGCCCTTCGTCCAAAATGCGATCCGCAACCAGATTGGTCAGCGGTACCTCGGCGGTGGGAATCAAAAACAACGGATTATCCCGACAGGCAAACAAATCTTCCTCAAACTTGGGCAATTGCCCCGTCCCGAACAAAGACCGTTCATTCGCCAACATCGGTGGCATGATTTCAGTATAACCATGCTCCCCGGTGTGCAAATCCAGCATAAAATTGATCAACGCCCTGGACAACCTAGCCCCAGCCCCCCGGAGTACCGTAAACCGCGCCCCCGCAACCTGCACCCCCGCCTCAAAATCAAGGATCCCCAAACGTTCGCCAATCTCCCAATGCGGCTTGGGTTGAAACGGCAACAATCCCGAAGTTTTCTCCTCCGGCCAATACCGCAGAACCACATTGTCCCGCTCATCCTTCCCCTCCGGAGTCGAATCCAGCGGCAGGTTGGGTATCACCGCCAAAGTCGCTTCGACAATACGTTCCTGCTCCCGCAACTGCGTCTCAAGATTTTTCAATGCCGGACCCAGCGTTTTCATCTCCTCGAACAACTCGGCAATGTCCTGTTTGGCCCCTTTTCGACGACCAATCTCACCGGATATTTCATTGCGTCGCGCCTGAAGCTTTTCCGTCTCCATGCGAATTTCACGCAATCTGGCCTCGGAAGCATAAAAACCGGAAAGATCAACCCTGCCCCCTCGCCTTTTCAACTGCTCTTCCACCCATTGGGGCTTCTCGCGAATCAGTTTGATATCCAACACGACTCAACTGTCTCCCTCATCTGGTTTTAAGGATGCATCATTCCGAATCTCCAAGGCATCCTGGTCCGCCGCCACCAATACGTCTTCGTCCGTGGAATCCCCGGACGGCAAACCATCCACCTCTTCCGCCTCGGCAATGCGGGTCACCGAAGTCACTCGTTCACCCTCAGCCACATCCAGGATGGTCACACCCGTGGCATTGCGTCCAGTCAAACGAATGGTATCCACACCGGTACGCAACACCGTCCCCTTGTCGGTGATCAGCATAATCTGATCCCCCGGCCAAATCGTCATGTTGTCCACCACCGACCCATTACGCTGACTCACACCGATCCCGATCACCCCCTGGGTTCCACGACCCTTGGTGGGGAACAACGCCTCAGCGGTCCGCTTACCAAACCCATTTTCGGTAATGGTCAATACCTGGCAGCCGGAGCCGGGATCCAAAACATTGAGGGAAATCACCCGGTCATCCCCCTTCAGACGCATGCCCCGAACTCCACGGGCAACACGCCCCATGCGCCGAACCTGCTCTGTACGAAAACGAACCGCCTTGCCGCTTTTGGAAAACAACATGATACGCCCCGGCTTCTGGGAATCGGACACATCCACCTCACTGGTATCCTCCTCCTCTTCATCATCGGCATCGGCCTCGTCCACCGATTCTTCTTCCTCCTCATCGTCGGGGGCGTCAGCCATTTTTTCCTCGTCAACCACCCCCGGATCCTCAGGCCCCCCCTCCTGCTCCACCGGCAACAAAGCCACCCCGATCAAATCGTCACCCTCGCGCAGATCCACCGCCCTGAGACCGTTGACGCGAATATTGGCATACAAAGACAAAACCGTCTTTTTGATCAAACCCAGGCTGGTGGCAAACAAAAGCTCCCAATGGCCCCACTCGCCAGCGACAATGGGAGCGGGCAAAATCTGGCGTACCTTTTCATCCTGTTCCAGGGAGAGCAGATTGACAATGGGACGCCCCCGCGCCGACCTTGAAGCCTGGGGAATTTCATAAACCTTCAACTTGAAAACCCGACCCCGATCGGTAAAACAAAGGATGGTGTCGTGGGTAGAAGCGACAAACAATTGCGAAATAAAATCTTCATCACGCATACCCGTCGCCGATTTGCCTTTGCCCCCACGTTTTTGAATGCGATATTCATCACTGGGTTGACGCTTGATATAGCCGGCATGACTGACGGTGACAATCATTTCCTCTTCGGCGATCAGGTCGGCGTAGGACAGATCGGCAACCCCGTCAAGAATCTCCGTGCGCCGGGGATTGTTGAACAGGGTCTTGATTTCGATCAGTTCGTTCTTGATGACCTCCATCAAGGTTGCATCCGAGGCCAGAATGGATTTGAGCCGGGCCATCTCCATGAGGGTCTCTTCAAATTCCTTGTGTATTTTTTCCTGTTCCAAACCTGTCAACCGATGCAGGCGCATGTCCAGGATGGCCTGGGCCTGGCTCTCGGTCAGGCGGTATCCGCCGGCAACAAACTGCGGCGAAGCCACCTCCCCTTCTCCCATGGCCCGCGTCAACATCACCTCCACCGGACCGCGTTCCCATAATTCCTCGGTCAGCCACGTCTTGGCAATCGCGGGATTGGGGGCCCTGCGGATCAGTTCGATGATACGATCAATGTTGGCCAGGGCAACCGCCAAACCTTCCAACAGATGGGCGCGCGCCTGGGCTTTGTTCAGTTCAAACAGGGTGCGTCGTGTCACCACTTCGCGACGATGGTTGATAAACTCGCTCAGAGTTCGGGTCAGAGTGAGCAGTTCCGGCTTGCCTTGAACCAAGGCCAGGGTATTGATACCAAAGCTCGATTGCAGGGCGGTATGCTTGAACAACAGGTTGAGGAGAAATTCGGAATTGGTATCACGTTTGAGTTCGATGACGATGCGCATCCCTTCGCGGTCGGATTCGTCGCGCAGGTCGGAAATGCCGCTGATCTTTTTTTCCCGGACCAATTCGGCAATCCGTTCCACCAGGCGGGCCTTGTTGACCTGGTAGGGCAGTTCGTAAACAATGATGACTTCACGGCCATCTTTTTTTTGTTCAATGCCGGTCCGGGCACGCACGACAATGGAACCGCGTCCGGTTTCATAACCGCTGCGAATGCCGGCACGACCGTGGATGATGCCACCGGTGGGAAAGTCGGGTCCGGGGACAAAGCGCATGAGATCCTGGACCGTCAACAGGGGGTTGTCGATCAGGGCGCAGGTAGCGTCGATAATCTCGCCCAGATTATGCGGGGGGATGTTGGTCGCCATGCCCACAGCGATGCCGGAGGAGCCGTTGATCAACAAATTGGGAAATTTACTTGGCAAAATGAGCGGTTCCATGAGAGAACCGTCATAATTGTTGACAAAATCAACCGTTTCCTTGTCCAGATCGGCGAGGAGTTCACCCGCCAGGCGGGTCATGCGCACCTCAGTGTATCGCATGGCGGCTGCCGAATCGCCATCTACGGAACCAAAGTTTCCCTGCCCATCCACCAGGGGAAAACGCATGGAAAAATGTTGCGCCATGCGCACAATGGTATCGTAGACCGCGACATCGCCGTGGGGGTGGTATTTGCCGATGACATCACCGACGACGCGGGCCGATTTTTTATAGGCCCGATTCCAATCGTTGCCCAACTCGCTCATGGCGAAAAGGACACGGCGATGCACCGGCTTGAGTCCATCGCGGACATCGGGGAGTGCCCTGCCAACGATGACGCTCATGGCGTAATCGAGGTAGGAGGTCCGCATTTCGTCTTCAATATTGACGGGAATCTGTTTGGAGATGTCGGCGTCGCTCATGGGCGGATCAGTTTTTTCCAGGGTACAGTATCAGGGAGACGGCAGGCCAAAAAAAAGGCACCTGTTATCGAACCCCAAATTCTATCCCATTTCCCCCCCCTTGCCCACCCCTTTCGATAGGGGGGGCACCGTAAATAATCCATCCTGGCTTTATGGCGTCTGTGAAGGTTTGCGTTGCTCAAGCTCCATCATGATATTCTGATATTCATTTCACAAGAGGCTCCAGCTTGCGATAGGAAAATTGATAGACTGTCCCCAGATTTCCCAGGGAAATTGATATACTGATGGAATGGACCCATCCCCCTTCAAAACGGCCTCGAAATGGGCCAGAATGGAGTTATCACCAACCATTCGCACATGAAGGAGGATGGATCATGGGCAACATTACCGTACTTGGAGTCGACTTGGCAAAGAGTGTCTTCCACCTTCATGGGGTGGATCAACA
>JACSDG010000053.1 GCA_015660855.1 Magnetococcales bacterium
ACCGGAAAAATTGTTGCTGGTATTGTCCAGGGTGATGCCATTGCTGGTCCCGGAGGCGGAAAGCGCGGTCGTTCCGGGTACCGTGAGGGCACCGCTTTGGGTAATGGATCCATTGACGGCGGTAACGCTCAGGGTTCCCGACAGGGTGCCGGTCCCAAGGATGATGTCGTTGGAATCCGCCAAAGAAACATTGCCAGCACTGGCAATAATAACCGCGCTGGAAAAATTGTTACTGGTATTGCTTAGGGTGATGCCGTTGCTGGTACCAGATGCAGAGAATGTGGCAACCCCAGGCACGGTCAGGGCACCACTCTGGGTGATGGATCCATTGACGGCGGTGACACCCAGAGTACCGGACAGGGTGCCAGCCCCCAGGATGATGTCGTTGGCATCCGCCAAAGAAACATTGCCGGCACTGGCAATAATAACCGCACCGGAAAAATTGTTGCTGGTATTGTCCAGGGTGATGCCATTGCTGGTCCCGGAGGCGGAAAGCGTCGTCGTTCCGGGCACCGTGAGGGCACCATTTTGGGTGATGGAACCATCAACGGCGGTGACTTTCAAGGTGCCGGTCATGGAACCGCTTCCAAGGACGATGTGATTGGCGTCGGTCAGGGTGATGTTACCGCCATTGGAAACCGTCACCGCGCCGGAAAAATTGTTACTGGTGTTGTCAAGGGTGATGGTATTGCCGTTACCTGCGGCAAGGGTGGTTATCCCGGAAACGGTCAAGGCCCCCGTCTGCGTCAAAGAACCGCTTGAAGTGACATTCAACGTGCTGGTGGTGGTTACTGCCCCTAGGGCAACCGTTCCCGTATGGGTCAGGGCGACAGCCCCCCCGGCGGTGCTGATGGTGGCACCGGAGGATTCAAAATTGACACCACTGGAGGTAAAACCACCGCCATTGGTGGTTATGTTGGCATTGATGTCCACCGCCCCGCTTCCGGATGCGGGACCACCGCTGTCGTTGGCGGAAAGGGTGATGTTTCCAGCCTGGGTTGTCAGGGTATTGTTGACGGTGATGTTGTTTCCCGCCTGGGCGGTCAGGTTCGCGCCATTGGTGGTCAGACTGACCGCATCGGTGAACGTGATGTTATTGGTCGCCTGCAAAGTGACACTGGCCGCCGCAGCGTTGAGAACGGCCGGGGAGATGGTCGAAGTACTGGTCCCACCGTTTTGATCGGCGTCGGCAAAGTTGTCAACATTCGTGACGACGGAGTCGGTACCCGCCGTGGCCACCACAATATTGGTGGGATCCAACCATAAACGCCCCATCGTTCCCTGTGGAGCACGCGCGTCCACAGACCCGGAAAACTCCAGTCGTTGCTTGCCTGAAACCTCAACCTGGCCACCATCTCCCCCAACCAGCCCCCCGCGAGAGGAAATGGATCCGCGATAACGGGTTACCCCATCGGACCACACCGTCACCGGCCCCCCCTGGCCTTTGGTCACAGCATCGGCCTTCAATACAGCCCCTTGATCCACACGGGTTCGCGCGGCGTTGGCAACAGCGGTATTGCGCCCCTGAAAATCACCACCTACCCGAATGGTTCCACCACCGGCATCCCCGGAAACATCAATTCGCGCCGTGGATTGCAACGCGACAGTTCTACCCAGGACATCGACGGATCCCCCCGACTGCCCCCCTTCGATTCCCGATGCTTCAGCCTTTCCGGAAACCGTGACCGTCTCGTGACCGCCACCGAGTAAAATGCGTCCCTGGCGAAAGGAAACCGTTTTGGCTTCCACCTCCCCACCCATGTGCACGACCCGATCGACCACATCACCCGCCGCAGCGGTTGTCAGACGAACCTGACCGCCATCGGCTAAAATTTTTCCCTGGTTGTTGACGCTTAACTGTTGTTTGAGCTGTTTTGAATCTTCCGGGGTCATGGCAAAACTCAGCAGTCCGTCACCATTGAAATCCACGCTGAAAGCCTCTCCCGCCGCCAAAGTCACTGACCCCAGGCGGGCTTGGATGACACCGCTGTTTTCAACCTTCGGCCCTGCCAGAACCACCATTCCCCCATCGCGGACGTGGATGATTCCACGATTGATGACACTGGCATCGCCCAGGTGCGCGGTGGCTTGAAACCGATCATTTCCAGACATGAAATCTTCCGTGCCGATCCAGGAGGTCGTAGCCACCAATCCTCCAACATCGACCTGGGAACCTTTATGGAAAAGGATACCGTTGCGATTGATCAGGCCGACGTTGCCGTTGGCGGTCAAGGAGCCATAAATCTGCGAAGGATCTTGACCATGGATCCGGTTCAAGATGATGGAACTGGTGGAGGGTTGCTGAAAATGGACACTCTCGCCCTGGCCTATGTTGAAGGAGTTCCAATCCAGTATGGCCCGGTCACTGGTTTGAGAAATATCCATCCGTTGGCCATTGCTTTCACGAATGCTGGCCGAACCTGCGGTGACCTGACCTTCCTGGGGCATACACAACCCCGGAGTGACATCCAGGCCGATGCCCAATGCCAGCCATGTGATCAAAGTCGAGATGATTTTGTGTCGTTTTCCGTGCTGCCTACCCGGACCAGGAATCATTGTGTACATGGCTGTTTTCTCACACCGGGAATCCAAAGTGGAAGACGGTCGTGGACGAGTTCGGATTCCAACAACCCAGGACAGGTCATGGACCCGGGAATCACAGTTATCAATGGATTGAATACTGATGAAGTGACAAAAATATTCACGCAACCATCCTGCGGCTAAAATTGAACAGCTATATTGATTTTTAATTGTGGATCCATCTCTCCTTCATGGGTCGCCGGTTCTTGTCCGAGGGGCCAACCGTAGGATGCGTCAATGATCAATTGCTCAATCGGAATGATAGGTAGAATGTTGTACCCGGATGGCAAAGATTCGATCATCATTCCCAGTTCATTCTCCGGACGGAGACGAAAACGCAAACCGGCTCCGATGGATGCCAGATTTTCTTGTTCCTGCATGGTTTTTTTCAGGCTTTTGTCGCTATTCCAAATTTTACCACCCTCGATGAATCCAAGTATCGTAACATCCCATTCATTGAGGGTACTGATGGCATCCCAACGTGTCGGATTGACATCGTAGTCGGGAGACAAGGCGGCCACTGATTTGGCGTAGAGCATTTTCCAACCCAGTTCCAGTTTACCCGCGATACCATGGTCTCCGGAAATTTCTCCGGGACCGTAAACCTGACCGAAATTTCGGCCTCCGACACCAAATTCTTCTCCAGAGAGCAGGGGTGCCGAACTGGTTTGCGATTCGATTTCGGTCAGAACGGTCAGTCGTTTGAAAGGGTCGGAGAAAAAAAACGATTTTTCCTTATCGTCAATGACCAACTTGCCAAATTCCCAATATCCTCGCCAATTCATGCGTGCTTTGTAAAAATCGGACCCAGCTTCTCCACGAGAAGAAAACTGGGCATTCCTGTTCGTGGCATGATCGATGTCCAAGCCTTTGGAGAGAACCAGATCCAAAGAGATGTCTTCAAGTCGGAGAATATTTTTCGCGTCATCCTTCTTCTCGACACGAGGCTTTTCTTTCCATCCCCATCGACTCCCGAAGAAGGCGGTGCGGATTCGATCATCGGAATAGGTTTGATCGAACAGGGTGGTATGCGCGTTGGCTGACGCAGTACCGAGTCTTATATCAATTCGCTTATCTCTTTGCAGGAGGATGGGATACTCTATGCCCGCCTCCCAACCCTGGTTGAGGGTGTCCATTTCATAATCTGCAAGGCTACCTCCAAGCCTTGAATCACTGAACTGTGTTTTTCCGCGAAAACGCAACCCTTCGCCAACGCTGTCTGCAAGAAAGTCGGGAAAAACAGGAATGGATGCCTCCAGGCTGTACAACGCCAACTCCCGTCGTTCTGGAAGGGCGCGGGCATGTTGCACGGACCATTGGTCTCCCGCCCAGAGGAGGGAATGGCTCCGAAGGGTGCTCGTCAAGATTTCAGGCCCCATGAACTCGCTGCCCTGGTTATCCCAGCCGACGTATAAATCCATGGGATCGAGGGTCCATCTCACCTCCAGGCCTGAGGCACCAGGAGGAATCTCGGCATCCTTGGAACCAGGGTCTTGCGCTACCGGAGCCAAAACCGCCTCGATATTAATACCAGGCAGATCGTTGGCCAATAACAGTGCCCGTTCCATCCTCTCCATGGTCAGTGGTTTTTTTTCCATGGCAACAGCTAAAATATTTTTTATCTTTTTGTTGATATTCTCGCAGGTGTGTTCATTCACGAAGCGGAAACTGTTTCTTTTAAATAAATTTCCACTATTTTTGTTCCAGGCAACCCATTCTTTGCACTTGAGTTTTTCACCATTTGGCCGGACAGTGACCTTGGGTTGATGCAAAAAACCTTCGACCAAAACCACCCTGACCCGCCCTGGAACGTTTTCTTTTTCACACCTTTCCACTCTTCCGGCACATAGTCCAGGCTTTGGCGGATCTGGACATTGGCCGCTATCTTCTGCAACCTGAAAACCGCACAGTTCCTGTTCGGGCAGAAATGCCCTAGACAGAAAAAAATGTTCCATCCTCATTGCTGGGTAACCCAAAATAGTCAACACTTTATTCCCGGCCATGACGAGCATGGGCAGTTTACCGGGGGGAGATGAGGGAATGTTGGCCACTTTATTGACATATTCATCTATGTATTTTTGTCTGCTTTCATTCGTTGGGATTTCATGTTCTCGCCACGGATCACGACGATAGAATTTGGTCAGACTCAGGACAAAATCCTGGATCTGAGCAAGCGTTACAACCATCGTAGTATCCTCAAAGAAAAGCAGAAGATCGTTATCAATACGTTGGCTTCCTACCTCCCCTTTATTTATCCCAGCATTCAAATTCCCTTTGCATGCTGCTTCTCCCTCCTTGCCGAAAACCTCTCTAAACAGGTCCATCATCACTTTTGCATTGATTTTATTATCATCATCGGTATCTTCCGACCTGCCCCAGTCACTTGATGGCAGGGTGATTTGGAGATGACTGAACTTAATGCATAAATTTTCCAAACCATCACTGCCAAAAAGTTCAACATTTTTGGGTAATGTAAAATTTCTTTCAGAAACAGGACACACTTTCTCTCTGGGGGTCAGATAATCCGGTTCTCTTCCCCTTATTTGTGCGGTACCGGGATCCTTCTGCGAAAATGCCACGGACATGTCAAAATGGAAAATGAAGGCAAAAACAATCAACAACTGTAAAAATCTTATCAAGAGAATACGCATACAAATCGTGGCCTGATCGAATGGACGTTGGTGGAATAATAAAAACAAATCATCAAGAACAATAAATTACATGACCATCCCATAGTCTTTATTTAACTGTCAAGGAAACGATCAACGATAAAGTATGTAACAACAAGAATAATTTGCAGTCCTGATTAAGTCAAGCATGAAAGGCGACGCATCGCAGTAAATATTTTTCTTTCAGGTATGTCCAATGATAAATGGATGATTTGTAGATTGATTTTTCCAGCTTTCAGGTTTCAATAATATAACAATTAATGAAACCAATCGCCTGAGGTTTATTTTTGCTTGTATTAATGTAAGTTATATTTACAGTTGCGTTAATTTAATAGGGGTTTGATTTGCAGAGGCCAGCAAAAATCAACAAGACGTTTTCGCGCTCTTGTTTAGCAGAAGTGTAAAAAATATTACACATCAGCATCTTATAAAAGATGCCGCAGAATTTTTGTGACTCAGGTAAAGCTGTCTGGAAGGAATGCCGATACGTTGGTAGAGATGCCGCCAGGATGGTGTGAACCGTTTTTAACGTCGCGCTAATCAGTTCTACAAAGAGAAGAAACGACTATGACTACTTTAAGGAAAACTCGAACTCCGTTATCCATGCTGGCTTGTGCCGCCATGGTGGCCGGTGGTTTGGCCGCTCCGCCAGACGCACAGGCCGATGTTGTCACCGCAACGGTCCTGGGTGGAGCCGCACTCCTCAGCACGTTGTTGCACTCTTCGCAACCTGTGGCGCCTGTGCCTGTGGCCTATCCCCAACCGATGGCAGTCATGGCCCCACCGCAACCCATGCCCGTCATGGTCGAGCAACCCATGATCTACACCTCGGTGAATCCGGTCATGGCCCCTGTTCAAACCATTCCGGTGTATCAACCCGTGCCTTATCCTGTTCCCTATCCCGTTCCGGTACCGGTGGTACAGCCTGTCTCCTATCAGGTGACAACCCGGGTGATCCAGCCTGTCTCCTATCAGGTCACCACGCAGGTGGCGCAACCTATGGTAGCTGCTTGCGCACCCATGGCGGTGGCCTGCTACCCGAGATAGGTCGATTGCAACCTGAAGCCAACTTTCCAGGAGATCATGTCAAAGTGTTTCCGGGCCATGAATCGCGAATGAAGACCGTCGTCTGGGTTCGGGGGGGGATTCCCCCCCCCAAAAAAAACTCAGTGACCGTCTCGATCCGGCAAAAACGGGCTGTTGTGTGTTCTGTCGTGGTGTTCCACAAAACTGCGAACAGAATTCAGGAGCCATGGGACGGAACGGATACCTGAACTCGCCTGATTCCCTGGCGGAAAACGGGTCTCCTTTTCCGAATACAGGGCGTCTTCAGGCGGGATCGGTCGCGTTTTCCCGTCGTCCGCAAAGCGTGCCAATTCATCTGCGCTGGGTTGCAACCAGTGGGCGCGGTCCCCGGGGTCCGTGTCGGCGCAGATTCTGGAATTAGCCGCATGGGCCGTGCCCAATGACAATAAAAAGATTGTCAACCCCAGGACCGCTGCCGACGATAGATGATTCATGAGATCGGCCTTTCACAAAAATCCAAATCAAGTTGCTCTGACCTGTCCAGGTGCCGCCGTCGGCGTCTTGACAGAGGGTATCCATGGGGCTACCTTGGCAAGGGAGGTTTCAAACGAGATGACATCAACCACAATGTTGGTACCCTGGTGTGACCAGGCCAACGTCCCCCTAACTAACTAAAGAAAAGGTCATGAACACTCCAATTAAAACACGTTTGTCCGTCATGTTGCCGCTTTGCGCTGCGGTCTTGGCTGTTGGCCTTGCCGTACCACAAAAGGCCAATGCCGATGTTGCCACCGCCACGGTTCTTGGTGGTGCGGCTTTGTTGGGAACCTTGATGCACTCCTCCCAACACTATCCGGCGCATTATGGTGCGGTTGGTTATCCATACGCACACCCGGCTCCCTATGCCTACGGCTATCCGGTGGCCGTAGCGCAACCCTATGCCGTTCCCGTTTACCAGCCGAGACCCTACTACGTCTACTACCCCTATTGATCCCCTGTCAACCGCTACTTCGGCTGGCTGTGGTCCGATCTTAAGGTGGACGGGCCTGCGTCAACCTGCCACCGTTTGCTGACTACCAGACTGCTTTAGGGAGGGAAATTATCCTCCCAAGGGCGGTCTGGGGGTCGCAAGCCGGAGTGGCTGTTGGGGGATGTCATCGTGTGTGGGGGACAACGGGCATCGGGGTCGAGGGGGCAGGCAATCTCATCTCCTGGGCGGAAGGGAGGGGGGATCCGGTCGGTTGCGGGTTCGGTTGGTTCATCTTCAACATGGCGAACATCGCACCAAGGATCAATGCGGTCTGGGCCGCAAACATGCCCGCCGTCCACTTGATGGTGTCTACCTTGGCGGTTTCAATTTTGGTGTCCACCCTGGCCAGGATTTCAACCTTCGTGGTTTCTATCTTGCCATCCATCTCCCTGATGTCCCGCCTCAGATTGGCTTCCACGTCAGCCAAATCCCGCTTGAGCGCAAATATGTCCTGTTTGGTTGCGAGACGATCTTCCACCAGGGCGACAAGGGCCTCAGCTTGAATTTCCGCTTGGCGTTCGTCCACTCCGGCATCACGGAGTTTTTTGACGTAGGCGTAGGTGTCAAAAGCAATGGTCGCGCTCATGCTGATTTCCTCTTCAAGGTAAACCTTGCCGAACTTTCCAAACATTCTACGCCACATCCCCCAACTCCGTCCAAGGCATTCCATCCCCGTACCCAATCCTGCAGAAAATGAATGGTCCGGTTTGTGCTAGCTGTCTCGATGGCGACCGCGCCCACTTCCGGCCCAGGAAACAACTCCCACCGTGAACCTGTTCGTCCTTGGATCTTTCTGCATCATTGCCCTGTTCCGACCCATCTGGGGTTTGGCACTTCTGTTGATCGCCGAAAACAGCCTGTTCCACATAGGCACCCGCTTTGCCGCCGTCGCTCTGCCGGTCGGGTATGCCAGCACCATGGACATATTTTTCGTGTTCCTGTTCATGGGGGCGTACTACCAGTATGTGCGCGAGAGAAAACAAAGACGGGTCAAGGAGTTTAAACAAAGGGGAGGAACCGATGTCGCCAACACCACGGTTGCCGACGGCATCCCGAAAAAGCCGAAAACCCTTTTAATCTTTGCCAGAAAAACGATGAGCACCATCCTCGTTCCCTACCTGGTATGGATGTCCCTGTGCTTGTTTCTCGGGGTGGTGGATGGGCATCCCGATATTGAACTGGTTCAGCAAGTTCGCGCCGGAGGTGTTCGTTTGTTTCCATGGAGTCTGGTATTGGTGGTGTGGATGCTGCGTTCCAGGGTGGACACCATTCTGCAAGTCGCCCTGGGCATCGCTTCTCTGACCGCTTTGGTTCATCTTGTCATTCAAATCATCGATAATCGCCCTGTCCTGATGGCCGCGTACTACTTTCTCAGAGATTCCCAGGATGCCTGGATTCTGGTGCGACAGGCCCTGACTGAAAATGCCGAGTTGGTGCGGGGTATCCCCCAGGGGATTGTACTCATGGTCTCGACCCTGGTTTTCGCATTCACCCGCTTCATTTCCGGTCAATCCAAGGTGCCCAAACTGGACTTGGCCATGGCCGGAATTCAGGTGGTCGCCATCGCCATTACGATTACCCGTTCATTGGTGGCCACCTTCGTCCTGGGCATTTTTATGGGGATCGTTTTTGGTTTGCGACGACGCGCCAGGTCCAGAACCCTGTTTGAGCGCACCATGGTCAGTATCCTCGGCGGTGTTGTTTTCATGGGGGCTTTTTTTGCTTCCAACACCAGGTATCTAGAAACCTGGGTCGGTCGTGTTTCCGAGTTGGGACAGGATGCCGCCATCTATTCCGCCGATACCAATCGAGGTCTGGACAATGTCAGTTCCTTGAACGCCATCATGGACAAACCGGTTCTCGGATGGGGGTATCACGTTTACCCCGTCAAATACGCCATCGGCCCCATGTTGGGCAACGACATCCATCCTGTCCTGGAAAATGGTTTGTTTGGCGGCTGGGTTGCCGTTGCCATCACCATTTATATGTTTTTCGCTTTGATGAAACGTTTCAACGAAGCGGGGAGCAAGGACATCGAAGTTTTTTCCCGTCTCCTCCCCTATATCGCGGTTTTCAGCTCCTATATGATTCTCAACAGTCTCGGCGCGGGTGGTAGTCTTACGGGTAAAGGCTTGATTGCCATGGCGGTGTTCATCGGTATTTCCCTGGCCCAAATGAGTCGCATGGAGATAAAAATTACGGGCCAGGAAAACATCATTTCCGTCAAACCGCCCCCGCATCGGTTTCAATGGAAAAGAAAATATTCACAACCACGTCCCGCCACCGTTTTTCCCCATGCCGCGCCATGGCAGCACCCCACCAACCCGTCGGATGGCAAAAATAAATGGCAAATAACTTGAAAATGAATGGAGGTTTGTCGTGTGCGGCATAGCGGGAATGGTGTCGCAAAAGCATGATCGGGCTAGGCTCCAGACCATCCTTAAGGCGATGAATCGCGCCTTGGCGCATCGGGGACCCGATGGCGAAGGCATTTTTGTGGCCGATGGGGTCGGATTGGCCCACCGCAGACTGGCCATTATCGACCTGACCGATGCCGGTCATCAACCCATGGTTTGGCAGCAAGGCCACCTGGTCATCGTCTATAACGGGGAAGTGTACAACTACATCGAATTGCGGCAATCCCTGGAAAAACTGGGCCATGTGTTTCAAGGCCATTCCGATACCGAAGTGGTGTTGCACGCCTATGGTCAATGGGGTCGAGATGCGTTTTCCATGTTCAACGGCATGTTTGCCCTGGCCATTTACGATACCGTGGCCGACAAGCTGGTCCTGGTTCGCGACCGGGTCGGTATCAAACCTCTGTTCTATCGGCATGTCGGAGGTGAATTCGCCTTTGCTTCGGAACTCAAAGCGTTTTTTCAGCTTCCCGATCTGGGGACCCGACTGGATGCGGATGCGTTTTACCATTATCTGGTTTACAACACGCCCCCTTGCCCTTCCACTCTTTTGAGCGAAGTGCGCCAGTTGCCCCCCGGATGTATCATGGAGTTGGATGCCGGGCGTAAGGCCACGTTGGTCCGCTTTTGGGAGCCGCCCCCCTATGATCCCGATGGGTCCATCACCATGGATCAGGCGGCGGAAGAAGTGGAAATGTTGCTTAGGGATGCGGTACGCCTGCGTTTGCGCAGTGATGTGCCGGTGGGCGTTTTTCTCAGTGGCGGGATTGATTCCAGTTTGCTGACCGCTCTGGCTTGTCCCATGGTTTCGGGATTGAAAACCTTTAGTGCCGGATATGGCAACGATCCCAGTGATGAAAGCCACTTTGCCGCAAAGGTGGCCCAACATTTGGGCACCGAGCATCAAACCATCACCATTGATCCTGCCGATCTGAATCCAAAAAACTTTATCAGGGTGGCCGACGATCCTTTGGCCAACGTCACCATCGTCCCTTATCTCAAGCTGGCCGAGGCGACCCGCCGGCACATCAAGGTTGTGTTGGCGGGGGATGGCGGCGATGAATTTTTTGCAGGCTATGATGTGCGCCATCTTTACGCAAAAATTGTGCGGGCAAAAAAAATCATCGGCACCCCTTTATGGAATGCGGGCGTCGCCCTGGGTCAAGGGGTATTTCGTAGCGGAACTCCCAGACGCATTCTCAACCTGGCCCGATTTTCCTCGCCCCTGGAACTGCTCGCCCTGTTTCAGGCAGGCATACCCCTCCAGCAGATTTCCGCTCTGATCGCCCAACCCCACGCGACCACCCTTCCACCCCATTACGCCCTGCAAGGTGACGGAACTTCCTTTCTGGCACTCAATCGTCAGACCATCTCTTCCTACCTGACCGATACCGTCCTGAAAACTTCCGACCGGGTGACCATGGCCCATGGTTTGGAGGCCCGTGTGCCGTTGACCGATTACAGGATCATGGAATTTGCCGCCAGGCTCCCGGAGAGTTTGCAATTCCACCAGCGTCAGGGCAAGGCCATTCTCAAGCGAATCCTCTACAAACATGTCCCCAAACATTTGGTGGATCGCCCCAAACAAGGATTCAGTGTCCCTGGGCATCGATGGTTCACCGGCCCATGGAAAGGGCATTTTTACGAAACCCTTTCCCCAAGCCGCGTGCAACGCTCCGGTTTGTTGCATGGCGATGTGGTGACCCGAATGCTGGCCGATTACCAGGGGGGACGCCGGGAATATTCCGCCTTGCTGTGGCGATTGTTGGTGTTTCAATGGTGGTATGAACACTGGATCCAGGGAGGCGTGGGATAACCAAGGCGTGAAAATAATTCTTTTTTCAAGTGGTGGTGTCGATCATTATCAGATGGGTCTGCTGGAAGGACTCCTCAAGGCCGGTCTGACTGTGGAGGTGGTCGGAAATGATCGCCTGGACGATTATCGCGATCTGTTTGCGCGTTATCCCCGAGCCATCGCGGTCAATCTGCGTGGTGGATTCCGTCCCGATGTCTCCATACCGCAAAAAATAATGCGTTTGCTGCGTTCTTATGGCAGAGTGTTGCGCTATCCTTTTCAGACCGACGCCACAGTGGTGCACCTGCAATGGTTGATTCGTTTTCCCAAATTTGACCGCATTTTTTTGCCATTGGTGTTTCGTCTGGCGGGAAAAAAAGTGGTGGTGACGGCGCACGAAATCGATCCCGAGGCACGCCATAACCGCAGCGGCCCCATCAATCGCCTTTCCTTGCGTATTTATTACGCCCTGGCACAAAAAATTATTGTGCATACGGGGTTGATGCAAGCGCAGTTGATGCAATGGTTTGCCGTTGGGGGCGAAAAAATTCATGTGCTGGGCATGGGATTGAACGAGCCGCTTTTCAATCCCGATCTGACCCGAGGCGAGGCCAGGGATCGGTTGGGATTGGGGCAGGAAAAAAAAATATTCCTTTTTTTCGGCATGATCACCTGGTTTAAGGGGGTGGATATTTTGCTTGAAGCTTTTGCGGGTGTCGGGCAAGATTGCCACTTGGTCATCGCGGGACGCAGTGCCACGGGGGCCGATGCCTACGTGGCGCAATTGCAACGGCAAATCGATACGGTGGCTTTGCAAAACAGGGTGAGTTTGCACCTGCGTTTTATTCCTGATGCACAGATTTCCTTTTATTTTACTGCCGCCGATTGCCTGGTACTCCCTTACCGCAATCTGTACCAAAGCGCGGTCTTGTTTATGGGCTTGACCTTTGGCCTTCCTGTGATCACCACCGACGTTGGGGCGTTGAAGGAGTGGGTTGAAGACGGGGTGAATGGTTGGGTTTGCCGTGCCGGGGATTCTGGGGATTTGGCCGAAAAACTGTGTTTGTTCCTGCAAAGTGATTTATGTGAGCATTCCCAGAGGCATCGCCTGCGGATTCGCCAACAGGCCAGGGAGTCTTATTCATGGGAGGCCATTGGAGCGCAAACCAGTGCCATTTATCGGGAAATGTAATCTGACGACGGGTTTGGGGGGATATGAATGCAACGACCCAGAGTTCTCATACTGCATCCTGCGCTGACTCCCTATCGTATTGATCTTTTCAATGCTTTGGCGCAACATTTTGAGCTGCGAACACTCTTTTTTCGTGCCAATCCCGTCAGTCAATCTTTCGACCAGGCCCGCCTGCGACAACAATTGCAGTGCAGCCATGGCGATTTGACCCGGGGGGTGGATATTCTGGGGCGACAGTTCCGTTGGGGTGTGGGTTCGGCAATCCGCGCATTTCAGCCTCGGGTGGTGGTGGCCATGGAATATGCCCCTTCCACCTGGATGGCGGCCTGGGAACAATGGGTGCGTCGAAACCAATGGGGTTTGGTCCTGTGGACCGCTGACAATGTGGCCATGTGCCGCAATGCCTCCTGGCTGCGCGCCATGGCAAGAAAAGGGTTGCTCCAGAGGGCCGATGGACTTGTGGTCTACACGGCAGACACGCGGGATTGGTATGCCGGTTATGGTTTCAACCCCGAACGGATTGCCATTTGCGCCAACATCAACCGACCGGAAAATTTTCGCGCCCGTCTGACCGAAGCCATGCCCTTGGCACAATCTTATTTTCAGCACCATGACCTGGCCGGAAAACAGGTATTTCTTTCGGTGGGTCGTCTGTCTGCCATCAAAGGGGTTGACCGCATCCTCCACGCTTTTGGCACGGTTCATGGACGACACCCGGAAACCAGACTGGCCATCGTCGGTGATGGGACCGAAAAAGGGCGTTTGCAATCTCTGGCCAGGGAACTGAACGTGGAAAGTGCTGTAATTTTCACGGGCCAGATGCAATCCAAGGAATTGTCCGCCTGGTATCTTTTGGGGCAGGTTTTCATCCTTGCCAGCGAGTTTGAGCCTTACGGTGCGGTGGTTCACGAAGCTTTGACCGCAGGAATGCCGGTCTTGTGCACCCAGATCGCCGGAGCCAGAGATCTGATCGTCGAGGGGAAAAACGGTTGGCTGTTTGATCCTTGGGAACCTGACGCGTTGCGTCAACGCATGCTCGCGATCATGCAAAACCAACCGCCTCACAGGTGCGCACCGATAACCCTTTCCCCTTCCCTCATGCCGGTTTCTTTTGAAGATGGGGTGCTTGAGTTTGTCCGTATCGTTAAACAGGCGGACCGGTAATTGTTCACTCCCCCCCATTTTCGGATCGGAAACTGCCCGCCAACTGCTGACTATAACAGGCAAGGATCTCCAGGTCTTGGCGAAGGGTTGATCCTATTGCATGCACAAGTGATGGTGCCCCCTATAATCGTTACACCTGAAGAATTGCCAGAGGAAGGTTGAATATGTGGACTGATCCGATTGTTGAAGAAGTTCGTAAAAACCGAGAGGAGTTTGCTGCGCGATTCAATTTCGATTTGCGTGCGATGGGTAAAGCATTGCAGGAACGAGAAAAAATATCAGGCAGGAGAATGATTTCTTTGGCTTCGGAGGGTCTGGGTGGAACCAACGAAATTAGTAAAGAGTTTTCTGTTTGCGTTTCGGAAAAATAAAAGAATCGGGGGAGTCTTTAATTATAGAATCTTCTTATCAAATAGATAAATTATCCTTTGCCAGTCACTCCTAAAATCTGTAGCGTGAATGCTTTCGGCTGCTGTTTTTGGTCTGTCTGGGGTTTGACCTTGATTTTTTTGCCCGCAGGGCATCATGTTCCGTGATGTCTGGCGATCGTTATGAGGCTGTGATGACCATTACCTCGGATGTTGAACTGGCAGATGGAGTCCGCATTCCTCAGCCTGATCTGGTCAACCTGTACGGCTGCCGGATAGGCAGAGAGACCCGGATCGGGGCTTTTGTTGAAATCCAGAAAAACGTCGTGGTGGGGGCGCGCTGCAAAATATCCTCGCACTCTTTTCTCTGCGAGGGGGTGTCGATCCATGACGAGGTGTTTATCGGCCATGGCGTGATGTTCATCAACGATCGCTACCCCCGGGCAACCAATGCGGACGGCACGTCACAAACCGAGGCCGACTGGACCGTCGAACCTGTTCAGGTCAGGAACGGTGCCTCCATTGGTACGCATGCCACCATCATGGGTGGGGTCACCATCGGCGAACATGCCCTTGTGGGTGCGGCGGCCCTGGTTACCCGGGATGTTCCTGCGTTTGCCATCGTTGCAGGAGTTCCCGCCAGAATCATCGGCGATGTTCGTGACAAGTCTGGTGGCGCAACTGGGAAAGGGGTGGTGTCGCGGTGATTAACGTTGGCGTTGTTGGTTATGGCTATTGGGGCCCCAATTTGGCCCGTAACTTCAATACCGCGCGGCTTTCACGCCTGGCAGCCGTCGGTGACCTGAACGTGCAAAAACTGCAACTGGCCAAACTCGCTTTTCCGGAGATCAAAACCTACAGCGATATGCGGGAGTTGATCAACGACCCTGCCATCGATGTGATCGCCATTTCCACGCCGGTTTCCACCCATTATCCATTGGCCCTGGCAGCCTTGGAGAGTGGCAAGCATGTCTGGCTGGAAAAGCCCATGTGCGAAACCTCGGACCAGGCAAAACGATTGATCGACATCGCCCACGGCAAGAATCTGGTCTTGCATGTGGATCACACCTATGTGTACGGGGGGGCCGTTCGCAAAATACGCGATCTGGTGACGGACGGTACCTTGGGTAACATCCTGTATTATGATTCCACCAGGATCAACCTCGGTCTGTTCCAGCATGACGTTAATGTCATCTGGGATCTGGCTGTCCACGATTTTGCCATTCTCGATTTCATCCTCAATAAACACCCCGTGGCGATTTCCGCCCACGGGGTGAGTCACATCCCCGACAGCCCGGAGAACCTGGCAAATATTTCGATGTTCTACGAGGCTGGCATGGTCGCCCATATCAATGTCAACTGGCTGGCACCCGTCAAGATCCGCAGCGTGCTGCTGGGCGGCGACAAAAAGATGATCGTTTATGACGACCTTCATCCCACGGAAAAAATCAAGATCTATGACCGGGGAGTCACGATAAGTGACAATCCCGATTATATCCATAAAATGCGCATCGGCTACCGCATTGGTGACATGTCCTCTCCCGACATCGATACCACCGAAGCCCTGTATACCGAAACCGCCCACTTTTTGGACTGCGTGCAAAATGGCGGGGGCACGATGACTCCCGGCGAGGCTGGATTGCGGGTGGTTCGCTGGCTGGAGGCGGCGACGCACTCCATGAAACACCAGGGGATGCAAGTTCGGCTTGCTTCCTGACGGAGGAACGTATGGTCCCCTTTCTCGATCTGAAGTCCCAATATCGTTCCATCCGGACGGATATCGACGAGGCCATTGCCAGGGTGTTGGAGAGCAGTCAGTTTGTTCTGGGCAGTGCCGTCGAAGGATTTGAACGCGATTTTGCCTCCTACTGTGGCACCCGCCATGCGGTGGCCGTCAATTCGGGGACCAGTGCCCTGCATCTGGCACTTCTGGCAGCCGGGATTGGACCCGGAGATGACGTAGTGACGACCCCGATGACTTTTGTTGCCAGCATTGCGGCCATTCTCTACACGGGAGCGAGGGCGGTGCTGGTGGATATCGATCCCGCGACCCATAACATGAACCCCGACCGCATCGAAGCCGCCCTGACGCCACGCACCAAGGCGATTATGCCGGTCCACCTGCACGGTCGCACGGCTGAAATGGATTTCATTACCGACGTTGCCAACAAACACGGTCTGATCGTGATCGAGGATGCCGCTCAGGCACATGGAGCCTGCTACCGTGATCTCAAGGCGGGAAGCATGGGGGCCATGGGTTGTTTCAGTTTTTATCCTGGGAAAAATTTGGGGGCCTATGGTGAAGGTGGGGCGGTCGTCACCGATCGCGACGATTATGCCAGTACCTTGCGCACCTTGCGTGACTGGGGAATGACGCGCAAATACCACCATGTGATGAAAGGTTTCAATTATCGCATGGATGGAATCCAGGGGGCGATCCTCGGAGTCAAGCTGCGGCATCTCGATACCTGGAATCAGAGCCGGCGTAATCATGCCGCCCGTTATGATGCGCTGCTGGCACCCAGGGGGGTCGTTTGTCCGCCGGTCCAGAAACATGGTCATCATGTCTACCATGTCTATGCGGTACGCATCGCCCAGAGGGATCGGGTGCAAAAAATCATGCAGGAACGGGGGATCGCCACGAATATTCATTATCCCTGCCCGGTCCATCTGCAACCGGCCTACGCTGATCTGGGATATGGACCCGGGGCGTTCCCGGAGTCCGAGGCCGCCGGTCGGGAATTTCTGTCGCTGCCCATGTTTCCTGAGTTGACTGAAAGTCAGATCGACGCGGTGTGTGATGTTATGATGGCATCCATTCCATGATAAATGCCATGGTGACCGGGGGGGCCGGTTTTATCGGTTCGGAATTGACGCATCAGTTGTTTACCGCTGGGCATCGCGTCACTGTGGTGGACAACCTGGTCAATGGCAAACCGGAAAACCTGGCAGGTATTCTTGGTGGGGCGGTGCAGTTGCACACGGTGGATATCCGTGACGCGGCGGCCATGGCCCTTCTGCTTGCAGGGGTGGATGTCGTGTTCCATCTGGCCTGCCTTGGTGTGCGACACTCGTTGCATGCCCCTGTGGAAAATCATGAGGTCAATGCCTCGGCCACACTGGCTTTGCTGCGTTTGGCGCAAAAGGCCGGGGTTGGACGCTTTGTGTATGTTTCCAGTTCCGAGGTTTATGGCACGGCCCGTCGGGTTCCCATGGACGAAGAACATCCCCCCTTTCCGCAGACGATCTACGGTGCTTCCAAATTGGCCGGCGAGTGTTATGCCCGCGCCTTTCATGCCACTTACGGTTTTCCTGCGGTGGTGATCCGGCCTTTCAACACCTTTGGCCCCCGCTGCCATCACGAGGGCGATAGTGGCGAGGTCATCCCCAAATTTTTGCTGCGTTGCATGGCGGGCTTGCCGATGATCATCTTTGGCGATGGCCGTCAGACCCGTGATTTTACTTATGTTGAAGATACGGCCAGGGGGATTTTCCTGGCAGGCTTCAGTGATGGCGTGGTGGGCGAGACCATCAATCTGGGGAGCGGCCAGGAAATCAGCATGAACACCCTGGCGGCGGTCGTGGCGGAAGTGGTTGGGACGGCGAATGCCGTCATCGTCCACGACGTTCCACGCCCGGGGGATGTGCTCCGGCTGTATGCTGATGCCTCCAGAGGTTTGAAACTTCTGAAGTTTTCTCCGACCATTTCACTGCGGGAAGGATTGTTTCGTCTGCGTGACTGGTATGCCGGAAGCGGCCAGTCTCCGGGGCAGCTTCTCACCAAAGAGGTGGTTCACAACTGGCAACGGGAGCCGGTATGATTCCCATCATCCGGCCATGGCTGGACGCAGGGGAAGAGGAAGCTGCCGTGCGCGTCCTGCGTTCGGGCTGGATCACCCAGGGGGAGGAAGTCGCGGCCTTTGAACGGGAGTTTGCCGCTTTTACGAATGCGCCGCACGCCATAGCGGTTTCCAGTTGTACATCGGCCCTGCATCTGGCGCTGCTGGCGGCGGGAGTCCTGCCCGGGGATGAAGTTGTCACGGTCAGTCATTCTTTCATCGCCACAGCCAACAGTATTCGCTATTGCGGCGCCGATCCGGTGTTTGTGGACATTTGCCCCGACACTTACAATATGGATCCCTCCCGGCTTGAATCGGCGTTTTCGCCGCGCACCCGGGCGATATTGTGTGTTCATCAACTGGGCATGCCCTGCGATCTGTCCGCGATTGGCGAAATCGCCCGTCGTCGTGGAGTTCCCCTTATCGAAGATGCCGCTTGTGCCATTGGCAGTGAAATCCGCATGGATGGCGTATGGCAAAAAATTGGTAAACCCCACGGGGATTTTGCCTGTTTTTCCTTTCACCCCCGAAAAATTCTTACGACGGGGGATGGCGGGATGATCACCTGCACCGATTCTCATCAGGCTGCGCGATTGCGACGGTTGCGCCAGCACGCGATGAGTGTTGCCGATACTGTCCGCCATCGCGCCAACGAGATTATTTTTGAAACCTATGACGAATTGGGTTTCAACTATCGCATGACGGATATTCAGGCGGCGATAGGGAGGGAACAACTGAAAAAATTGCCGCAGATTGTGCAGCGTCGCCGGGAGTTGGCTCGAAACTATCAGCACCTCCTGGCGGGAATTTCGGGTTTGCGTACGCCGCATGAGCCGGAATGGGTGCGCAGCAATTTTCAGAGCTATTGTGTACGCCTTCCGCCCGACTGTAATCAAAAAGGCGTGCAACAGGTTTTGCTGGATAACGGTGTTGCCAGCCGACGAGGAGTCATGTGCGCCCACAGGGAAGAACACTACCGCGCGTTGGCTCCCGAATTTTCTTTGACTTACAGCGAGCAGGTTCAGGACCAGACCATCATTCTTCCCCTTTACCACGATATGGAACGCACCGAACAGGAGCATGTGGCCATGGTTGTGAGGCAGGCCTGCGCCGTCGAGATGGACTGGGGTCTATGAATACATTGATATCCGGGGTGCCGCACGTTTCCATTGTTACCCCCGCTTTTAACGAATCCGAAAATTTACAGCCCATGTACGACCGTTTGGTCGCAGTCATGGCGGGGCTGGATGTCGTGTGGGAATGGGTGGTTGTGGATGATCATTCGAGCGATGACAGCTTTGCCCGACTGACCGACATGGTGCTCAGGGACCGCAGGGTGCGTGGGATTCGTTTATCGCGCAATTTTGGTTCTCATGCGGCCATTCATTGCGGACTGGAACATGCCGCCGGGATGTGCGCGATTGTGATGGCCTCCGACCTTCAGGATCCTCCAGAAACCATTCCACACTTGTTGGCCAAGTGGCGGGAGGGCTGTCAGATCGTCTGGGCGGTGCGCAACAAGCGGGAAGGGGAAACAAAATCGGTACTTGCATTTTCCAGGATCTATTACGCCCTTATGCGAGGTTTGAACTCTCTGCGTCATCTCCCTCCCAACGGGTCCGATTTTTGGTTGATGGACCGGGTTACCATCGATGCCTATCTGCAATTCAGGGAGGTGCATGTCAGTGCCATGCTGCTCATTTTTTGGATGGGATTTCAGCAGGGGAGCATTACCTACGACAAGCAGGTGCGTCTCCATGGTCGCTCCGGTTGGACTTTCGGACGGAAATTCAAGCTGGTGGTTGATTCGGTCACTTCTTTTACCCATTTTCCTATTCGCTTGATGTCCTATTTGGGCATTTTCGTAGCGACCCTGGGTTTTTTGTATGCCATACTGGTTATCGTCAATGGGTTTTTTGGCAATCCTGTGCATGGTTGGTCATCGCTGATGGTTGTCACCTTGATCCTTGGGGGATTACAGATGGGCATGTTGGGCATTCTGGGCGAATATTTGTGGCGATCCCATGACGAAATTCGCCGACGGCCACGGTTTTTAATTGAAAGACGTACGAACACGGAGATTCAGTAATAGCGCATCTGAACACAAGGTCCCTGGGAGTGGCATGATGAGTCAGCAGGACAATGTCGATTATTGGAACCATAGAGCAAAGGCATTCCAGAACGATCCGGATAAGGTGACGCACCAGGATTTATTTCAAAAAAAACTTGAGCTTGATTTTCTTGACAGACATTTGGCACCCGGGATGAACGTCCTTGAAGTCGGGTGTGGAAATGGTTTTGTTACGGAACATATATCCAGAGGTGTCAATAAAATAGATGCCTTTGATCAATCGGAGGCCATGATTGGACTTTGTAGGGAAAGGCTTGCCGGGAGGTCCAACGTCAATTTATTTGTCCATTCATTGCCTGATATCGATGAAAAATTATTTGATATTGACTATGATGTTGTTTTATCTGTCAGAGTGATTATCAATATTTTTGGCAATCAAAATCAAAAAATGGCGATGCAGTGGATGGCAAGCAAGGTTAGGCCTGGAGGCAAACTGATTTTGATGGAGGGATCTGCGGAAGGGCTTGCGGCGATAAATGCTGTAAGAACGCGGATGGGGATTGATGCGCTTACGGCACCGCACTACAACACCAATTTGAGCAGGGACGATGTTTTACAAGCCATTCCGAAACATTTTACATTGCTCGATGATCATGGTTTTTGGGTCTACGATCTTGTTACACGGATTCTGTATCCTTTGATGAACAAGGGTGAGACACTGCAATATAATACAGTTTTGCATGAGACAGCGCATTTTCTGGATCTTATTATTTCGAGCGATGGGAAATGTGACCTTTCGAGAATGTTGTGTTTGGTTTTTAAAAATACAGCATCGTAGTAACCGTTCAGTCCCCCCGCTTTTTTTTCTTTAAAAGTATTGCGGGGGTCCGGGGGGAGGTTCTCCCCCCGGCGGAGGTTTGGAGGCGGAGCCTCCAAGGTTTTTCTTTTGACTTTGA
>JACSDG010000054.1 GCA_015660855.1 Magnetococcales bacterium
AAATCAAAGTCAAAAGAAAAACCTTGTGGGCTGCTGCCTCCAAACCTCCGCCGGGGGGGATGATCCCCCCCGGACCCCCGCAAAAATTTTTGCCAAACTATTGCCCATACCATGTATCAATCCACCGGTTCCTGGAACGCATAGGCATTGAAGGCCATCAAGGGGAGAATCGAGGAAATGCGTACCCGTGACTGGAATATTTTTGGCAACAGTCTGAGGATGAAGCGGCTGCGGGGAAAATTTGTGGAAAGGAGCAGGGTCGTCAACCGCAGGGCAAAAAGCAGGCGATATTTAAACTTGATGGGATCGTGGCGGTTGGAGGCATTCCAAAAATCAATTTTCCAATAGTGATTGAGTCGTTTCCAGATGGCATCGAAGGAATAGATAGCTTGGATAATGCGTTTGTGACCGGCCAGCAGTTCCTCGGCACTCATGGACAGGGGCTTGAAGACCACATGGTTGGAATTATACTTGTTCCAATCCTGGTGGAGAATCCGGCCTTCCTTGTGCATACGCTCAAACAGCAGGGTTCCGGGAAATGGGGTGAGAATATTGATGACAGGCCCTAAAAGGTTGGTCTGGTCAATGAAATCGATCAGTTGGTCGAAGGTGGTTTGGGAATCTCCCTCGTAGCCAACGATAAAGGAGGCGTGTACCAGGATTCCTGTGGCCTGGATTTTGGCGATAGATTCGCTGTAGTCGTGTTTTAAATTGACCCCCTTGTTCATCTGGGACAGGTTATTGTCGTCGATGGATTCAAGTCCGATAAAGACGGAACCGCACCCCCCTCTGCGCATGGCATGGAGCAAGGTTTCATCCTGAGCCAGATTGATGGAGGCTTGGCAGGACCAGTTGAGTCCGAGGGGTTCCAAGGCATGGAACAATTCCAGGGCAAACTTTTTGTTGGCGATCATGTTGTCATCGGCGAAAAAAATGGACTTTTTTTTGTCGAATCCGTGCTTGATCTGGCCGATCTCTTTGATTTCGTCGATGATTTGTTTAACGGATTTATGTCGCACCCGGTTGCCGTCATAGGCATAGACGGAACAAAACTCACAGCGGAACGGGCATCCCTTGGTCGTTTGAACCACGTCCATCAAATAGTTTTTATGGTTCAGGTTATTGCGATTGGGGGTGGGATACTGCGTCAGGTCCACCAGGGAGTCGGCTTTGTAGCTTGGTTGCAACTGTCCCTTTTCTGCGTCTTGTAGCAGCACTGGCCAGACTTGTTCCGCTTCGCCCGAAACCACCGTGTCGCAGTGGGTCATTGCCTCATCCATGCACATGGAAGGATGGATTCCCCCCAGGACTGTTTTTACTCCGCGTTGCCGATAGTCGTCGGATATTTCGTAAGCCCGCCGGGCAAACATGGTGCGGGCACTGATTCCCACCAAGTCTGGAACCCAGTTGAAATCAATTTCTTCCACATGTTCGTCGAACACCCGCACTTCGTGGTGTTTGGGAGTCAAAGCGATCAGGGTTGGGATGGCCAACAGGTAGGAAAACTGCTTTTTTGAAAAAAGAAACTCCGAATAGAATCGATAATCGTAAAAACTTCGGCTGGGTCCGGAGTAGCTTCGCGGGATGATCAGGGCGATTTTCACGGCCACGACACCCGGATGTTTTTTGTTGGGGGTTTTGTGTTCAATGTCTGCGCAACCATTGAGCGGGCCTTTTTGTTTAAATTCAAAAACAAAGTCAAAACCCTGGGGGCAATTCCCCAGATTCCTTTTCTCGCTCAACGCATTCCGCCCATGATCGGCAAAAAGGATCTCCGTGTCAAGTTGGGGCGCGATCAAGGGGAAAAATGGTCTTGATTTTCTCAGCCAACCCGTTTGCGCAAATATCGCGTTGGTTGAAGGACCGAGGGCAAAACCGTCTTTACACCGCTACCTGGGAACGCCCCCCGGCTTTGGCCCGGTAGAGTGCCGCATCGGCCTTTTCCCACCATGTTGCAAAACTGTCTCCCTTTTCCCATTGGGCCAAGCCAATACTCACCCCCAACATGGTCGATTCACAAACCCCAATTTTTAATGCGCGTACCGATTCGCAGATTCGATCCATGAGCTGACGTGCGTTGAGCAATGCCGTATTGGGCAAAATCAACGCAAACTCATCGCCCCCCGTTCGTGCCAACAGGTCGGCGTCACGTATCATCCCTGAAAAGGTTTGCGAAACCTTGCGCAACACGATATCACCTTCTCCATGTCCCAGGCTATCATTGATTTCCTTGAAATAATCAAGGTCCAGACAGGCCAAAACCAAAGGAACTCCATAACGGTCGGCCTGAACGCGCTCTTGTTCGGCCCGTTCCATGAACACCCGCCGATTGACCAATCCCGTCAGCGCATCCTTGCGCGCCTGCTCGTAGAGGTCTTCGTAAGCCACAGCCCGTTCCAGTGGTCCGCGTAAATCATCGAGGATGGATTCCACCTCATCCATCCCAGAAATTCCCTCTCTGAAATCAATCCGGTGAATCAACAACAGGCTATCATTGCCCGCATCGCCCAAATCCCATCGGCGAAAAACCAATCCCAACCGGGATATTCCTTCACAAGCTTCCCGATTCTGGGGATCTTCAAGGAGACGTTTGGCCGCATCCAGGAGCTTTTGCCGATGGGGTCCATGACAGGAACATGCCATCGGCATGCGACTGCGGCCACATTGGCGATAGGCCACCAGTTCATGGTCTACCTTGGGGGCGAGCCAGCGTGAAAACGCTTCCAGCATGGAATCTAAATCCAAGGTCTCTCCCAGCTTTCGATGCAAATCGTAGATCCTGGAAAGACGCAGGGTCTCGCGCTTATAATCTTCAATTTCTTCCTGAAGATCCGTGGGATGCCTTGCAAACAGAGCCGGATTGATCTCCGGAATCCGACGACTCGAAAGCGATACACTGATGCCCATGGGACCACCCCTAGTATTTGTCCAGATTTGCTGTAAACCATGACCAGGCAATCTGAATCTTGAATTTTGTTTCCTTTGGGTAAACATCGATATACATGGGATTGCCAACTTCATGCCAAACAGGATGATCATTCAAGGTAAAAAACAATTCGAAGGAGTGCCGTGATAATTTTTAAAGATTTCAATGTGATGCGCATAAGTATTTCCGGTGTAGGCAACCGTTTTTATTGATCTGGGATCGGGGATGGCCCTTGACAACGTCAAAGAAGGAAAAAAGGGAAAAAAAAAGGTGGGGATTTTTTCCCCACCCGGCAATTATTGAATGTAAACAGGAGAGATGGCAGTTATTGCAGCAATTGTTGGACCCGGGAACTGGAAAGTTTGTCCGCTTGCGTTTGCAGGGCCGTGCTGGCGCGGGCGCGAATGGCGAGGGCGATGGAATTGGAAATTTTATCGGCCATATCGGAACCGGAGATGCGCCCCTCGGCACTGGATATGGTTTCGGAGAGTTGTGAAAGGGTATCGGCCACACTGACGAAACGGGCCTCGGCGGCTCCGAATTCTGCCCTTTGTCCACCGATTCTTTTGAGGGCATCATTGGCGGCCTGGATGGCACTTTCCCCCCCCGCCTGGGTGGAGATGTCCACCTGGGTGAAGGCTGTGCTGAAATCCCGCAGTTGCACCCCGGTCTGGTTGTTGGCCCCGGGGCCGGTTTGAAAAGATAAGGTTTGATCGGCAGACAGAAGGCTGACGTCATTGTAGCTGGTGTCGGCGATGATCGTTTGAATCTGTTCCTGGATGGTTGAGGCTTCTTTTTGCAAGGCCTGTCGGTCGGTGTCGCTCAAGGTACTGTTGGCACTTTGGGTCGCCAGTTCCTGCAATCTTTGGAAACCTGTTTCAACGCTGCCCAGTGCGGCATCGGCCACTTGGGTCAGGGAGATGGCATCGTTCACCTGGAGCCTAGCTTGGTTGGCTCCTTGCATTTGGCTGGTGAACCGATCGGCGATAGCGATCAAGGCGGCACTTTCAGAACCTTGGCCCCTGGTTTTCAAACCCTGGGAAAGCTGCTTGAAAGTATCGTCCAAAGATTTGATGATCGGATCGGATTTTCCGGAATAATTTTGCAGCCCAACGCTGCTCGCTGTGATCATGGCCATGATAGTTCTCTCTTCCTCCCCTGACTCACTCCCTGCATTGACCGGGTGACCGTGAAAGTTGGTTGCTTTAAGAAGAACCTTCCCGACGCCCAAGTCTAGCGGAATTTTTAATGACGGTCCAGAAAAACCGATTTAGGAACATACTGTGGGCGGTTTCTGGTTTTAGGAATTTCATGCAATATCTGTGCAAACTATGTGCAATGCCGCATAATTTGCGCCAGACGCCCGCACGGGAACTGAATGGAATAGGGATAAATGCAAAATTTGCAATAATTTCAAATAGAAAAATATGGTTGCTGCCGGACCGATTCTTCCCGCACTTTCCCCAAAAAGGCAACTTTGATGCGGCAATAGTTTCCTTTTTCATCCAGAACCGGCAGAATTTTCCCAGAAAGAAGGCTCCGTTTCAAGCGTAACTTTACTAAGGTTGAAACAGTTGTGGGGTATGGTACTCCCCAAATTTCGGACAATGGTGTAAGCTCTAATTTACACTAAACATGGAGAGAGTTGTGAGCGCGCCTTTGGTTGCTCTCTTCGCGTTTTTTGCGAAGAGGGCAACCGCAATGCCTGAGGCCATGCACAATAACCTGTAAAAACCGGGGGGTCTGAACGGTTACCTTCACGCAGTCCTGTTCATTGAGCACCGTTGCGGATTCTTTGGCAACATTATTCGGCTTCCCATTTGGCACCATGTGTGAGCGATTGCGCGACATGTACCGGGAAAAAGAAGCAAAGTCCGGAAAAACAAACGCGCTCAAATTGATGTTGAAGAATGTTGGGCACCATGGTTGACCTGGATTCTGAAAGATTGCCGCAGAAAAATCACAGTGCCAAGTTATGCAAAGTTTTAGCGTCTCCCGAAAACTTTTGCCGTTCCGCATCCGGCATGGGGATGAGTCCTCTGCCGATAAGATAGCCTTCCTGACCCCATGCACGCTCGCTGGCAAATTCCGCCGTATATTCGACGATCCCAGGGACCATGCCGATATGGGCTTTCTTGACATAGAAGAACAGGGGGCGAGAAAGGGGATAGGTGCCACTGGCAATGTTGTCGAACGTAGGCTTCGCTTCGCCGATGGGGTTTCCCTGTAACCGATCCTGGTTTTGCTCCAGATAGGAGTACCCAAAGACGCCCAGGGAGGTCGGATCGGCTTCCAGCTTTTGCACGATCAGGTTATCGTTTTCTCCCGCTTCGACATACGCACCATCTTCGCGCAGACTATGGCAGATGGGTTTGAGTTGTTTTTCATCTTTATGGATCAATTCCTTAAGCTCGGGATAGGCTTTGCACCCCCCCTCCATGGCCAATTCGGCAAAGGCATCACGGGTGCCCGAAGTCGGCGGAGGACCAAGAACACGAATCTTCATGTCGGGCAGGTTGGCGTTGACATCTTTCCACGTTTTGTTGGGATTGTTGACCAGTTGGCCATCCTTGCCTGGAACCTGACGGGCAAGGGCGGTAAAAATATCCTTGAGCGTTAGGTTTACGGGTTTGGCACCACTGGAACTGGCCAAAACGATACCATCATACCCAATCTTTATTTCTGTAATTTCTTTGACTCCGTTGGCAGCACATGTTTCCACTTCCGTTTTTTTGATGCGCCTCGATGCATTGGAAATATCGGCAAATCGGTCACCAACGCCACCACAAAACAGTTTGAAACCACCACCGGTTCCGGTACTTTCAATGACGGGGGCCTTGAATTTCCCGGTACGGCCAAATTCTTCGGCGACCGTGGTTGCAAACGGATAGACCGTAGAAGAACCCACAATCTGGATTTGATCCCGTGCCTGAGCCTGACCTGGAATAAACAGGACTACGCCGGTACAGGCCGCCATTAAAACGGAACTACGCAATGTTGATTTGATACGCATGATACCTCTCTCAATCGATCATTTTAACTCGTTGTGGAAGTCCAAAGAATCTGGCTATTGGTTGTTGAATTCTTTGGGATAAAGAATAAATTGTTATAGACCCAACACTAGGCGTGTTGACATTATCGTCTAGCAAGCCCGTTTTTTCCGCAAAGGGTCTCCCTAATCTGTTCATGTCCCAACAAGAACTATGCCAATAGGAGATTGAAGGATAAAAAATTGGAGATTAAAGTGTGTTTTATTCGTTGATATTGAATATATTTTTATAAATAAGTGCAGGGGATCCATTCTTCGATAAACTAGAAATGGTTCCCCTATGAGTTACGATAAATTAGATACCGTTCCAAAGATTCTTTTGGAAAGAAAACGTATTGTTTGGATTGTGCTGGCACGGTTGATTTTCAGTCACAAAGTAACCATTCAGTCCCCCCCCCTTTTTTTTTCAGGGTTGAAACTATTGCGGGGGGCTGGGGGGAGGTTCTCCCCCCAGTGGAGGTTTGGAGGCAAAGCCTCCAAGGTTTTGTTTTTGATTTTGTCTTTGATTTTACGCCCCCCTTCACAATAAACTTTTTCGCGTAGCGAAAAAGTTTTTGGGGGCGCGCCTTTGGTTGCCCTCTTCGCGTTTTTTGCGAAGAGTGCGAAGAGGGCAACCGCAATGCCTGAAGCTATGCACATAGCTTGTAAAAACCGGGGGGGCTGAACGGTTACTTTCGACATGGTCGGAATTTGATTACGGCGGCTTCACTCAATAACCAGCAGATCCCCTTTGGATGCGGAGTTCCTGAAGATTGGCCAATCATTAATGAAATATAAAATACTAAACTTGTAATAATGATCAAAAAAAGATCCCGTCAATAATTTTTGCCAAACTTTGTATTTCAGATGCGCGAACATCATGCCCTTAGGGCAAAAAAACAAAATCAAAACCCTTAGGCTACGCTCCTGGCGCGTGGTTGCGTTGATTTATGCCAAACTTTGATTTTCCGACACCTTAAAAATACGGTTGCATATCAAATATTTTTAAACCTACCCGGTACCGTCCTTCATCATGACGGCAATTTTGCACGAAGCAGGAATATAAATCCTTGCCGCCATACCCGGAAACCACCTCCAGCATGCAATTGGCCTGCAACGGTAGCGAACTGCGGGAATGGACACCAAACCCTTGGGCACTCATGTCCTGGATTTCTACCGCCATTTTTTTTCCGGAATAGACCAGATTGCCATGACTTTTGGCGGTTACCCGATAATTTCCCCTTTGATTGACCCGATCCTTGTCCTTCAAGCCTCGGTTACCCAAACTTGGTTCCATCCTCAGCATGCGGTCGATGGTTTCAAACAGAAGCCCCACCCATGCCTGTCCCAGGCCGCCCTGTTTTGTTCTGACCGTCAGGGCATCCATGGCATCGTAAAGTTCTTCCGGGGTACTGATTTTGTCTTGACTCATGGATCTGTCCCTTGTTTATATCCTCAAAATTATTAGCGTACCTGGGAAACAGGGGGTTGCGCGGGTGTGGTGGGAGTCGGTGCGGGGGCAGGCAAACGCATTTCCTGGACCGGTTGGGTGTGATATCCGGGGGGGAACGAACTTGGTTGGTTCATTTTCATGACGGCGAACATTGAGCCGATGATCAGTGCGGTTTGTGCGGCGAACATGCCAGCCGTCCATTTGACGGTGTCTGCTTTGGCGGATTCAACGTCTCTGCGCATTTCAAGTTTGGTTGCTTCCATGTCCCGTTTCAGATCCGCTCTGACGGCCTCAATCTTGACATCCAGTTCTTTGATGTCTCGTCTCAGGTTGGCTTCCACGTCGGCCAAATCCCGCTTGAGCGTAAATATGTCCTGTTTGGTTGCAAGACGATCTTCTACCAGGGCAACAAGAGCTTCAGCTTGTATTTCTGCCTGGCGTTCATCCACACCGGCATCACGAAGCTTTTTGACGTAGGCGTGGGTGTCAAAGGCGATTGTTGTGTTCATGGTGACTACTTTCCTTAAGATGAATCCTGCCCGAACCTTTCGGACATTCTACTCTATCACGTCCAGTGCCGTCCAACGCCATCTTGATAGCATTTGCAATGTGAGCAAGTGCAACAGGGTTTACGTTTGCAACCCAGGAATTCGCAGTTGGGTCGTAGTCTATGGCGGTTACTGTGTCAAGGTGGTACTCTGGGCTAAAGGGAGAAACGCTATGACTACGATGATTTCCGAAGTTTACGAGGCCTTCCGTGCTGCCGGGGTTCCAGACGACAAAGCTCGCAAAGTCGCTGAGGTCATGTCCACCGAAACCACGATTACCAAATGGGACATGAGGGGGCTGGAACGACGATTGGACGCCATTGATGGGGAGATCAAGCTTGTCAAATGGATGTTGGCTCTGGTTGTGGCAGCCGAGGTTTTGCCGATTCTTAAAGCATTGTTTATGCACGGTTGACCGTGCTTGAAATCTTGAGGAAGGGCAGTATGTCCCTTACCTCAAGCCGGCGCGCCAGTTTTCGATCCTGCCAGATTTTGGAAAAAGACATAGATTATGGGCATTGGTGCAATTTTTATCCTTTTTGCTTTGTTGCAGGTGCTGGGCATGGGAGGCTTGACCATTGAAACTGGGGAAATTCTTCGCTTTCCCGAGGGGGATCGGGTGGAACAGGCGGTCCTTATGGATCACTTGGCCCGGTATCGGATTGTTCTGGTGGGTGAAACCCATGACGATCCCGGGCATCATGTCCTGCAAGAGCAAATCGTGCGCAGCATGGCTGAACGTGGGGGTGAGTTGGCTCTGGCCATGGAAATGTTTCCCCGCAGCCAGCAAACATCTCTGGATCGATGGAGTGCGGGCAAGTTGGGCGAGGTTGATTTTCTTGATGCCGTGACGTGGTATTTTACCTGGGGGTTTGATGCCGAGTTGTATCTCCCCATTTTACGTTTGGCGCGAGAATATCGGATACCCGTCGTGGCTATGAATATTGACCGTGCCATCGTCAGCCAGGTGCGAACCCAGGGGTTGGACAGCCTGGATGCGGAGGTCAGGAAAACATTGCCGGTGTTGGCAGAGGCCCTGCCCGAGTATCGCGAACGGTTGCAGGAGGTGTTTGACAGCCATCCCATGATGGCGAAGGATGGTAGTTTGGCCAATTTTATCGATGCCCAGCGTCTTTGGGATGGTGTCATGGCCCAGGCCCTGTTCGACTGGTTGCGTCAGCATCCCCAGGGGCGGGTGGTGGCTTTGGCCGGATCGGGTCACCTGCTGATGAAACACGGTATTGCACATCAGTTGGCCGCTATGGGTTTGGAAAACGATACTGTGACTCTCCTCCCCTGGGATGGCGCGGAAAATCCCGTCCCCTGGCAGGCCGCCGATTTTGTCTGGGGTACGCCGACTCCGATCCTCTCCGAACCGATGCCACGATTGGGTGTTGGTCTGGAGTCGGCTCCCCAGGGGGGGATCGTTATCACCGAAATCACCCCGGATTCTCCCGCGCAAAAAGCCGGCCTCAAAAAGGGTGACCAACCCTTAAGCCTGGATGGTCACCCCCTTCCCAATCCCCACACCCTGGTCCGGATGTTACGTTCCCAAAAGCGTAATCCGCGACCCACTCTAACCTTCATCAGGGATCGAGAAAAACAAAGCCTTACCCTGGCCCTGGACGAAAAAACCAAGGTCCATGAACCGGCAACGATGGAAGAAACAAACCCTTCAAGATGACTCTGAAAAACCGGCGGGGGCCGAGCTGTCACGTTGACAGGTCGGGCATGTGGGGTTTTTGGTGATGCGGATACGGTGGAAAACAAGGTCCAGGGTGTTGATGAGGAGCAGTTGCCCAGCCAAACTTTGGCCGATGCCCAATAATTCCTTGACCGCCTCCACCGCTTGCAGGCAACCGATGACCCCTGCGACCCCACCCAGTACCCCCGCTGTGGCGCAGGTGGCGTTTCCTCGCTGGGGGGGGGAAGGATAAAGGCAATGATAGCAGGGGGCTGCCGGGTTGACGCCATGGTGAAAGGTGGCAATTTGCCCTTCAAAGCCTAGAACGGCCCCCGTGATCAAGCGTTTTTTATGGCGCAGGCAGGCAGCATTCAACATGTAACGGGTGGCGAAATTATCGCTGGCGTCCAGTGCCAACCGACACCGGGGCAACACATCGTCAAGCAGATTGTCGGTGACGCGTTCGCCAATGACCTGAATGTTGCAATCGGTGTTCAGTCTACCCAGGGCCTTGGCCGTGGTTTCTCCTTTGGGTTGGCCAATGTCGGGGGTGGCGAAAAGAATCTGTCGTTGCAGGTTGGACAGATCCACCCGGTCAAAATCGGCGATGATCAGGTTGCCAATCCCCGCCGCAGCCAGATACAACGCCGCCGGTGCCCCGAGTCCACCGGCTCCCAGAATGAATACGGTAGCATCGAGAAGTTTCTCCTGCCCTGCCCCCCCCAACTCTTTAAGTAAAATTTGGCGGGAATAGCGTTCAATCTGGGTTTCGTTAAGAGGCATAAACAAGGCACCGGCAAAGAAAAAATCAATCAGGCATGCGGGCTTTGGTTTTAAGACAGTTTGCCATGGGCTTCAGGCCGTGGCTTTTTGCGCCCATCTTTCTTCCATCGCTTAAACGTTTGAGCAGATCATTTTTTGTAGCAATAAAAAAGGTTTGCGAACCCCTTTTATTGGAAGAATCATTCGAGGCATGACCATATTCCATGTGCATACTCCTTGGAGAGTTTACGGACCAACGTTGCCCTGGTGTCATTGTGGACAGGGTGGGATCGGGATTGGCAGACGTTGATGCTTCGGATACATCGTGGAACTTTGAAAGGATTGAAAGCAATATGCGTACCAGTTGTTAACTGTTGCACGAATTCCAGTTTGTTTCAAGGCAAGGTTGATGGTTCAACTGACCTGTTTTCCTCCATCTGTGCATGATAGTGTGGGGGAGCGTGAGTGGGGGCCAGGGGGCGTGGTTTTTCTTATTTTTCTAAAACGATATTTCTTTGGTCAATCCTGTGTTACAGTGCGGAATTCATTCGGGTTTCTCGTGGTGGAGGCGAGTATGGGTCGAATTGTTGAAATACGCTTGGACGAAAACAGCACATTCTTTGCCGAAGTGAGTGAAGACCTGGTGGAAAGGCTGGAAGGGACTGCCGGAGAAGAAAAAAAAGATCCGGTATTCCGGGACAAAAGGGATGTCCGGCATGCCCATAAAATTGCCACTACCGTGAACGGGGCTTTGTCATCGGTCAAACCGGTGGTTGATCGGGTGGTGGAGACTTTCCATAACTCCGGCCTGTCGCAGTGCCAGATCGCCTTTGGTCTGAAGCTTCACGACAAGGTGGGAGCGGCCTTTGTTTCCGAGGGGAGTTCCGAAGCCCATTTGCGGGTAACCCTCCAGTGGCAAAATCCCACAAAAAAAATGGGTTGATCCCTCCGTGCAAGCGTGGCTTGTGAAGGGATTTTCTCTCCCTGAAAGAAAACTGGACGATGGACCGATGAACGGTATGAATCAATTTCCTTCCAAACCTGTCATTCTTACGGTGGATGACACCCCGGCCAACATTGATGTGGTCAAGGGGGTCCTGTCTGCCGAATTTTTGGTCCAGGTAGCCTTGAGTGGTAAAATGGCACTCAAGATCATTGAAAAAACCGCGCCCGATTTGATTCTTCTGGACATCATGATGCCGGAGATGGACGGTTACGAGGTTTGTCGGCGTATCAAGGCCCAGGATGCACTTTGCGACATCCCCATCATCTTTGTCACCGCCATGACCGATGTTGAGGATGAAGCCAGGGGTTTGAGCCTTGGTGCCGTGGATTACATGACCAAACCGCTCAGTCCTTCCATTCTTCTGGCACGGGTCAAAACTCATCTGGAACTTAAACAGTCGCGCGACCTGTTGCGGCGGCAAAATGAAATTCTTGAAAAAAAGGTGGTTGAACGGACCCGACAGATGGAAGAGTTGCAGGATGTGACCATGGTGGCTATGGGTTCATTGGCCGAGGCCCGTGATCCCGAAACCGGCAACCATATTCGGCGTACCCAGCACTATTTGAAATTGTTGGCCAATCATCTCAAGGACCATCCCCGTTTTCGGGAGGTGCTTTCCCCCGAAAATGTGACCATCCTGTTCAAGTCAGCCCCGTTGCACGACATTGGTAAGGTGGGCGTTCCCGATTACATCCTTCTCAAAAGGGGAAAGTTGACCGATACCGAATTCGAGCAGATGAAAAAGCATCCCTTGTACGGTCGTGATGCCATCGTCTCTGCCGAAAAAAGCATTTCCTACGCCACTAACTTTTTATTGTTTGCCAAGGAGATTGCCTTTTCTCATCATGAAAAGTGGGATGGATCGGGCTATCCTGAAGGGTTGAAGGGGGACGCCATTCCTGTTTCGGCTCGCTTGATGGCGGTGGCCGATGTTTACGATGCCCTGGTCAGCCGTCGTGTCTACAAGCCACCGTTTTCCCACGAACGGGCGGTGGATATCATCAGGGAATCTCGGGGAAGCCATTTCGATCCTGATGTGGTGGACGCCTTTTTGGAAATATCGACCGCTTTCCAGGAAATTGCCCTGAATTTTACCGATTCCGAAGAATCCCTTATGGCCAGGGAGAAAATGTTGCATCTTTCCGATGGGGTGGTTAGTTCGGGGTGAATGGTTGCCGTATCGTTTGCCGGTTTGCCACTGTAGGTTGCCATTGATGATAAACCATCTTCTTGATCGGGCACAAAATTTTCTCCAAGAGGGGCGTTTGGAGGAAGCGGGTCGTTGTTGCATGGAGATTCTTGCCTCCCATCCGGACCAGCCTGATGTGCTCCATTGCTTGGGGGTCATTGCGCATCGCTGCGGGCATCACGCAGACGCGGTGGCGTTGCTCGGTCGGGCTATGGAGAAAGTTGGGGACAATGCCCGGTTGCATGGCGATCTGGGTGATGCCCTTTTGGCTTTGGGGCAGTTGGACCAGGCCGGGATCCAATACCGTCAGGCTTTGCGGTTGCAGCCGCGTTTTCCCGAAGCCCTTACCGGCCTGGGTCGGGTGTTGTTGGCGCGGGGAGAGGTGGATCTGGGGCTGGAAACATTGATGGATGCCCTGGAGGTCAAACCCGATCATATCGATGCCCTCATACATTTGGGGCAAGGGTTGGCGGATCACGGTCAAAAAGAGGATGCGATTCAATTTTTTTTGCGGGCGTTGGATTTGGAGTCTGAGCATGTGGTGGCCCTTCATGGTTTGGGCTGCCTTTTTTTTGGCTTGGGCCGCCTGGGGGAGGCCAGAGAATGCCTGCAAAAAGTAGTCGAACGCATGCCTGATCATCTGGACGCCCGAACGCATCTGGGGGTTGTATTGCAAAGGTTGGGGGCCTGGAATGAGGCCAGGGACATGTTCGATGCGGTGTTGATGTCGCAGCCCGGCAATTACAAGGCACACAATAATTTTGGCAGTGCCTTGTTGGAACAGGGGCTGTTCGTTGAAGCGGGGGAACAATTCAAGTACGCTTTATCTTGCAAACCTGATTATTTCCAGGCGATCAACAATCTGGGGGTTGCCCTGCAAAAAATGGGAAATGTGCCGGCGGCATTGGACCAGTTTCGCCAAGCATTGCGTGAAAAGCCCGACTATTTTGTCGGCAGGCGCAACGTTTGCGGCCCGATTTTGCCGATGCCCATTTTAACGAGGGGGTGGTTTGGTTGACGCGGGGAGATTTTGACCGGGGGTGGCGGGGGTATGAATGGCGCATGGGGATGGCCAAATACAGGGACCATCATGCTTTGCATCCCATTTCGGCGGTTACCGGAATTGCGGGGCGAAGTTTCCTGGTGTTTTGCGAGCAGGGTTTTGGGGATGACATCCAGTTCATTCGGTATGTCGGGTGGCTTCGGGAGGCGGGGGCCAGGGTGGTGGTGGCTTGTCCTGGGGAATTGGCGCGGTTGTTTGTGACGGTTGCGGGTGTGGACCATTGGGTCGTGGACAACGATATTCCTCCAGCATGCGACTATCAAGTCCTTCTGTTGAGCCTGCCGCTCCTTTTTGGTGCCCGTATGGGAGAGTTTCCCGCTTCTGTCCCTTATCTTTCGGCCAATCCAGAACGCATGGATGTGTTTCGACAACGTCTGGAGGGCGGGGAGGGGGTTTTTAAGGTGGGCCTTGTCTGGCGTGGCAATCCAAAACATTTTCATGATCGCCATCGTTCCATGTCTCCGGCCTTGTTTTCCCGATTGAAACAATTGGAAGGCGTATACCTGATTGGCCTGCAAAAGGGGGCCACGCATGAAGAATTGGCGGTATTTGCGGGGGACAGGTTTTTGGACCTGGGTGGCGAGTTGCATGATTTTGCCGATACGGCGGCGGTGGTGGCCCAATTGGATTTGGTGATTGCGGTGGATACGTCGGTTGCCCATCTGGCGGGGGCCTTGGGCAGGCCGGTTTGGGTATTGTTGCCAGCGGTTGCCGATTGGCGTTGGCTCCTGGGGCGGGAGGACAGCCCTTGGTATCCGACCATGCGTTTGTGGCGGCAATCGTCTTTGGGTGACTGGTCAACGGTCATGGACAAGGTTGTCGAACAATTGCAGTCTGTCATCCAGAGCTTCGCCGGATGCGGCGGAACAACCCTTCTTTCTCATGTGAACTCCCTATGAAATCAACTCTGCGACATACTTTGGACTTGGCACTGCAGCACATGCTGGCGGGTCGTTTGGATGAGGCGGGTCACTATTGCCTTGATGTTCTGGGTACGGATCAAAATCAGCACGAGGCGTTGCACTTGCTGGGATTGATTGCCCACCAGAGGGGGCGTCACGATGAGGGGGCCTTTTTGATCCGTCGATCCATCGATGTGGGGGGCGACATTCCCGAGGCACACAACAATCTGGGCAATGCCCTCAAGGCCATGGGGCAGACGAACGAGGCGGTGGCGAGTTATGCCAAAGCCCTTCTGCTGCGCCCCGATTATGCCAATGCCCATAATAATATGGGGGCGGCACTCCAAGGATTGGGCAGGCACAGGGAGGCTCTCGATCATTTCAGGCAGGCTTTGGCCCGGCTCGGTCCCGTGCCGGAAATTTTCAACAATATGGGAAATGCCTTTCAAGAACTGGGTCAATTGGATGAGGCGGTCGACCATTATCGCCAGGCATTGCGGCTGCGCCCCCAATTTGCCGAAGCTTTGAACAATCTGGGGCGGGCGTTGCTTGGCCAGGACAAGGTGGATGAGGGGTTGGAACAACTGGCCATGGCGGTTCAGCTCAGGCCCGACTATGTCGATGCCCTGGTCAATCTGGGCCGTGGTTTGTCGGACAGTGGCCAAAAGGATGAGGCGGCGCGTATTTTTCGTCAGGCGTTGGATATCGATCCCAACCATATCGTCGCCTGCCACAGTCTGGGAGCGGTTTTTCAGGAGTTGGGGCGTCTTGATGAATCGGTGCCTAGTTATTACCGCGCCTTGGAATTGGATCCCAATCATCATGAGGCCCGGACCAATCTGGGGGTGGCGTTGCTGGACCAGAAAAAGGTGGAGGATGCGGTGGCCATGTTTGAAAGTGCCCTTGCCATTGCCCCCGATTATGTGTTGGCCTGGAACAATCTTGGGGTGGCACGGCAAAATCAAAACCGCATGGAAGAATCGGCGGCGTGCTATCTTCGGGCACTGACCTTGAAGCCGGATTATTACGAGGCTCTTAACAATCTTGGTGTGGCCTATTACAAACAGGGCAATCTGCTTGAAGCCATAGAAATTTTTATGCAGGTCGAGGAAAAAGCTCCCGATTATCCCGATGCCTATTACAACGAAGGGATGGCTCGATTGTCCATAGGGCATTTTGAGCGAGGTTGGCTCTACTGCGAATGGCGTCTGAAAATGAAGGCGTATCGGATTGAGGGCCATGCCGAGCCTTTGCAGGACAGGGCCATGGCCAAGGGTCGGCGTGTTTTGTTGCACTGCGAGCAGGGGATGGGAGACAGCATACAATTTATTCGCTACGCCATCATGGTCAAGGAACTTGGGGCCACGGTGGTGGTGTTTTGCCCCAAGGCACTGGAAAAATTATTTTTTTCTGTCAAAGGGATTGATTATCTGTCGGCTGATGCCGATCTGGTGGGGCATTGTGATCATCGTCTCCCCATTTTAAGTTTGCCGTTTTTTTTCGCGACCGATCTTCACAACATGCCGGCAGAGGTTCCCTATATTGCCGTTGATCCTGATCGTGTCGTCACCATGCGCGAGCGGTTGCAGGGGGTGCGTGGGTTGAAGGTGGGTTTGGTTTGGCGCGGCAATCCGGGGCATTCCAATGACAGCAATCGTTCCATGGATCCTGCTTTCATGTCCGGGTTGTTGGATGTTGCCGGGTGCCGTTTTATTAATTTGCAGTTGGGGCTGGATGATCGGGAACGGGAGGTTTTTTGCGGGTGGTCGAACTGGTTGGATTTCAGTGGTGAGTTGTCCGACTTCGCCGATACGGCGGCGTTGGTGTCGCTGTTGGATTTGGTGATTACGGTGGATACGGCGGTGGCGCATTTGACGGGTGCCTTGGGGCGACCGGTGTGGGTTCTGTTGCCCAGGGTGGCCGACTGGCGTTGGCTCCAGGATCGGGAGGACAGCCCTTGGTATCCGACGATGCGCCTGTTTCGCCAGCCCGATTTTGCCGCATGGGAAACCGTGATGGCGGAGGTGAGGGCAAAACTGGCCCGTTCGGCCAGTGGCGATATTTCTGTGGTGTGGCCATTGATCGATTAAAAAGAAAAATAATGAATAAAGCTTCTACCGAGAGTATTCACGATTTGACTCTTGAAGTTTGTCTAAAGACAAAAATAGTGGACCTTCCTAGTGTTCTGGAGTAGCCTGGAACAAGGAGGCGTGAGTACAGAATGGATACATCGATGGCGTTTGATACCCTGGCCTATGCAAAAAAACTCAAGGCTGTTGGTTTTACCGACGACCAGGCGGAAACCCAGGTGCTTTTGTTGTCCGAAGTCCTGGCAACGCAGCTTTCAACCAAGGCCGATATTGCCCAGGTGGATGTGCATATCCTGGAGATCAGGCGGGATATTGAGCTTATCAGACGTGACATGAAGGAAATGGATACCGGACTCAAGCGCGATATGGAGGCGATGGAGACCGGACTTAAGCACGACATGAGGGAGATGGAGACCGGACTCAAGCGCGACATGAAGGAGATGGAGACCGGACTCAAGCGCGATATGAAGGAGATGGAGACCGGACTCAAGCGCGATATGAAGGAGATGGAGACTGGATTCAAACGCGAAATGAAAGCACTTGAGGATCGTATGGTCATCAAGCTTGGTGGTTTGATGGTCGTGGCTGTGGGGGCCATGGCGACCTTGATTAAAATTCTTTGATGCTGCTGACTGGATACTTTTTTTGCGTGGATGGATTGTGTTGGAATGTCTGGGGGAAGTCTGGTGCGTGGTTGTTTCGGGGGAGCCTGGGTTTCTGGCAGCTTGAGGCTCTATGGCGTCGGACTTGCCATGTTCAAGGTGATGGAGAAAAACTTAATGTGGTGCAGAAAACTATCTGAGTTGGACGTTGATGCGGGGATGGCTTTTGTCCAAGGTCGGAAGCGTCAGGGTAGGGGGGTGGGTTGGCGTTCCGTCATGGCCGTTCTTGGTCTCGTGTCCTGGACCTTTCTTTTTTCCCCCCCGCGTGTCCATGCTGGTTCCTCTACGGATGGCAAACCCGCCGCGCATGGTAAATCCGCTGTGCACGGCAAATCCGCCGCACGAGGCAAATCCGTCGCGCACGGCAAATCCGTCGCACGAGGCAAATCCGCCACGCCAAGCAAGTCTTCGGGCCATGGCAAATCCGCCACGCCAGGTAAGTCTTCGGGTCATGGCAAATCCGCTGCGCCAGTTAAATCGGCTTCACAATCGAAGCCTGATGGTGCCAAGACGAAGTGGGTGGCTTGTGTAACCAATGGAGACAAGAAAGATAAGTCTGTTTCTGTTTTTTGGTATACGGGCAAGAACAGGAAAGACAGCTGCGATTCCAGTGTGGTGATTCCTCCTCAGGGAAACCATATTTTCGGTTGCCAGCTTTCTGCGGGCACCCCCGACACGCAGCTTGTTGTCTATGGCAAAAAAAACCAGACACGGGTCAATGTTTGGATTGGTGTAGGGAAGAGTGAGAAAGGTCAACAGCCCTGTGGCAAAGGCAACTCGTCTACGATTGTAAAAAAAGGGGAGGATTTGGCGATCCAGACCGGGGAATCGTGAGTGTGCGTGTCGCTCCCCCTCTGGCGGGGTTTGGGGCAGCACCCCAAGGTTTTGTTTCTAGGATTTAAACAAAAAGCTCCCTTCACTTGTTTTTGATTTGTGCCCGAAGGGTGTCATGTCCTTCGGGTTCTCACTGTCTTAGTGTGGTATGGCATTGTTGCCCCAGAGAGAAGAAGTGGATACCCTATGAGAACGCTCAAATGGATCGTGGTTTTTTGCGTGTTTGGAGTGGCCGGAATGGGGAGTGCTTGGGCGGATCGGCGCCATCACAGCCATTTCAGTGTCGAGTTTGAGTCTTATTGGGGACCGAGGTATTATCGGCCTTACTACTATTCTCCGGTGATTATCGAGCGACCCGCCCCGCAGGTGATCATTGAGCGACCCGCCCCGCAGGTGTACGTTGAGCGACCCGCCCCGCAGGTGTACGTTGAGCGTCAACCTGCTCCGGCCTCTGCTTCTGTCGTGGAAGAGCCTGTTGATTATTGGTACTATTGCGCTGCGTCGAAGGGGTATTACCCTTACGTCAAAAAATGTTCGAGTGCATGGAAAAAAGTGCCCATGCGGCCAGCCGGCGAGCCTTGAGATGGAAAGGTTGTTTGTGTGATGAAATCGTCCATTATTTTGTTTTTGGCACTGTTTGTTGTCGCAATTTTTGCTGGGTGTGCGACTGTGCCATCTGGACCGAGCACCCGGGTTTTGCCTGGGAGTGGCATGAGTTTTGATCGATTTCGCTTGGATGATGACAAGTGCCGTCATTATGCTGAGGATATGGTTGGAAATCCCGATGAGGCCCAGGTTGGTCTCAATACGACAATTTTGAGTACCGCTGTGGGTGTGTTGGCTGGTGCCGCGTTGGGAGGGCGAAAGGGTGCGGCTATCGGCGGAGGGGCCGGATTGTTGTTGGGGGGTGCGTTGGGTGCCGATGCAAGCCAGACGACGAGTCGGGATGCCCAGAGGCGTTACGATGATTCCTATATCCAGTGCATGTATGCCAGTGGACATCAGGTTCCGGTGTCGGGTGTCGTGGAGCGTACCGTTGAGAGGACGGTCGTTCGGGACGTGGTGCCGTCACAAGGGGTTTCTTCTTCGGAGGCGAAGGATCCAAGTTCCGGGACGCAGGCTCCTCGTCGGGAAACCATACCGCCCCCCCCTCCAGGCTATCCACCGCCCCCCCCTCCGGGAAGTCTGTCGCCGTAATCGGGACGGGCTGTGATCATCGACGCAGATCTACTCTAAGTTTTTTTTGGTAACGCAGATATGACCCTTGCGGAGGAGATTAAAAAATGAGTTTGTCAATAAGACCAAATTCATTGGAAGCGACCTCCCATAGTGTTACCCCGGAGACGATCGCGGGTGATGGTGTTGGAGCTGGTTTGGATTTGGTGGTTCCCGATGTGGCTTTGCTTCTCGAGGGTCACTATCGGCGTGTCGGCGATGATTTGGAAATTCGCGGGCCTGATGGCCAGTCATGGACGGTGGATGGCTATTTTGTCTATGCGCATCCACCGGTGTTACTGGCCCCCAATGGTGCTGTGTTACTCCCGGAGATTGTGCAGTCGCTTTTGGTCATCGATCCCGTTCATGGGGCCACTTTGGTTGCAGGTCCCACCATGGTGGTTGAGGTTCCTCCTGTCATAGGAAAAGTGGGAGAAATCGTCGGCCAGGTCACGGCCAGGGGCACCGGTGGCGTTGAACGTTCCCTCAAAGAGGGAGACGTTATCTTCAAGGGCGATGTGCTTCAGACCAAAAAGGGGGAATTGATCAAACTGGTCTTCCCCGATGGTACCGTTTTTCAGTTGGGTGAAGAGGCACGGGCCGTCATCGATAAATTTATCTTCAGTCCTGCCACCAGAGAGGGTGGTTTTGAAGCGACGGTAACCAAGGGTATTTTCAGTTTTGAAAGTGGTGCCATTTCCAGTCTGAATGCCGGTCGCCACTCCACCATTAAAACACCGACCGCAGTTGTCGGAATTCGTGGCAGCCAGTTGTCGGGCGAGGTTACGGCAGACGGTTCGACGACGGTGGTGCACTCTGCCGGAATCCTGGATATTTCTGACGCCAGAGGACAGGGAACGGTGACTTTGGTGGAACCTGGTTCGGCTACCCAGGTGGTTTTTGGGGTGGGTGCTCCGGAGCCGGTATTCAAGGCCCCCGCCAGTTTCATCTCCCGTTTGGAAAGTCAGTTGGATATCCAAAAGGTAAAAGAAGAACAAAAAAAAGAGGATTCCGGGAACAAGCCAGAACAAAAACCTGAAGGAAAAAAAGAGACCATCCAAGAGGAAGGAGGGCCAAAGGAAAGTAAAAACGAGGGTGCTCCAGGAGAAAAAACAGGGGAAACAAAAACCGAATCGCAAACCGAGGCGATTGATGATGCCGAAGAAACCATTGCCGATCCGGATGTAACTACAGAACAGGTGGAAAGTGCCTCGGTGTCGGAAACCACCGTGGCAAAAAATGCCGAAGAGGGCGTGCGAGTGCCATCGTCCAGTGGGATGGACGACGTTGGAAAAATGGGATCCAATAGTGACGGGGTTTCTTCTGGTGCAATGGAAGTCATGGATCCCCTTACGGCAGGAATGGATTTGGGTGTGGGATCCCTGGCCGATTTGATCGGGACTGGTGGGGCCATGGAAGGGGCATTGGTCGAGGTGGGGGCCGTGGGTGAGACGTTGGGCCCCGCGCCAGTTTCTGTTTCCGCACCGCCTCAAATAACCTTGGTGTCCCAAGGGATTTCCGGAGTTGATCCGGTACCCACTCCGGATTTGCCGACAGAAAAAATTTTGGATACAGCCACAGAGGTTAAAAAACCGTTGGCACCGGACTCGCCTTCGCCAGATGAACCTGCGGGGGAGCCTGAATTAAATCTGGAAGATCTTTCAGGCGGTTCTGAGTTTGCGGCCACTCCAGATTTGGAAGCTTTGTCCGCTTTGGTGGAATCTGCGCCAGCACAACCCGCCCCGGTTGAAACCGCTCCAACGCAACCCGCCCCGGTTGAACCCGCTCCAACGCAACCCGTCACAACAAATCCCACCGTGACAGAATCTGTTTTTACAGAACTCTTTCCCACAATGGAAACTTCTTCGGAACCACCTCCGGAAATGGTACCGACCGACGTACTTCCTCCGCCCGAACCCGTTGTAAGCCCGATTGAACCTCTGGTCTCTTTGACCCCTCCCGTTGCAGACAGAAGTGTCAGCACAACGTTGACCGTTCCGGGTGGAGGAAGTTCCCAAGGGCAAATTTTCACTGAAAGGCCAAGTATTGCGTACATCAATGCTCCCCCCACAGGATCGGTTATCATTACCGGGGAACTTATTCAGGGGCAAACCCTGACGGTGTCCAATACCCTGGCAGATGTGGGTGGATTGGGGATGATTCATTATCATTGGTGGGGGAACGATATTCAAATTTCCGATGCCACAGGTTCCACTTTGTTTTTGACCGAGCCTTATGTGGGCAAAGCCATCAGAGTCGTGGCGGAATATACCGATGGTCATGGAGTGGCGGAACGGGTTGAGAGCAATATCACCAGCCTGGTTGCCAACACCAACGACTTTCCCGCAGGATCGGTAACCCTTGTCGGCGACATGGTAGAAGGGCAAACACTGACGGTTTTCAACACCGTTGTGGACGCCGATGGGGCGGGAATCATTGCCTACCGCTGGCAGGCGGATGGGGAGGATATCGTCAATGTCCCCAATAACAGGCTCATTTTGACAGATGACCAGGTCGGTAAAATTATCAGAGTTGTTGCAAGTTATACCGATGGCCATGGCACACTGGAGAATGTCATCGGTACGGCGGAAAGCCGGGTGGCCAACATTGACGATATCCCTACCGGATCGGTGTTCATCTCCGGAGATCTTGTTCAGGGTGGTATCCTGGTAGCTACAAATACTTTGGACGATGAAGATGGTCTTGGAGAGATTGGATACCAGTGGCGGGTGGATGGTTTTGCTGCGGCTGTTGGTGACCGCCTTGTCTTGACCGAGACCCATGTAGGCAAGGTGATCACTGTCAAAGCGGGTTATACCGACGGCCACGGAGAGGAAACAGAGGTCGTGAGCGGTCCAACCGGGGTGGTTGCCAACCTTAATGATCTTCCGGCAGGATCGGTAACTATCGGTGGAAATCCTCTCCAGGGACAAACGTTGACGGCAATCTCTTCCTTGACCGATTTGGATGGGATGGGTCCTGTAAGCTTTCAATGGTTTGCCGATGGGACTGCCGTGACCACCGGTTCAACTTTGACTCTGTCCGAAGCTCAGGTGGGTAAGACCATCCAGGTCGAAGCCCGTTATACCGATGGCCATGGAAATATGGAGGCCGTCGCGAGCACTCCAACCGGGCTGGTTGCAAACCTTAATGATCCTCCGGTGGGATCGGTAACCATCGGTGGAAATCTTCTTCAGGGACAAACGTTGACGGCAACCGCTTCCCTGACCGATGTGGATGGGATGGGTCTTGTAAATTTTCAATGGTTTGCTGATGGGACTGCCGTGGCCACCGGTTCAACTTTGACCCTGTCCGAGGCTCAGGTGGGTAAGAGCATCCAGGTCGAAGCCCGTTATACCGATGGCCATGGATATGCCCAAACCGTTGCGAGCACTCCAACCGGGCTGGTTACAAACCTTAATGATTCCCCGGCAGGATCGGTAACCATCGGTGGAAATCCTCTCCAGGGACAAACGTTGACGGCAACCGCTTCCCTGACCGATTTGGATGGGATGGGTCTTGTAAGTTTTCAATGGTTTGCCAATGGGACTGCCGTGGCCACCGGTGCAACTTTGACCTTGTCCGAGGCCCAGGTGGGTAAGATCATCCAGGTCGAGGCCCGTTATACCGATGGCCATGGGTATGGTGAAACCGTGGCAAGTGCCCCTACGGCAAGCGTTGCCAATGTGAATGATCCCTCCTCCGGAAGCCTCACCATTGCGGGAACAAACCAGGTGGGACAGGTTTTGACGGCCAACACTTCCGCCATACTTGATGCCGACGGGTTGGGGACTTTTGCGTTTCAATGGCAGCATTCCTCCGATGCTGGAGCCACATGGAGCCACATCGCTGGAGCAAATACGGGTTCCTTTACTGCGAGTCTGGTCGATGTCACAACCTTGTTGCGGGTCGTGGTTTCTTATACCGATCAAAGGGGGACTTCCGAATCCTTGACCTCAAGTTCCGTGACCGTCCTTCCCCATGCTGTGGTGTCGCTGTCTTCCCTGAATGGCAGCAACGGTTTGCGTCTGAACGGTGTGGCGGATGCGGATTGGAGTGGTTATTCGGTTGGCGGAGCCGGGGACATCAACAGCGACGGTTTTGCCGACGTTATCATCGGGGCACGCCATTCCGATCCAGGTGGACTCGACTCCGGGGCCAGTTATATCGTCTTTGGCAAGGCGACCGGTTTTACCTCGCCTCTTGAACTTTCCAGCCTGAATGGTTCCAATGGTTTTCGCCTGGATGGGGTGGCGGCGGGTGATTTGAGCGGTATTTCGTTAAGTTCGGCTGGTGACATCAACGGCGATGGTCTTGAAGATTTTATCATAGGGGCCAGTGGTGCCAATGTGGGGGGAATCGACTCGGGTGCAAGTTATGTGGTTCTCGGGAAAGCTTCCAGCTTTGCTGCCAATGTGGGCCTTGCCACCCTGAATGGCACCACCGGTTTTCGTTTGAACGGTAGCACAACGGAAGACCAGAGTGGTTTTGCGGTGGCCAGAGCCGGCGATATCAACGGCGATGGTTATGGAGACATCATTGTTGGTGCCATAAATGCCGACTGGGGAGAGAGAGATTCGGGTTCGGCTTATCTCATTTTTGGTTCGGGATCGGTTTTTGCTTCGACAGTGGGTCTTTCCACGCTGAGTGGCACGGGGACCGGTTTCCGCCTGGATGGCGTGGCACTGGATGACCAGTGTGGTGTCTCTGTCAACGGTGCCGGAGATGTCAATGGCGACGGCTTTGACGATTTGATCGTGGGTGCCCATGCAGCGGATCCGGGGGGAACCCATTCGGGAGCGAGTTATGTGATCTTTGGCAAAGCCTCCGGTTTTGCTTCGACGATGGCCCTTTCCGCCCTGAATGGTACGACCGGCTTTCGTTTGACCGGAGGCGCGGCTGGTGATGGGAGCGGTTATTCCGTCAGCAGTGCCGGAGATGTCAATGGCGATGGTTATGACGACCTTCTCATTGGTACTCCCAAGGCCAGTCCGGGGGGAAATTTATCGGGCGGTGCTGCCGTGGTTTTTGGCAAAGCCTCCGGTTTTGCCGCAACCATCGATCTTGCAACGTTGGATGGCACCAACGGTTTTCGTCTGAATGGCGCGGCGGCTGGTGATCATAGCGGTTGGTCGGTGAGCCGCTTGGGAGATTGTAATGGCGACGGTTTTGCCGACCTTCTGGTGGGAGCCAAGGATGCCGGACCGACTGGTGTTGTTTCCGGGGCCAGCTATGTGATTTTTGGCAAGGCTTCCGGTTTTACCGCAACCCTCGGCCTGGCTTCGCTGGACGGTACCAACGGCTTTCGCATGGATGGTGTCGGGGCGGGAGATTGGAGTGGGAGTTCGGTAAGCGGCCCGGGCGACATCAATAACGATGGCTTCGCAGATATGCTGGTGGGGGCTTACGGTGCTGATCCGATAGGTTCAAATTCGGGAGCTTCTTATGTTTACTTCGGTGGTAACTTTACCGGAGCCTCTGCCAATCCCCAGACTCTGAGCGGAACCTCCAGTGCCAATGTTTTGCGGGGTGGATTGGGGGCGGATACACTGACGGGAGGCGGCGGGGCGGATGTATTGTTGGGTGGGGCAGGAAATGACATCCTGGTGGTGGCCGACACCTCCTTCTTGAAAATCGATGGTGGAAGTGGCAGCGATACCCTGAGTTTTTCTGGTGGTGGTATGAGCCTGAATCTGACCACTGCTGGAATGGCAGGTAAAATAAAAGATGTTGAAATCATCGACTTGACCGGGACTGGAAACAACAGCCTGACCTTGACTTTGGCCTACCTGAACCGGATTACCGGGGGGAATACCGTTCGTATCGATGGCAATGCCGGTGACACGGTAACTTTTCTGGCTGGAGGAAGTCTGGCCTCTGGTGCCTCTTTGACCCTGAACACCGCCGCCACCTTCAATAATTCAACAATCAATGGCACCCTGGTGTATAACTCTGCATCGAGTTTTTCCGCTCTTAACTTGGGAGGGAGTGGCGCATTCGTCGTTCAGAATGCTTTGGGACTGCGGGGAACGGGTAGTATCGGCCCGGCGGTGACAATCCAATCCGGTGGTACTCTGACCATTGACGGCAGTACGGCCTATGGTTTCTCCACCCAGACATTCAATGCCGACATAAACAATGCCGGCAATCTGGTTTTTAATTCCGACAATATCTCCTATAACGCCACCCTGACCCTGGGGGCGGGTAAAACCTTGACCAATACCGGGACCATCACTCTGGGTGGGAATGTTAGTGGTGGTGATATTATTTATGGTAACGTCACGAACACTGGAACCATCAACATTGCGATCGATGATTTAAATATTAACAATGCGACACTGTTCAATGCGGTAGGTGGGACCATCAGCACGACCACCGGTCGTACTTTGACCGTGACAGGCGGTAGCACTCGTTTTGGAACGGGAACGAGTTTGACGGGTAGCGGTACAGTGGATTTGACTGGAAACCACACCCTGGACATTGGCAGCGGATACACCCATTTGGCAACATCCACGGCAACCTTGAAGTTTGGCGGAATTGTGACAGTCAACGGGACCGGTTCATTTGTGAACCAGAGTACTCTAAGTCTGCGCAGTTCCGATGATATTTTTAACGTCGCCGTGATCAACGCGGTCGGAGCCAGTTTAATCATCGATGGTTCGACATCCCATGGCTTTTCCACTCAGACATTCAACGCCGATGTAACCAATGCGGGTACCCTGACTTTCAGCTCCGATAATATTTCCTTCAATGCAGCCCTGACTTTAGCTTCCGGAAAAACCTTGACCAATACCGGGACCATGACTTTGAGTGGCAACACATCAGGGGGTGACATCATCAATGGTAACGTTACAAATACTGGAACAATCAACGTAACGGTCGATGATCTGACCATCAACAACGCAACCTTGTTCGATACCTCCAGTGGAACCATCAGCACCAATTCCCTTCGCGTTTTAACCATCAACGGTGGTACTACCCGTTTTGGCTCCGGTACCTCATTGCCGGGTGCCGGCACGGTCGATCTGACCGGTACGCATGAATTGAATATCGGCAGCGGTTATACCCACCGGATCACCCATACCTCGACATTGAAATTTGGTGGTACCGTAACCGTCAATGGCAGTGGAGCTTTTGTCAATGAGGGGACATTATCTTTGCGCAGTGCCGATGATACCTTTAATGTTGCCTTCATCAATGCCGCTGGGGCCAGTTTGATCATCGATGGTTCGACGGCGTCCTCTGGCTCTTCCACCCAGACATTCAACGCCGATGTGACCAATGCTGGTACCCTGACCTTCAACTCCGACAATATTTCCTTTCATGCCACCCTGACTTTAGCTTCCGGAAAAAACTTGACCAATACCGGGACTATAACTTTGAGTGGAAACACATCAGGGGGTGACATCATCAATGGCAACGTTACAAACACCGGAACAATCAACGTAACGGTCGATGATCTTGCCATCAACAACGCAACTTTGTTTGACACTTCCGGTGGAACTGTCAACACCGATTCCTCTCGCACTTTAACTGTCAACGGTGGTACCACCCGTTTTGGCTCCGGCACTTCATTGCCGGGTGTCGGCACGGTCGATCTGACCGGTACGCATGAATTGAATATCGGCAGTGGTTACACCCACCGGATCACCCATACCTCGACATTGAAATTTGGTGGTGTTGTAGATGTCAATGGCAGTGGAGCTTTTGTCAATGAGGGGACATTATCTTTGCGCAGTGCCGATGATACCTTCAATGTTGCCTTCATCAATGCTGCCGGGGCCAGTTTGATTATCGATGGTTCAACGTCCCATGGCTTCTCCACCCAGACATTCAACGCCGATGTGACCAATGCCGGTACCCTGACTTTCAACTCCGATAATATTTCCTTCAATGCCACCCTGACTTTAGCCACTGGAAAAACCTTGGCCAATACCGGGACCGTAACCTTGAGTGGAAGCACATCAGGGGGTGACACCATCAATGGTAACATTACAAATACCGGAACAATCAACGTAACGGTCGATGATCTGGTTATCAACAGTGAATCGTTGTTTAATACAGTGGGAGGAACTCTCAGTGCCAGTACCGGGAGAATCTTGACGGTGAATGGTGGTACCAGTCGTTTTGGATCTGGAACAGTCATGACCGGCAGTGGTACGGTCGATCTGACTGGCGTTCATACCTTGGACATCGGCACTGGCTATACCCACCAGACGACCAGTACTGCCACACTGAAATTTGGTGGTACGGTCACGGTGACCGGGACCGGTACTTTTGTCAATGCGGGAACATTGTATTTGCGTAGCACCAATGATGTTTTTAATGTCAATTTTTCCAATCTTGCCGGGGCCAATCTTTACATCGATGCAACGACCTCCTATGGGGCTTCCACCCAGACTTTTAATGCCGACCTGACCAATGCCGGTACCCTGACGCTGAGTTCCGATAATATTTCATTCAATGCCGCGTTGGTCATGGGAACTGGAAAAACTTTGACCAATACCGGGACTCTTACCCAGGGAGGCAGTACCTCGGGTACAAAGTCCATTACGGGTACGGTTATCAACACCGGTGCAATCAACGTCCTGGTTGATGATCTGACCGTCAATGGTGCATTGACAAGTGGTGGAACGATCACTATGGCCTCTGGAAAGAATTTTTCGCTTCAGGGGGCCAGTAATCATATAACTCTGCAATCATCAAGCATTCTCCAGGGGGCAGGCACCTTGAGTATTGCCAGTAGCGGAGGTTCCAACCAGGATGGAACCATTCAGCCTGGAAATGCTGGTACTGCGGGGTTATTGACCATCAGCCATTCTGCCTCTGCACTGGCCTTTGGTGATACATCCGTTCTAAACCTGGATTTGGGGGGTATCTCGGTAGGGACGCAGTATGACAAACTGGTAATTTCTGGAAGTGTTGTCTTGAATGGAACCATTAACATCAATTTGATCAATAGTTTTGTTCCTTCCGGTGGTCAAAGTTTTACAGTCATGAGTTATTCCTCGGCTTCCCAATCGGTGGACCGGATCAACGGTTTGAATGTAGGGAGCGGGGTGGTTTTGGACCCTGCCTTTTCCGCAACCAGCCTGGTTTTGTCTGCGCGCACAGTCACTTTTGCGGGAGATTCCAATGCCAACGTTGCGGCTGGGACGGCTGGACAGGATGTCATGCTGGGAGGTGATGGTAGTGACACTCTGACCGCCAATGGCAACGATCTGCTCTTCGGGGAAGGGGGCAACGATGTTATTGAATTGAACAATCTGAATTTTAATTTTGTGGATGGAGGGGCAGGGATCGATACCCTCAAGGTTGCCGACCTTAACCTGGATATGACAACGGTATCGGGCTATCGCTGGACCGGGTTTGAAGTGATCGATCTGCAGGCTGGCAGCGGCTCTCATGTACTCAGATTGACATCGTCCTACCTAAGCCAGGTCATTCCTTCGGGGACCGAATTGCGGATCATGGGGGACGGCAGCGATACCGTCCATATAGGCACGGGCTGGACCTTGACCCCCAATGCAACGACCATCGATGGCGAAGTCTACAACCGCTATACCCAGGGGGGAACATCTCTGCTTGTCGATACCAACCTTGTGACCGCGTTGGATCCCATTGTCCTGGACCTGAACGGCGATGGTGTCCAGTTGGTCGATTTGGACTTGGGTATTCGCTTCGATATGGGCTTGACGGGAGTTGGGCAGGCAACGGGGTGGGTTGGACCGGAGGATGCCTTGTTGGCGTTGGATCGCAACCATGACGGTGTCATTCAAGATGCGACGGAATTGTTTTCGGAGCGCATGTTTGCCGGGGCGGCTTTTTCTGGCATGGAGGCTTTGTCTCTGCTGGATGAGAATGATGACCATATCTTTGATTTTCAGGACATCGCGTATAGCGATGTTTTGGTTTGGCAGGACAAAAACCAGGATGGTTTTTCCGACAAGGGGGAGATGCTGTCTCTGGCTCAGAGGGGTATCGTTTCGGTATCACTCGATACGGTTGGCGACGGGGAATGGAAGGGAAGCAACCAGATTTTGACAGAGGGCCATTTTGCTTTCGCAGACGGTCGGTCGGGGGAACTTCAGGAGGTGGCGTTTTATTATCGTCCCGTCGAAGTTTCCGCCTCTCCAGCGCAAGAAGATGGGGCGGCGGTCATGCCTGCCCAGAATGCCGGGACGGTCATCGAAGAATGGCCGCCCCAGGTGGATCAACTGGATGACCCTGTAGTTTTCGAGCAACGCCTGACAGACCTTTTAAATGCCCTGGCCCAAAATGAATTTCAGGAGTCTGTGCCAAGGGAGGCCTTTGGTTTCATGGATAGGATGGATTGGCAAAAAGGGAATGAATGGCCGACGGGTTATAGTGACTTGGTGGATCAGGCCAACATCCTTTTGCCTGAGGATTTGCTTCCTGGAAATGCCGATGTGGCGGGGACAGAAGGAGTGATTTGGTAGATGGGGCCCGGTGACAGATATCGGAAAAATAAAGGTAACTATTCAAGGTCGGAGCCATGAAATTCGAGGCATTCCAGTCCGGCAAGCTCCGTCAGCAGTACCAATACAAGAGCTTTCACCCCGCGCCCATCAACCAGGAGTGGTCCTGGGACGACCCGCGCATCGGCACGTTGCTGGAGCGGGCGTCCAGGTCATTGGGGGAGTTGAACGCATTCACCCTGATCGTGCCCGAGGTGGATCTGTACCTGCAAATGCACGTTCTCAAGGAGGCCAATCTTTCCAGCCGCATCGAAGGCACCCGCACCGAGATGGACGAGGCGGTGCTGGAGGAGGAGGAGATTCTGCCGGAACGGCGCAACGACTGGCGCGAGGTGCAAAACTACGTCTGTGCCATGAACGAGGCCATTGCCAGCCTGCGCGAGTTGCCCCTGTCGTTGCGGCTGTTGAAACAGACCCACGCCACTCTCATGCAGGGGGTGCGCGGCGAGCGGAAAACGCCGGGCGAATTCCGCCGCAGTCAAAACTGGGTGGGTGGAGCGACCCTGGCCGACGCCGCCTTCATCCCGCCCCACTACGACGACCTGCCCGATTTGCTGAGCGATTTGGAAGCCTTCTGGCACAACGACGCCATCCAGGTACCCCACCTCATCCGTTGTGCCCTTTCCCATTACCAGTTCGAGACCATCCATCCGTTTCTTGACGGCAATGGCCGCATTGGTCGCCTGCTCATCACGCTCTATCTGGTAAGCCACGAATTGTTGGCCAAGCCCTCCCTCTATCTCTCCGCGCATCTGGAAAAACACCGAGGGGCCTATTTCGACGCCCTGACCCGGGCGCGGGAATCCAACGACCTCGGTCACTGGTGCCGCTTCTTCCTCCAGGCCGTGGAGGAGACCGCCGAGAAAGGCAAGGAGACCTTCCGCCAACTGCTGGCCCTGCGCCAGGAGATCGACGGACGTATTGTCACCCTGGGACGGCGGGCGGAAAATGGGCGGCGATTGATTCAATTTCTTTACCGGCGTCCGGCGGTCAATGTCGGACAAGTGGCGGTGGAACTGGGACTTCAATACCAGGCCGCCAATCAACTGGTGGCGGCCCTCGGCGAGATGAAATTGCTGGAGGAGGTGACCGGCTACCAGAGGAACCGCTTTTTCCGGTTCCGGCCCTACCTGGATATTTTCCAGGCCGAAAAATGAATATGGAATTCCTTATTGTGATTTCACGCCATGAAAAGATAATATGGAAACCGTTATAGTGATTTGCCCATAGGGAGCACCTTGGATGTTCAACGAAGAAAACACCGTCGAGCAGATGGTTCTGGACACCCTCTCCAGGCAGGGCTGGTGTTTCGTGGCCGCTGACGCGCTGGGACGCGCCCACAACGATGTCTTCGTCGAATCCATGGTCCGGGAGGCGTTGACTCCTGCCTGAAGCCCCACGAGACCGACTACAAGTGGTTAACCCAGGTTTACGCGTCGGTCAAGCCCCCCAGCGGCCATGGCAAGCTGCTCTGGCACGCCCTGGGGGCCAAGACCATCGAACTGGTCCAGGGAGAACGTCCACATCGACACCGTCCGGGATGATCTGGACACCCTGGTGATGGATGCGGAGGTTCTTGAAGACTTGCTGGCAGCCAAGGATCCCGTCCAAATTTATCGGGAACTGGCCAAGAACCGACCAGACGCTTTCCGACCCAATTTGGCAACATCCTGTGGCGCAAGGGCTATGGTGTTGAAAGGTCTGGAACGGCAGGAGGAGGCCCTGGCTTCCATCGTCGTGTATTGGTTCGGCGCTTACAGAGAACGATCTCCTTGCCAGACCAGAAAGGCAAACCAACCAAATGCCCTACAGTTCGGTGGGTATTCCAGACATTTACGGGAATCCATCTGCTTATTATTAAAGATCTACAATGCGTTATGCTTAATATGAACGAGTACCATTGGAGGGTCTTGGCACTCCTCGGAAAACGCTATGAGGCCATATATTCCTAAAACGTGTTCTAGGGGTGCGGAATGTCGGGTCTAACGAGGATCACACCAGCAATGGCGGCATGCCGATGGCCGCAAGACCATCCTGGCCGGCCCGGCCGGACGTCGTCATGAAACGAGTCGGCAATCTTTTCGATCCCATTGTTGTCTTCCCCAACCTTTGGCGGGCAATGCACAAAGCATGGCGCGTCCCCGAACCTCCGTGGACATATATGTCCCCGGATTCCCGCATATCGAAAGGCCGAATATGTGCCAGCAGTCACGACCCTGTTTGCGCCACCACAAAAAAAAACTCTTGCACTGGGGTACGGGTCCATATATGTCCCCGGATTCAAAGTGGACATGCAGTCCCCGGACTTAGACGGATTTCGGAATTATGGAATTATACCCTATATGTATTTTTCCACTATGACGTCACTAATTCCTGGGGATATAAATCCAACGTTTCTTGGATTTTCTTCAGGAGAAGGAAGCATCCGCAAATGATCTTTCCCTGACATCATCGCACCAAGAGTTTTTGCAATCATGATTTTCATCATTTTCCTTAATTTGTCACCGGCCAAATTGCCGAGAGCAGTGATTGCCATAATTCGCGCATCCGCGCTATCGTCAATTCTCTCAAAAAGAGCGTCTACAAGGTAACGGGATCGACGGCACATGTAGTAGCGATAGTTTTTATGTACAAGACTATTGATAGATGAAGTCGGGTTAAACCAGATTTCATCAACATTCAGAAACGATTTTTGTATGCCAATGTCGTCCAGCCGCCTTAGTTGCAAGCCGGATGTCCAACCGTACTCCTCACCCTCCATGATAATTATCTTCTTTATGTTTTGTGCATCTAGATCTTGGAGTGCCTCCTTAAATATAGCATTGCAAGCAAACACTGTTTGGTTGTGACGCAGTTCAATATATCTCAATAAAAATTGCGCTAGATTCTGAAGCTTTACATCGTCCGCATCCTTAAATATTGAGGCAAACCCCTTGGTACGACTCAAACCAACTATTCGTCTAGCCGACATGTCTGGAGCTATATCATCAATATATGAAATCCCATTTTCAGATTCTTGAAGGACAAGATTCCATGGATTTGGAAAATCCTGAAATAAAGCCATTAGATCAAATGAGGGGTCCATTTTAAAAAAAGCTTTACAGTTTGCACAAAAGCATGTCAGATGAATCCTTCCTTGTTCTGCACCCATCCCCCATATGTTAACAACATCCAAAACCACACCTGCTAATCGTGTCTTGCTCGGATCAAGGCCTTGAGTAGCCAAATCAACCGCTGTGCCAAGAATTGCTCCAAGTAGATACTGGATCTTAGTGTTCCCGAAGCACACTCTTGGGGAGCCAATGCCCCGGGAATCCTCGACTTGTACAGCCTCAGATAACGCAAAAGGCAACCTCGGATCTATTGACAAATAGACTTCTCTAAATTCCCCGCTAACCATGCGTATTACAGCATTGAAATTCCCGGCTCCAATATTGGCTTGCCTTAGTTGGCTCAACACGCGGGAATGCGGATACCGTATTCCATCAATGTCGAATAACAACCCATCAGCTTGAGAAACTGGAATTACGATACCTGCCGGATCAGCCCCCCACGTTTCCACAAATCTTTTTTTATACTCTTTCATGGAACTGACTGTCAGAAGTCCTAGATGGGGAATGTCTAACAGTCCACCCTGGTAGATGCGATCTCTCTCATTAGAAACTTGAAATTTTCTACCCATCACTATATCCTCCTATCTAATTCAAAAAGTAAGTCGTGCCCCTTACCAGACACCCCAATCCCATCTGAGAACTCCCACAGATTACCTCTTACTATTTGCTCGCGCAGATAATTAACAGAAACATCATTTGCTATTCCCAATATACTTTCGACGACGTGTGAAAGAACAGCGAGGGATGAGACTTCTCCAGCCCTTTTCTTAAGAAAATCATTAACAATACGAATAATAACATAATCATTTCTATGGGAACGATCTTTTTCATCAGAAGAATCGTTTCTATTGTGTTTAACAAAAGTATTATCGCGAAGCGGATTGAAATCACCAGAAATCACAGGTAAAGCATCCAATGCCTTCTGCTTTCCTCTATTATACAAATTCTCTTTGACATCCAGACCTACGGAGGTGTCTAAAGCTGAGACAGAAGACACGTCTACTTCAATAATACAGGATTCCCAAGGTAGTAACTTAAGGAGGAGTAATTGTAATTTCGCATTAGATAACATAGCCGCGCTAACAAGTTTTTTGCCAAGTGTTACTTTCCCAAATGGCCCCCAAGATTCGACACTATCTTTCAAGTGTACAGCAACAACCAGGGGTCGAAATAATTGCAACGACTCAACATTAGGCAAAACTTGTCTGTCAAGGAGAACGGAAACTGGTAAATTTGCAACGAGACCACCATCGGTAATAGAGTTCGCTAATTCACGTTTTGCTTGAAAAAAGAAAGGAAAACTGGAGGATGCAATAACCGCCTGCGTGACACTTTGCTCTGAAGTAACTTCTTTTGAATAGATAACATGGGAATAGCTAGTTAAATTGGTCGCTACCGCCACGAACGGAATTTTTAAATCGTTAAAATTCACTTTACGGTTGTCATTAAGAGCAAGTTTGCGGCGCATTTCTTCTTCATACCATAACGCCAGCAGACCTTCATCTATACAACCCGAAATTCATTTTTAAAAGAACAGAATATAATTCTTCACTCTCATAGCCCGCAGCGATCATTCCCCCAACCAATGCTCCGGCCGATGTCCCAATAACATACCTAACGGAATACCCTTTTTCACATAAGGTGGCATAAACTCCAGCATGGGCCAACCCCCTAACTCCGCCCCCGGACAGAATAAAAATGACGTCTCTATTTGGCTTGGTCATACCCCGACTCTCGCGATTTTCTTCTATGGAAAATAAATTCGACCGGTTTCCGACAAAAAAACCGTGATATATCATCGCCGGATTTTTTCGAGAATGGCATTTTCCCTTTGTTGTGCCGACCTACCTATTTCTTTTCAATAAACTCCAAAGGTTAAATGCGACAAAGCAGGAATAATGAGGCTCTGCCTCCAAACCTCCGCCGGGGGGGATGATCCCCCCCGGACCCCCGCGATAGTTAAAAACCTTTTTTAAAAAAGCGGGGGACTAATGGGCAGCTTTCTTCTTTTTTCTTTCCGCGTGGGTTTTGAGTTCCTCTGTAAGTGTGTCAATGGTCTCGTTGACGGCCGAAACCACAGTCGCGGATTCTTTGGTGGCGGTAATCGTGTTGCCGGGAACGTTGATGATCGCCTTGGCCTCAGCCCGCTGCTCGTTCTTATGCGCATGCCTTTCAATGGTAAACCTGGCACTGGTAATAGGACCGAAACGTTGATCCAAATTTTCAAGCCGCTTGGTAATCCGTTCCTTCAACTCATCGCCTATATCCAACTGACGGCCTTCAAGTTTTATTTCCATTGATTTTTATCCTTTTTATCCAGAGGTCCTTCCCAAGATCCCAGAAATCCCACCCTGTACAGTGCGACAACTGGGACGCCCGTTTTCAAGCATGGACCATTCACACCCTCCAAGATAACCAAGTTACGCCGATAACTTTCTGCCAGAGAGAAAAACACACCTCTCTCCGGCAGAAAGTCCCAGAACGCTTCCTCAAGAAATGGTCAGCAAAGGAGCACCAACGTTGACCAGATCCCCCTTCTTGACGTTAATGGCGGTCACCGTCCCATCCCTGGGAGACTGAATCTCCGCTTCCATCTTCATGGCTTCGATGATAACGATGACTTCTCCTGCTTTCACCTGTTTGCCAACCTCGGCCACCACCTTGCAAATGGTACCCGCCAGATTGGAGGGAACCGTCGTGCTTTTTCCGTCCGCCGCCACCGGTGCCGCCGCAGCCTTGGAAGCCCCCGCTTTGCGGGATTTCGCCGGTTGACGGGGAGACGCCTCTCCTCCCGCTACAGGGACAAAACCCCAACGCATCGAATGAATGTCCCCAATGTAGACCAGGCGTTTTCCCTCTTGTCCGCTCGCTGCCGGTGCCGCTGCCGCCGCTGCCGGTGCCGCCGCTTCCGCTTTGGGCTTGGCCGCCTCGACCCCGGGAGGGGGTTCAAAAGCTCCCGGATTGTCGCGGTTTTGCAAAAATTTTAAACCAACCTGGGCAAACAAGGCATAGATCATCACATCATCAATGACATCCTTCGCCAGTTTGATCCCCTTCTCCGCCGCCAGCTTTTTCACTTCATCGGTGAGTTTATCCACCTCCGGTTCCAAAAGATCGGCGGGACGGCAAGTGACCGGTTTCTCCCCCTTTTCCAAAACCCGCGCCTGAAGTTCCTTGTTCATCGGCGCCGGCGTGGCACCATACTCGCCCCGCAAAATACCCCGGGTCTCCTTGGCAATGGATTTGTACCGCTCACCACTCAAAACGTTGAACACCGCTTGGCTTCCGACAATCTGCGAGGTCGGGGTGACCAGGGGAATGTAACCCAAATCTTTGCGAACCCGGGGAATCTCTTCAAGAACAGCGTCAAACTTGTCGAGTGCCCCCTGCTCTTTCAACTGGCTTTCCATGTTGGTCAGCATGCCGCCCGGAACCTGGGCCACCAGAATGCGCGAATCCACCCCTCTGAGGCTCCCTTCAAACTTGGCATATTTTTTCCGCACTTCACGGAAATAGGCGGCGATTTCTTCCAACAGCTTGATGTCCAGACCCGTATCACGCGAAGTTCCCTCAAGAATGGAAACAACCGACTCGGTGGCGGAATGGCCGTAAGTCATGCACATCGAAGAAATGGAGGTGTCCACCATGTCAATCCCGGCTTCCGCCGCTTTGAGGATGGTCGCCGTGGACATGCCGGTGGTGGCGTGGCAGTGCATGGATATGGGCAGTTTGACGGTCTCTTTGAGTTTGGAAACCAATTCCTCCGCCGTATACGGCTTGAGCAGCCCAGCCATGTCCTTGATGCAGATGGAGTGGGTTCCCAAATCTTCCATTTGCTTGGCCATATCCAGCCAAAACTGGGTTTTATGAACCGGACTCAGGGTGTAGGACAGCGTCCCCTGGGCATGCTTGCCCACCTTGACGACCGAGCGGATCGCCGTTTCCAGGTTGCGTACATCGTTCATGGCGTCGAAAATGCGGAAGACATCCATTCCATTGACGGCACAACGCTCCACAAATTTTTCCACCACATCATCGGCATAATGGCGATAGCCCAAAATATTCTGTCCCCGAAACAGCATCTGCATGGGGGTGTTGGGCATGGCCGCTTTCAGGCGGCGCAGCCGCTCCCAGGGGTCTTCTCCCAGAAAGCGAATACAGGCATCAAAGGTCGCTCCACCCCAGGTCTCAAGAGACCAATATCCGATTTTATCCAGCTTGGCGGCAATCGGCAGCATGTCGTCGATACGCATGCGCGTGGCAAACAGAGACTGGTGAGCGTCCCGCAGAACGACCTCGGTAATTCCAAGTGGCTTTTTTTTCATGGTTTTTCCATATTTTCTGTTTGGTTAAGTTGATTAAGAACCAAGTCGGTAAACGGGAAATCTATAAAACCAAGCTCCCCCCTCGCCCTCCTGTCGGACATGACGCACTTAGGGTAAGAGCCAAAACCCTGGGTACTCCACCTCTAAATCCCTACCCGTGCGGATGGTCCCCCCGGCCCCCCGCAATGATTTTTGCCAAACGGTGTTCTCTCGATACACAAATATTCAGCTCTCCACCGAGGATCATACCACTTTTTTTAAATCAAATTCCAGGATACCTATGGCCCCCGCCTTTTTTAACAGGGGGATAAGATCCCGAACCCGGTCCCGGTCCACCACTGTTTCTACCGCACGCCAAGCTGTGTCCAAAAGGGGATTGACGGTCGGGGATTGTAAACTGGGAAGAATGGCCATGACGGCATCAAGGCAGTGGGCCGGCACATTCATTTTCAACATGACCTTGTGCCGTGCATCGAGGGCCGCGCTCAACAGCAGGGCGATCTGTTCAATCTTTCCCCGCTTCCACGGATCCTCCATTGCCTTGGGGTTGGCGATGAGTTTGGTGCGCGTTTCCAAAAGTTCTTCGACGATTCTCAGCCGGTGCGCCCTGAGCGTGGATCCGGTTTCGGTAATTTCTACGATGGCGTCCACCAAACCTTCCACCACTTTGGCTTCCGTGGCCCCCCAGGAAAAAATGATTTCCGCCTGAACCCCCCGATCCTCCAGGTAGCGGCGGGTGAAACTTTGCAGCTCGGTGGCGATCCTTTTACCTTGAAGATCTTTGATGTCCTTGATGGGAGAATCTTCCGGAGCAACCAAAACCCAGCGGCAGGGTTTGTTTGAATTTTTGGAATACTCCAGGGTGGCCACCTCGGTGACCTTGTCCTGGCAGTCGCGCTCAATGATCCAGTCCCATCCCGTCAAAGCCACATCCAGCGTCCCGTCCGCGACATACACCGCCATTTCCTGCGGGCGCATGAGCTTGCAGACCAGTGATGGATCGTCTATCGCGGGAAAATAGTTGCGCGAGTTGATGGAAATGGCCCAGCCCGCCTGGGCAAAGAGTTCGACGGTGGCCTTCTCCAGGCTGCCCTTGGGGATACCCAGTTTAAGTTGCGGTGTTGAATTCATTGATGGTTGCCATGGTTGACCGCGGACTCGGCAGGAGTCCGATGAGTTGGTTGAAATGATGAATGATCCCATCAGGTTTTAAATCTTCAAGGGGCAAACCTCGGTTGTAACCGTGACTCACCATGATCAGACCGCAACCGGCGTTCCGGGCGGCCAGGCTGTCGGTTTCCGAATCCCCGATCATGATGGTTGCCGCCGCCGGCGTCCCCAATTGACGCATGGCATGGACCATGGGGAGCGGATGCGGTTTGCGTTCCGGGAGGGTATCACCACCCACCACCACCGGAAAAAAACGCCTGAGGTTGAGTTTTTCCAGCATCAAATGGGTCAAATATTCGGGTTTGTTAGTGACCAGAGCCAGGGCAAAACCTTGCCGCTGCAAAGTTTCCAGGGTATCCACGACCCCCGGATAGGGGTGGGAATGATCGATGATGTGCTCGCGGTAATAGTCAAGAAAATCTTTCACCGCCGCTTCAAAATCGGGATCATTGACCGGGGGGGTGGCTTCCAGGCCCCAAAATCCCCTGGCCAACAAAAAACGCGCCCCATTGCCCACATAGTCACGCACCTGCTCCAGGGGAAGTGCCGCATGCCCACGCAGGCACAGTACATGATTGGTGGCGCGCCAAAGATCGGGGGCCGAATCCACCAGGGTACCGTCAAGATCAAACAACAGGGCCTGGCACGTTTGAAAAAGAGTCATATTTCCATCCGGGCAATATAGGGCAATTCTCGATGGTTGCCGGCATGGTCCAAACCGTAACCCACCATGAAACCATCGGGAACGCTGAACCCCACATGATCGCACGCCACCGGGGTCTGTCTCCCCGAAGGTTTGTCCAGAAAAACGGCGGTGACCAGTTCTGCCACTCCTTTGTCGATCAGGTGCCTCTGGAGAGTTTTTAGGGTGTGTCCCGAATCAAGAATGTCGTCCAGCAACAATACCCATTTTCCCTGAACGTTCAGGGTGCTGTCCAAAAGGATTTTAACCTTTCCCGATCGGGCTACTCCCGAACCATACGACGACACGGTGATAAAATCCATCCGGGGGCGAAGCCCCAGACGACTCAAAGCGCGAACCAGATCCGCCGTAAACATGAAAGCCCCATTCATGATTCCAATGACGATGGGGTCGGGCGGCAACTGCGGATACAGTTCCTGGGCCAACTCAGTGATGCGGCGATGGATTTGATCTTCGTCCAGAAACATGGACAGCACGGAAGAATTCATCCCTTCCCCTTTTCCAGTAAAAACACCGCCACCGGGGCCAGCAGGTTGGAAACGGTTCGGGGAAGAATTTTGACCAAGTGCCTTTTAAGGGGGCTGCGCGGCAATCCACCCCACGCCGCCAAGGGAATCTGCTCAATGATGTTGATTCCCATCTGCCGACACAAATCCTGGAAATCAAGGATGGAACACATGTGTATGTTCGGGGTGTTGAACCATTCGTAGGGCAGCATGGGTGTTTTGGGCATGCGTCCGGAAACGAGAAGTTTCAGGCGAATGTTCCAATGGCCAAAGTTGGGAAAGGAAACGATGATTTTTTTGCCGACCCGCAACATTTCACGCATGACAAATCTGGGACGGCGTACCGCCTGGAGGGTTTGCGATAAAATGACATAGTCGAAGGCCCCATCGGTGTGATCCGATAACCCCTGGTCGATGTCACCATGGTAGACCGGAAGACCTCGGGCGATGCAAGCGTGCATCCCTTGGGTGGAAATTTCCACCCCGAACCCGCGCGCATTTTTATTGTTGATAAGGTATTCCAGGAGCAAACCATCGCCACAGCCCAGATCAAGGACTCGTGCCCCGTTGCCAACGAGTCCGGCGATGACTTCCTGGTCGATGCGAAGATCGGAAGACCTAGCCGGAGGGGCGGAGGATGATTCATGGCTTTCCGTCATGGATGCGAATCTTTCTGGGGCTGACGCCGCATGTGTTCGTTGTAAAGTCGATTGATGAATGTGGCTATCGAAAGCTGGTATTCATGATCCGGCAATAAGAACGAATCGTGGCCATGGGGAGAGTGAAATTCCTGATAGGAAACGTTTTTTTGATGCAAATTAAGGATACGCACCAATTCTTTGGAGCGGGAACTGTCAAAACGCCAGTCGGTGTCGAAACTCATGACAAACAGGCGGGCGTTGACACTTTTCAAGTGCCGGGCGGTGGTTTCCGGATCGGGAAACGGATCGAAATAGTCCATGGCCTTGGTGATGTAAAGATAGGTATTGGCATCAAATTTTTTGCCGAAGGTCGATCCCTGGTGTTTAAGGTAGGATTCTACGGCAAAGTCGGTTTCCAGGGCGAAAGAAAAATTTTCCCGATTTTGCAAGCGGCGGCCAAATTTTTCATGCAAACCCTTTTCCGACAAATAGGTGATGTGGGCCATCATGCGGGCCACCGACAATCCCCGTTCCGGTTTGGGACCCTGGTAATAGTTTCCATGGTTAAAATCGGGATCCTGGGTGATGGCTTGCCGGGCGACGGCGTTAAAGGCAATATTTTGGGCCGACAACCGGGGGGTGGAGGCGATTACCAGGGCACCGGAAACGCTGTCGGGATAGTCCAATACCCATTGCAATGCCATCATTCCCCCCATGGACCCCCCTGCGACCGCCAGAACCTTGTGTATTCCCAGATGTTTGAGCAATTCCCTTTGCAGGCGGACCATGTCACCGATGGTGATCAATGGAAAGTCCAGGGCGTAGGGTTTGCCGGTTTTCGGGTCGATGCTGGAAGGGCCGGAGGTGCCGTCACAACCGCCAAGATTGTTGGAGCAGATCACAAAAAACCGGTCGGTGTCAAAGGGTTTACCGGGACCAATATAGCCATCCCACCATCCGGTTTTGGTATCGGCAGCGTGATGACGTCCGGCGGCGTGGGCATTGCCGGAGAGGGCATGACAGATCAAAATAACGTTGCTGGAATCGCTGTTGCGTTTGCCGTAGGTCTCATAGGCGACGTTGATGGGCCCAAGAGCGGCTCCGCTATCGAGACGCAAAGGTTCGCCTTGTTCAAAAAGCGTGATGGCCTGGGTGGTTACCAGTCCCACGGAACCGGGATCGTGTGCAGGGTCTTGGTTCATGGATCCTTCAATGCTTGAGCCATTCCGAAGCCAACAGCCAAATTTTCCATCCATTTTCCCTTTACGTCAAGGGGTTGTCCATGCAGGCAGGGATGCGATGGTTGCTCTTCCTTGACCCTGAAGGGGGTTTATGGAGATGATCACCCTTTTGTGCGTGGTCGCTTTTTTATTCCAGAATGAAGGTTTGATCGTTGTCTGAAACCGCTCTTGGTTCCCAAATCCTGCTGTCCCGACTGGCGCACCTGTCCGATCCGGACAGAAAAATAGTGCAATTGATGGCTATTGCCTACGATGTGATTCCCGCCTCCCTGGTTGTGGCTTGTCTGAAAAAATTGAACGTCAGAATGCTCAGCCGTACCTGGTTTTCTGTCCGGACTCTCCAATCCCATATCGATGCCTTGATCGCTTCGGAGTTGCTCAAGCGGGATCTGGATACGGGATTTCATTTTCGCATCGCCCCCGCCATTGCCGATGATGCGGTGCGTCTGGCGGTGGCGGATGGTGTGTGTCAGGACATGATGCAGGTGGTCGAAGCGGAATTGCCGTCGGTACTCCATTCCGGCTCCATGGGGGGGGAACCGCGCCTGTTGAATTTTGAACGTGCGGTGCGGGAAATTCGTCTGGGGTTGTTGACGGGCGACGAAGATCGGGTGTTTCGCTACCTGGGTTATGCCGCCAACCAAAGGTCAGAGGACTACCGGAAAAATCCCCCTTTGGTACGGCTGTGCGCCCATCCCTGGGATCTGGAACGCATGGAGGCTCTGCCCCTCGGAATCCAGGCCTGGGTTGTTGAGGAAACGCTTGAGTTGGCGTTGATCAATCTGGATCCGCTGGTGGATGTGGAGCAACTGCTCAAACGGCATCGCGACCAAAAGTGCGACAAGACCGGACCATGGTTACGCGCCCTTTACATGGTTGTCCTCCTGGTTGGGGGTCGGCAAAAGGAAGCCTCGGACCTGCTTTCCGGACCTAACCCCGTGGAAGCGGCAGCCGCTTTCAAGGGGTGGATCGACTTTTTACGGGGAAAAAACCGTCAGGCCATCACCGCCCTCGATAAAACCATCGCCATCTTGGACGACTCCAGGTCGCTGCGCAAACAACGGGCTTTCCCTTATTATTGGTCCGGTTTGTTTTTGTTGCTGGGTTTATTGAAACAAGGGGGGGGAGAAGAGCGTCAGCACCTGTTGAATCTGGTGCAGCGTCTGGAGCGCAACCGAAACAATCCGTTGGCATCGGGATACCAGGCCTGCCGGGCGGTGGCTATTGCCAGGGGGGGTGATTCGGATCATGCCTTGTCAATTTTGGGCTATCGCTCCGGACTGAGCAACGACGGCCTCCCCTGGTTGCGTCAGGAAACAAATCCCTTGTTGGTCGCCCGTGAGGGAGGGTGGAATCCGGGATTGCCCAAGGCGGTAAGACCTTCGGCTCTGGACGGATTGCCCGAAATGTTGCGGATGATGGCCCTGTACTGGGTGGACCACGAGGTCGCTGCGATCGATGCTATCCGGGAACGTGTCCAGGGGATTCACCAAAAAGCCCTGTCCAATCATTATCCGTGGGTGGCCATGGAAAGCGCGGAGCTTCTGCACTGGTTGTCCGGAGACGAAAAATATCGACAAACGGTCAAAGAACTGGAACAACAGTTGGGTTTTGACTGCATTACCCCCCAGATTCGCCGTGAGGAACGTTGGGAACAAACCTTGTCTGCCCTCATGAGCCTTGTGGGCGGAAAGGAGGATCCCCTTTCCCCCCCCGTGGAGGAAGGCAACAAACGCCTGGTTTGGTTGATCGAATCCCATGGCCATCGCGGTAACATTCAACCCAGGGAACAAACGCTTTCTGGCGCAGGAGAATGGAGTCGGGGCAAGGCGGTGTCCGCCAGGAGGCTCCACGGTTCCGAACCCCGGCAGTGGGGCTATCTCACCCCGCAGGATCTCAAGGTATGCGCCGCCATTCGTCAGGATTACATTTATCACGGTACCCGCTACGATTTTGATTGGGCCAGGGCCATGTTGGCCTTGGTCGGACATCCCCATGTCTATTGGTTGGACCAGCCCGGAGTTCATGTCGAGGTGGTGCGAGGGGAACCGGAACTGTTGGTTCACGAGCACAATGGCCGGGTGCGTATCCGCTTTGCCCAAAAAATCGAAGGGCCTGGGGTGATGGTGTTGCGGGAGGGGGAACAGCGTTGCCGGGTCATCGAAATTACCGGCGAACACCACAAGATTGCCGATATCCTTGGACCCGATGGTTTTAGCGGTCCCGATACCCAGAAGGCCCGGGTCATGGGGGTGGTTGCTCGTCTGGCAACGGTCGTCAACGTTCAGTCCACCGTGGATGCGGAGCTTAAAGGTGTGGAAGAAGTGGCGTCCGATGTAAAACCCAGGCTGCAATTGCTGCCTTTCGGTGAAGGGTTGTCGGTGCGCCTGATGGTTCGTCCCTTCTCGACCACCGGCCCCTGGTGCAAGCCTGGACGTGGGGGGGTGCTGATGTTTGCCGAGCGTGATGGCAAACGGGTGCAAACCCGTCGTGATTTTCAACGGGAGAAAAATCTGGCGGACGAATTGGTGGCGTTGTGTCCTACCCTGGCGGGCAGGTCGGCGGATGATCGGGTTTGGAATCTGGGGGCGTTGGAAGATAGCCTGGAACTGCTGATGGAACTCCAGGAGCTTGGAGACAAGGTTCTGGTCGAATGGCCCGAAGGGGAACGTTTCCGGGTTGCACACAAGGTGGCCATGAATCAGGTGCAACTTAAAATACGCCGGGAACGCGATTGGTTTGCCGTCTCGGGGGCTGTGGAACTGGACGACGCCTTGGTGCTGGAAATGGGGCAATTATTAAAATTGGCCCGGGAAGGGGGGGGACGTTTTATTGCGTTGGGCAATGGTCAGTTTGCCGCCTTGACCGAGGCCTTTCGCCGGCGTTTGGCGGAAATGTTGGATATGGGGGAAGAAGGGGCGGGGGGGGGGTGGCGCATCCATGGGCTGACTGCGCCGTGGTTGCGGGAAGTTGCCGGGGAGAGTGGTCACGTTACAGGCGACAAGCATTGGAAGGAGCAGGTGGCCCGGTTGCAGAAAATGGAAGCGGACGATGCCGAGGTTCCATCAACCTTCAAGGCGGAACTCAGGGAGTACCAGATCGAAGGGTTTCGCTGGCTTCACCGCCTGTCGGTTTGGGGGGTGGGGGGGTGTCTGGCCGATGATATGGGGTTGGGCAAAACCCTCCAGGCGATGGCCATTCTTCTCAGCCGTGCCGCCGATGGCGTGGGGTTGGTGGTGGCCCCCACTTCGGTGTGTTCCAATTGGGAAGCGGAAATCAAACGTTTTGCCCCCACCCAAACCGCCAGGAGCAGGTTGCCGGACTCAAGAAGTTTGATGTTTTGGTGGCCAGTTATGCTTTGTTGCAAATCGAGGAGAAACTCCTGTCCAATGTTACCTGGAATACCATCATTCTGGATGAAGCCCAGGCCATCAAGAACAGGATGACCAAACGTTCCAAAGCGGCCATGTCGTTGAAGGGAAATTTTCGCGTCATCACCACCGGCACTCCCATTGAAAATCATTTGGGTGAATTGTGGAATCTGTTTCGATTTATCAACCCCGGCCTGCTGGGATCGATGGAACGGTTCAATGAACGCTACGCCCTTCCCATCGAACGCTACCAGGATCGGGAAGCCTCGCGGCGGTTGAAAATGGTTATTCGCCCGTTCATCCTCAGACGGACCAAAAATCAGGTTTTGAAAGAATTGCCGCCATTGACCGAGATTGTGTTGCATGTCGAGATGGGATCTCAGGAGGCGGCTTTTTATGAATCGTTGCGTCAGCAGGCCATGGACAATCTGGAAGGGGGGGACGAAAAGGGGCATCTGGCGATTTTGGCGGAACTGATGAAGCTGCGCCGGGCCTGTTGTCACAGCCGTCTGGTACAACCCGATATTCATCTGCAAAGTGCCAAATTGGAAACCTTCAAGGAGGTTGCCCGCACCCTTTTGGAAAACCGGCATAAGGCATTGGTTTTCAGTCAGTTTGTCGATCATTTGACCATTCTGCGTGAATTTTTGACTGCGGAAAAAATTTCTTTTCAATATTTGGATGGTTCGACCCCGGTTCCCAAGCGCAAGGCCAGTATTGACGCTTTTCAAAAAGGGGAAGGTGATTTTTTTCTGATCAGCCTGAAAGCGGGCGGTGTCGGTCTCAACCTGACGGCGGCCGACTATGTCATTCACATGGACCCCTGGTGGAATCCGGCGGTGGAGGACCAGGCTTCCAACCGGGCGCACCGTTTTGGTCAGAAACGTCCGGTGACGGTCTATCGTTTGGTGACCCGGGGAACCATCGAGGAAAAAATTGTTGAATTGCACGCCCAAAAACGTGATCTGGCCGACGATCTGCTGGAAGGGGGAGACATGAGCGGTCGGCTGAGTGCCGCTGAATTGTTGGGACTCATCAAGGTGCCTTTGAATGGATGATGTTTTTCTTTTGATATGTGGTATGCTGAGGAGAGACTGTCAGTTCGGGGGTTTAAGGGGGGATCGTTTTCCTCGGTGGGGGGGAGGGGTAAATCCTTCAAAGTTTTGTCTTTTGCCCGAAGGGCATGAGGTTCACGTATCGGAAAAACAAAGTTTGGCAAAAACTTTTGCGGGGGTCCGGGGGGGATCATCCCCCCCGGCAGAGGTTTGGAGGCAGCAGCCCACAAGGTTTTTCTTTTGACTTTGATTTTGATTTTACTGCCCCCCAAGGGGGGTCTAGGGGCGCAGCCCCAGGGTTTTGATTTTGTTTTTTTGCCTTCGGAACTTCGTGATCATTCACGACAGCCCCCCCCCAAGGGCCTTGAACAAACCAACAGCGGCATTCAAACGCAACTGGCGCGTTTGCAATAAATCATCTTCCGCCTTGAGCAGGGTGCGCTGGGCGTCCAATACGGTCAAATAATCAACCGCACCCGCTTGGTGGCGAACCTTTGCCAAACGGAAAGACTCGTTGGCCATGGCCAGTGCCGTTTCCTGAGCCACCGCCTGGTCCTGCAACCAATGAACAGCAGCCAGACTGTCATCGACATCACGCAACGCCGCCATGATCGTCTGCCGGTAAGCCGCCACCCAAGCCGACTGTTTGGCTTCGGCCACCTCGATAGCTCCCTGAGTCCGACCATTATCGAAGATGGTTGCGGTCAAGGCGGCACCAAAGCTCCAAAGAATGCTTTCCGGTGTCAACAAATTTTTGATCGAATCGCTGGCATAACCGCGATCCCCCGTCAATTGAACGGTCGGAAACAATGCCGCACGGGCCACGCGAATGTCGGCGTTGGCCGCCTGCAAATTGGCCTCGGCACGACGAATATCCGGTCGCCGCTGCAACAGGTCGGAAGGCAAACCTGGCGCAATGGTCGGCAGGTTGATATCCGTCAACACTTCGGTAACCCGTTGCAGCTCCCCTTGCGGTTTGCCGGAAAACAACGTCAGGGCATTAAGTGCCTGAGCGTATTGCAATTCCAACGCCGCAACCTGGGCATCCAGGTTGGCGATGATGTTTTGTTGTTGCAAATTTTCCATAGGCAAAGCCTTGCCATACGTCACCTGTTGCCCCACCAATCGTTGAATTTGAAGTGCCGTCTCCCGATTTTCTTTGATTTTGTCGATTCGAGATTTTAAGGTTAAAATTTTAAAGTAGGTGGTCGCCACATCGGCGGTCAACGTAAGAGCCACAATGTCCCGGTCAAAACCGCCGACATCCCGCATCGCCGCCGCAGACTCCTGGGTCGCCGCCTGGCGGCCCCAAAAATCAATTTCATAGCTGGCACTCAGATCGGCCCGCATCGACCTCTGGCTACCACTTCCCTCCGCAGAAACACGACTACTCGAACTTCTACCGGTATTGCTGCTGCCCTGGGCCACCTGATCGCTGGTTTTCAACTCCAGAGAGGGTAGGAAAGAAGCCCCGGCCATACGCAATTGGGCCTCGGCCTGAGTCAAACGCGCCACGGACGCCTTGAGATCATCGTTGTAGGACAGTGCCGTTTGTTGCAGATCATTCAAGGTCACACTGCCAAACTCCCGCCACCAGGAGTCGGCAACACCATCGATTTTTAGGGTATCTGTCACTCGGGATACGCCCAATGCCCAACTTTGTGGCATGTTAACTTTTGGAACCGGGTCATCCTGCGTCCAACCGCACCCCGCCAACAGCAGCAACAGCATCGCCAGAAAAGATGGCCGCCAGATACTGAAACAGTAAAGAAAACGGCCCCTCATTTGGCCACCAGTGCGGTGACGGGGTCCAGGTTGGCTGCTTTGCGTGCGGGCATGTAACCAAACAACAGCCCGGTGGCAAAAGCAAAACCGAACGCCATGACCACGGGGGGGAAGGAAAGAAGCACGCTGACCCCCATCGCCTGGGCAATCATGGCTGTGAGCAAACCGCCCGCCACCCCCAGCAAACCTCCGATCAGACAAACAACCAGGGCTTCGATAAGAAACTGGGAAAGGATATGAACGGTTCGCGCCCCGGTAGCCATGCGAATACCAATTTCACGGGTGCGTTCGGTAACGCTGACCAACATGATGTTCATCACCCCAATGCCCCCCACCACTAAGGAAATGGTGGCAATGGATCCCAATAAAAGGGTCATGGTGTTTTGGGTTTCCGTGGCGGTTTCCAGGATGGAAGCCATGTTGCGCACCTGAAAGTCCACGGTACGGTGCCGTAAGGTCAGCAGGGTAGTTATGGCCTCCTGGGTCGCATCCATGGCGTTCACATCCGCGACCTCAACGTTGATGGAACGCAAAAAACGTCGTCCAAACAAGCGCAGGCTACCCGTTGAAAGCGGCACAAAAACGGTGTCGTCCATATCTGTCCCGAAGGGAGTGGCACCTTTATGAACCAGCGTACCAACCACCAGAAAGGGAACATTGTTGAGCAAAAGGTTGCGTCCGATCACATCGACACCCGACGCCGACAGACTGTCCAATACCGTCTGTCCCAACACAACCACCGGGGCATAACTCCGAACATCATCGGATGAAAAAAAAATACCCGATTCCACAACCCAATCACGCGCCAAGGGAAAATCGGCGGAAGTGGCTGTTGCCGATGTCTGGATGTCGTGATTGCCCAGACGAACGGTGACCGTACCGGCCATTTCGGGAACCGAACGCAAAACGTTGGGCAGACGGGAAATTTCTTCGGCATCCTCCGGCATCAGGGTGGCCGCCAGACCACTCGCACGCATATTGGGAGATCCGGCACGCACCATCAGCAGGTTGCTTCCCATGGCCTGGATGCGGGTCATCACACTCTGTTTTGCCCCATCCCCCAGGGCCAACATGGCCACGACCGAGCCGACACCAATGATAATCCCCAGCAGGGTCAGCACGGTACGAAACACATGAATACGCAAGGAATGCAGAGCGATCCTTACCGTCTCGACCCAACCAATGGAGCGGCCCGGGGCCTCGTCGGCCAAGGTGGACGCAACCATGCCACCGGGTTTCACATCGGAGGTGGTGTCGGTATCGGCAACAATCGTCCCGTCCATGATGGTCACGATACGACGCGCCTCCCTGGCCACCATGGGATCGTGCGTAATAAGGATGATGGTATGCCCCTCGCGGTTAAGCCGGTGCAAAAGGGCCAAAATTTCCTGACCGCTGCGACTATCCAAGGCACCGGTGGGTTCATCCGCCAGGATGACCCGTCCACCGTTAATCAGGGCGCGGGCAATAGCCACCCGTTGTTGTTGTCCCCCCGACAATTGACCAGGACGATGCCCCAGACGCTCCGCCAACCCCAAAGTGGTCAGGAGCGCGCAAGCACGGGCAAGACGTTCATTCCTGGGAATACCCGCGTACATGGCCGGCATTTCAACATTTTCCAGGGCGGTCGCGGTGGGCAACAGATTGTACTGCTGAAAAATAAATCCAAAAGTGCTGCATCGAAGCCTGGCCAAGGCATCCTTGTCGAGCAGGGAAATATCACGACCAGCAAACAAAAAACGTCCCGAGGTTGGACGATCCAGACAGCCGATCAGATTCATCAAGGTTGACTTGCCCGACCCGGAAGCACCCATGATGGCAATAAATTCGCCGTTGTTTATCCTCAAGGAAAGGCCATGCAACACCTCCACGGCCAACGACCCGGAAAAATAGGTTTTGGTCACTTTTTCCAGAACGATCATCGGCAGGCTTTCGACGATTGCAACAGTCATGGCCGTGATCTGCCACCACCAGGAGAATGTCCGCCTCCCAAAAAAGAACTGCCACCCATCATGGATCCCGCAGAGGGTTTACTGACGACCGGATTGGCAATCACCACCTCCTCTCCCGTCTCAAGGCCGGAGATGATCTGTACCTGCAAGCGGTTTTTAATCCCCACGACGACGCTACGTGTCTCCAGCCTGTCATCACGCACAACGCGCACCGTGGCATCGTTGTTTTTTATCTTGTCATGCCGCCGGGACGCCTGCCCATCCTTAACCTGGTCACGTTTTCCACCACGTTTTTCCTTGTCTGCCCCACCCAGAGCGGCAATGGGGACGAAGACGACATCCTTGGCAGCGGCATGGACAAAAGAGACCTGGGCGGACATTTGAATGCCGAGACTTCCGTCCGGATTGTCCACGTCAAACAGGGCATTATAGAGGATCACATTGTTGATCACCTCGGGGGTAGGCAAAATTTGTCGCAAACTTCCATAATGGCGATGTTCTGGGCGACCAAGGGTGGTGAAGTAGGCCTCCATGCCAAGCTTTAGGCGTCCAATATCGGCTTCGGAAACCTGGGTCCAGACCGTCATGGTGTTCAGATCGGCGATCCTGAGCAGGATCGGGGCTTGCTGATTGGCGTTGAGGGTTTGACCCTGACGCGCCGACAAGGCCACGATGGTGCCCCGCATAGGGGCCAAAATGCGCGTGTATCCGAGGTTGGCCTCATCTGCGCGAAGGGTCGATTGCACCTGACGCATCTGCGCCGTCAGTTGCACCATCTGCGCTTGCGTTATTTTCAATTGGAATTGGGCGTTTTGATAAGCGTCCTGGCTGGTCGCATTGGCATCCAACATTTTTTGCTGCCGTTCATATTGAATCCTGGCCAGATCGTGTTGCGCCTGTTTCTCCGCCAATTGGGCCTGGAGTCCCCGCAGCTGCGCCTGGGCCGCCTCCACCCGTGCCGCGTAAAGGGTGGCATCGATCTCGGCCAACATGTCACCTTCCTCGACGGTGGAGCCAAGGGATACATGAATTTTGCGCAACTGACCCGAAACCTGGGTGCCAACGTCAACATAATTCAAAGGTTGCAGCATACCCAGGGCCGTCGTGGTTTCCTCGATGTCACCGCGAATCACCTTGGCCGTCACCCAACGACGGGCATCCACGTTTTCATTCTGCCATCGATAATACCCATAGCCAGCTGACAGTAATAAAACAAAAATGCCGAGGCCAGTGAGTTTTTTCCATAGCACGGATCGGTATATCCAACTCATAAACATTGCGCCCTTCGGGCAAGAACCAAAACAACAGATCCTTGCTATCGAGTTTTAACCTTAAAGTCAAGAGGGGGGACCGAATGATGACGCTTTGACTTTGTTTTCTTGCCAAAAGAGTATAATGTTTGGAAAAAATTCGGTTGATAATGGAAGCACAGGAGCCATTGCGTGCAAAAACCCTTGACGTGGATCGGCGATGCCTGGGGCGGCATGGCAGCCATGCTGGTGGCCCTGCCATCGGCCATTGCCTATGGAGTTGCCGCCTTTACCCCTCTGGGGCCGACCTATCTGCCCATGGGGGCCATGGCCGGTGTCATGGGAGTGGTCGCTCTGGGATTGACTACCCCAGGGATTGGTGGCTGCCCCCGCCTGATCACCGCCCCTTGCGCCCCGGCGGCGGCAGTCCTTTCCGCCCTGGCGATGGAACGCTTTGCCAGCGGTACCTACACCCCCGACCAAGTTCTCATTTTTCTCACCATGGTGGCCCTTGTCGCCGCCTTTCTGCAAATGCTCTACGGTGGCATTGGCGGGGGCCGGATCATCAAGTTCATCCCCTACCCCGTCGTCACCGGCTACCTGAGCGGTGTGGGTCTCCTCATTTTCCTCAGTCAGGTTCCCAAACTCCTGGGATTTCCGCCTGATGTCACCCTGTGGCAAGGATTTCATCATCCCGAACTGTGGCAGAAAACCGGCATTCTGACAGGCCTGGTCACCATCGCCGGGATGGTCGTATCTCCCTGGATTACCCGTAAACTGCCCGCGCCCGTCTTCGGCCTGGTGATGGGAATGGGAGCCTACTTTCTCTCCGGCCTTCACGATCCAAAACTGCTGCACCTGGCCGATAATCCCCTCCTCATCGGTGCCATTCATGTCGATTTTTCTACCCTGGGTCAGGGGTTCCAAAGCCGGTGGCAGGCACTGGAACAGTTGCGTATGGGCGATCTTTTCGCCCTGTTGGTTCCAGCCATCACCCTGTCGGCACTCCTTTCGGTAGATACTTTAAAAACTTGTGTTGTTGTTGATGCCCTGACCCGTTCCCGTCACAACTCCAACCGCGAACTTGTAGCCCAGGGAACGGGAAACCTCCTCTCCACGCTCCTGGGTGGAATGCCGGGCGCAGGCACCATGGGAGCCACCCTGGTCAGCATCAACAGCGGCGGTCACAGCCGCCTGGCCGGCATCCTGGAAGGGGCTTTTTCCCTCGTGGTACTCCTCTTCTTCAGTTCCCTCCTCGGCTGGGTTCCCATCGCCGCCCTGGCTGGCATCCTCATCGTCGTCGCCTACAGAATGGTCGATTGGCACAGCTTGGTCCTGCTCAAGCGTCGCCAAACCATCCTCGATTTTTTGGTTATCGCCACCGTCGTCATCGTCGCCGTCGCCTTCAACCTTATCGCCGCCGCCGGAGCCGGAGTGGCTCTCGCCGTCGTGCTCTTCCTGCGCGATCAAGTCAAAACCTCGGTGATCCGCCGTAAATTGAGTGGTGGTCAATATTCGTCCAAACGTCAACGCTTGCCCAACGAACGCAAAATACTCGAAGAGAACAACAAGAGTGTGGTCATCTGCGAATTGCAGGGAAACCTGTTCTTCGGCACCACCGATCAATTGTTCACTCGCCTTGAACCGGAACTGCGAACCTGCCGCTTCCTGGTGCTCGATATGAGCCGAATCCAAACCATCGATTTTACCGCTGCACACATGCTCAGTCAGATCGAATCCATGTTGTCCGAAAATGGCTCCCACTTGGTACTGACCGAACCCTCCCCCGCCATGGCCACCGGTAACGACCCCAGACTCCATCTGGCCAACCTGGGTCTCATACCCTCGGACCACCTTAAAATTTTTTCCGATATAAGCGAAGCCATCGAATGGGTGGAAGATTGTATCCTCATCGGCGACCCTCGCACCAGCACGACCGAGGAATGGCCATTGGATATCTCTGGTTTTCCCCTTTTCCAGGGTTTGGAAGAGGAAGTCATGGATGGCGTACTTGAACTCCTGGCCAAAGTAGTGGAAACACGAAGTTTTCAGGCGGGTGAAACCTTGTTTAAACGTGGCGATGATGGTGATGAAATGTATTTCATCCGCAAGGGAGGCATACGCATTGTCCTGCCAATCCAGGACGGCAAGGAACACACCTTAGCGGTGTTTGGCCGTGGCAGCTTTCTGGGGGATATGGCTTTCATCGATCGGGCACCCCGATCCTCCGACGCCGTAACGATCATGAATACCGAGGTCTATATCCTGTCGCGACAATTGTTCGACCAAGTCAGCCGGGATTACCCTGAAATGGCCAAAAACGTGTTCATCCGTCTGTGCAAAGTGTTGACTTTGCGTCTTCGTTTTGCCGATTCCGAAATCATGGCCCTCAAAGAATCCTGACCCGGCCCAATAACGATGACATCGTGAATAAATTATTTTTCCGATACCTTCAAAAAAAATCCACCGAAACAAGATCTCCCTATATTTCACCACACAACGATGCTAGATTCGCGCCGTCGCTTGACCTTCCATCCAATGCCGGAGACAATTCATGGTCGTTCTATCCCAACGCATTCAGAAGGTAAAACCTTCGGCCACGCTGCAAATCACTGCCAAGGCCAAGGAGCTGCGCGCTCAAGGAAAAAATGTCATCGGCCTGGGAGCCGGAGAACCGGATTTCGACACCCCGGACCATATCAAACAGGCCGCTATAACCGCCTTGCGCGAAGGCTTTACCAAATACACCCCCGTCGATGGTATCCCCGAACTCAAAAAAGCCATCGTCGCCAAAATGCTTCGCGATAACAATCTGACCTACAACCTGGACGAAATCCTGGTCACATCCGGAGGAAAACAGGCCTTTTTCAGTATGGCCCTGGCCTTGCTTAATCAAGGTGACGAGGTCATTATCCCCGCCCCCTATTGGGTCTCCTATCCCGACATGACCTTGGTCGCTGACGGTCATCCCGTCATCGTCGATACCCAAGAGTCTGACGGTTTCAAACTCAGGCCTGAACAACTCAAAGCCGCCATCACCCCAAAAACCCGCTTTGTGGTCATCAACTCCCCATCCAATCCCACTGGTGCCGCCTACTCCGTCGATGAAATGGCAAAAATCGCTGAAGTCCTCCGGCCACTCCCTAACGTCTGGGTGATCAGTGACGACATCTACGAACAAATTGTCTACGACGGATTCCATAATAACAACATTGTCCAAGTCGCCCCCTTCCTCAAAGATCGCACCATCCTCCTCAATGGGGTGTCCAAGACCTACTCGATGACCGGTTGGCGCATCGGCTACGCCGCAGGACCTCGCGATGCCATCAAGGCCATCGCCAAAATCCAGGAACAGAGCACCTCCTGTGCCACATCCATCGCCCAAAAGGCCGCAGCTGCCGCCATTTCGGGTGATCAAAGCTGCGTCCAACCCATGATCCAGGCGTTCCGCGAACGACGCGATTTTATCGTTCATGCACTCAACGCCATCCCCGGTATCCATTGCAACAAACCCGAAGGTGCCTTCTACGTCTTTCCCAGCGTTGCGGGCTTGATGGGTAAAAAAACACCCAAAGGAAAACTCATCCAAAACAGTGCTGACTTGGCCGACCACCTCCTCAACGACCATGAGGTCGCCCTGGTCCCAGGTTCCGCCTTCGGCAAAGATCCGTTCGTCCGTATCTCTTTCGCCATATCCATGGACGACATCAAAACCGCCATGACCAGAATCGAACAAGCCGCCCGCGAACTTGTCTGATTTCTACGCCCCAGCTTTGGGCTTGTCGGACACCCCGGAGTGGAAGAATCATCCTTCCCATCCATCCGGGGTGCCCGCCCAAGCCTTGATCTTAGTTAAACACTTCGGGAAAGTCCCGGCCTGCCTGTTTCACAGATCCTCCATCCGGCCTATATCCGTGTATCGGAGAAACAAAGTTTGGCAAAAAATTTTGTGGGAGTTATTTGTGGGGGTTAAGGGAAGAATCATCCCCCCCGGAGGAGGCTTGGAGACAAACATGCTAAAGGTTTTTTATTTTAACTTTAACTCTTTACCTTGCGACAAAAAAAACAAATTTTCGAGCATGATGCCCTGCGGGCAAAAAAACAAAATCAAAACCCTGGGGCTGCGCCCCTAGACAGTTCGCGCCCCTCCTGCCAGGAACGTGGCAGGAGGGGCAACCAAACAGTTACCCTCAATGTTTGATGCCACAGACACAACCCGGCCAACCAGGATAAACGGAACGGTCACCCGAATTGATCCTGAATTTTAACGTGTTGACAGCCATTTAGCAATACTGTCCAGTTCGGTCGCCGAAGGACCAATGTCACAGGATTCACTTGTGGCTTGGGTAGAATAATACTTGGCATGCATGACAACAGCCCGTCCTTTACGTTCGCCTGAGAGAATATCAGCCGCTTCCTTGCGGATAAAATCATAACCTTTACCGCCAATGACAGGAATAATATCCGATTTGGGGGATTTGCCATCTTTTCCATGACAATTATCACATAAAAAACTTAGATACTTCTTTTCACCTTCATCTGCCAGACTGTTACTCGATGGAATAAGCATTCCAAGCACAGTAACGGTTGCAACACACGATATGATTGTCTTGTACATCATCTACTCTCCTATTGATCTAAGGTACGAACATGATGCCCTTCGGGCAAAAAACCAAAACCTTGGGGCACTGCCCCGAACCCCGCCGGGAGGGATGATCCCCTCCGGACCCCCACAATAATTTTTGCCAAACATACGTTGAAATAGAACAAGAATACTTGCAGCAATAAGTAGAAATTAAAAGCAATATCAACACGTTGTCTATTTTTACTCGAACAAAGTGGATACGTAGTTGATGGAAGTAACGCCGAAACGCTGCCCGAGCAACTCGACACGCAATGGATCAGGATTTCCTCGATAGCCGTTGATACCGTAATAAACTCCTTCGGCAGACAAGCCTCCAACAAATGCTCACCCTATTGCAATCCTCCGAAAGCACCCTTTCGTCATACCAAGAGTCTCAAGCAGCAGTCCCGTCACGGTATCCGGGAGATTTCCCATTGTCAAGATAAAATTTCACCGAATGTTTAAGGTGAATGTTCGCCGAATGTCAACCTCGAAACTGGGCTTATAACTCAGGATTCGCTCATTTTTTAATGAGATTCTAACGAATGCCATTCATGTTCTGTACAAATCCAAAACGGAATGTCGAGCAGCGTCAAAATCCTCTTTTGGATTTCAGACAGCGGCGTCACGCTTGTCCTATCTCAGGGTCAGAAATCCTTCCAGCTTTCTGATCCAGTCTCCCATGGTCATGGGGATGCGCCGTGCGGCCTGGGATTCGGCGAAAATCAGATACTGTTCCGCCAGATTGTTCAAGGCGCACAATTCGTCCTCGTGCAGGTAGTTCCTGGCGATGACCACGTCCGCTTTGCGCACCAGCACCCCTTCCCAGTGTAACCATTCAGTCCCCCTTTTTTTTAAGGTTGAAATTATTGCGGGGGTTAAGGGAGGGATCATCCCCCCTTAACCCCCGCATCAATTTCAACCCTAATATAAGGAGGGGGAGACTGAATGGTTACGAACAGCTTGAACCCAGTGCCCCAGACCTGATCTCAGTTGAACACTTCGGGATAGTCCCGACTCGCCTGTTTTAAATCCGCCATCCGGCCTATGTCCATCCAATAATCAAGAAACGGAAATGCCGCTGTGGCGTGGCCGTGCTCTATGACCTTATGGAACAAATCGGGCATGTCAAAGTAGGTGTTCGTCGGAATATAACTCATAACCTTGGGATCCAATAAATAAATCCCCGCATTGATAAAATACTCCTGCACCGGTTTTTCTTCGATACTCAACAGAGTATGTTGGTGGGTATGCACTACCCCGTAAGGTATCGCCTGCTCCACCTTCCGCACACACAACGTTGCCAACGATCCATGTTCCTCATGAAACTCCAATATGTTCTTATAGTTGATCTGGGTTAAAAGATCCCCGTTCATGACAAAAAATGGATCCTGCGGAACCTCCGGCAATAGCGACAACGGCCCCGCAGTGCCCCGCCTGTCATCCTCCTCCAAATATTGGATATCCACCCCCCAGGCACTTCCATCCTTGAAATAATCCTGGATGATCTCCTTGCGATAATTCACTGAGAAAAAAAACTGCTTGAAACCATAAGCGGCAAAACTCTCCAAAATCAACTCCAGTATGGGTTTGGTTCCCACCTTCAACATGGGTTTGGGACACGATTTGGTCAACGGACCCATCCGTGAACCAAGCCCTCCCGCCATAAGAACGACCCAATTGTTGCGCTGCTCCCGACTGGCCAATTCCCTTAATGTCTTCAGACCAATCAATCGCCCTTCATCATCAACAATAGGCATATGGTCGATACTTTTGCTGGTCATCAAGGCCAGAACCCGTTCCTCCGCATCGGATGACCTGGCTACGGTCGGAGACCGCGCCATCACCTGCTCCACAGGATCTTTCATATTGACCCCACTCAGAAGTCCTCTGCGTATGTCACCATCCGTGACGACACCCATCAAACGGCTTGATTCATCCGTTACCAGAGCCACCCTCAACGCTCCACGATCAATCACTTTCATGACATCCAGTACCGATGTCTGCGAACCAATGACAACCCTTCGCCAATACTCAACGGCCGTCATAACTGTTTCCTCCCTGGTTCAACATTCCTAAAGAATTGCCAGATCACAATGGACCATTCCAACCTGCTCACACCCTGACAAATCCAAGGTTCACAAGAAGAATCGCAAAAAGAATGCCGGAGGGGAAAAATTGAAGGTAAACCGAAAATATCGCAACCCATAGACTTTCCTCGGGGTAAATCTTCACTGCCCTTGCGGCAGGAATTACCCCCATGAGTTTCCAGAAGGCATCATTTTTTCCCTTGCCACCAGGAGTCGGGCCGGAACCCCTCCGACAACCGTATTGGCCGCGACATCTCTGATCACCGTAGACCCCGCCGCAATCAATGCTCCTGCACCAATGCAAACCCCCTGAATAACCACCGCTCCGGTACCCACATGAACTCCACGCCCAACACGAACCCCACCCGATAGCACAACCCGGGGGGCAATATGAACATGGTCTTCGATGATACATTCATGATCGATGCAAGCCCCGGTATTAATGATGACATTATCCTTCAGTACCGTCGCGGGTTGCACAATCGCCCCAGCCATGATCTGGCATCCCTCCCCCAAAACAACGCCATCCGCCAAAAACAGGTTGGGGTGAATAACCGCAGCAAAGCGATATCCCAGCTGCCGGTAATGGTTAAAAAGTTGTTCGCGTTTGCCATTGTTTCCCACCGACCCGATTCCCAAAACCAACGCGACCCTTTCCGGGGGGAATTCCTGCAATAAATGTCTATCGGAATTTATTTTTTCGATAGTTTCTGCCCAGGGAGGAACACCAGCATTTTCGGGGATGTAAACACCCACGACTTTTCTTGGTCCACGGTTCAAGGCATCCAGCAACACCTGGGCATGCCCTCCCGCCCCCAGCAGGATCAATGGATTCAATGACGATGTCGAACCAACAGGGTTATTGATCGCAATCACGACGCCATGACTCCGCGATACACCCAATCGACCACCTGTTCAAGTTCCAGATCGGTCACCGTGGTGGAACAAGGCAACACGACAATCCGATGCCACACATTTTCGCTGACCGTCTGACGTGTCGCCGGGACGTTGCGATAGGGTTCCTGAAGATGCAACGGTTTCCAAAACGGTTTGGCCTCCACCCCCTGCTGCCGCAAAAAGTTTCTCAGGCTCGCAGAAGAAGATACGGATTTATCTTTCAGGACAACGCCGGAAAACCAAGCCGCCGACTGTCCGTGGACGGATCGGGGAAACAGAGAGACTTTGTCAAGATTTTCAAAGGCTCGGCCATAAAAATCCCGTATCCATCTTTTCCGTGCCACCAGATGATCCAACCGTTCCAGTTGCGCACATCCGACGGCGGCCTGAATATTGGTCAAACGATAATTAAACCCCACCTGGTCGTGGTCATAAGCTTCGCCAATCCGGGCCGTGGTTGACAAATGGCGCACATGTTTTAACAAATCTTCCCGCATGCCAACGACGGCACCGCCCCCGCCGCAGGTTACCGTTTTATTGCCATTGAATGAAAAAACCGTCAGATCGGCTCCCAGATCACCCACTTGGCGTCCTCGGTAAATGGCCCCCAGGGCGGCGGCGGCGTCAGCCACCACCGGCAATCCAAAATGCCCGGCCAAGGCGACAACCCGATCCATATCCACCGGATCTCCCAGGATATGGACCGGCATGATGGCAGCCACCCGCTGTCCGGTTTTTTTACAGATGACACGCCCGCATCGGGTGTCACATTCCTCTTTAAGGATTTGTTCCAACAATCCAACGTCCATGTGCCAGGTATCTGGATCACAATCCACCAACCAGGGCCGAGCACCGCAATAGCTTACCGCATTGGCACTGGCAATAAAGGTCAGGCTGGGAACCAGCACCAAATCACCCGGTCCAACGCCAAGGGCGACCAGGGCCACATGCAGCCCAGCCGTACCCGAAGCGGTGGCCACGGCAAAGGGAGATCCCGCAGCCGCCGCGACCATCTGTTCAAACCTGCCAACAAAAGGGCCTACCGAAGATACAAAGCCACTGGCAATGCACTCTTGCAGATAGTTGGCTTCGTTGCCGGAAAGATTGGGAACTGCCAGGGGTATCATGTTTTTTTGTCCATTTTTTTTACGACGAATCACCATTTATTTCCATGGCGACTACATTTTTTCATCCAAATTTTTTCCCCTGGCCAAGTGCTGCAATTCGGGAATTGCCAGTCCAAGACAATAGGCCATTCCTTCCACATCCCAATGGGGAGAGTCAAACAACGCGCTCAATCCCGTCAAAGCCTCCCGCACCCGTATTTCATGGACCGGAGGCCCTTTGACGACGACAATGTTTTCAAACCGGGTATCATCCAACGTTTCGCCGGCATCAAAAAATTCCTCGTAAGGTTTTTCTCCCGAGGTGTCGCTGGGGGTAAAACAACAGGGCCAACGTCGATCCTGGGGATCCCGGCGACGGGCAAAAGCGCGTGCCTGTTTTTCATCGCGACAAAGCTCCGGCTCCAAACCTCGATCCTGCAACAACAACACGGCAATATCAGCAAAGCTTTTCAGGTCCAGGTTCTGGTCGAGTCGCGGGACAAATATTTCCCGGTGTCCCCCCAAAAAACAGGCAAGCAAACACAACTGGCCCGCCTCTTCGTGAGAAATGAAATATCGCTTGATGTCGTTGGGGGCCGACAACGGTTGACCTTTTTCCAAACGGCGCAAAAATCCGTGCAACAAACTGCCATCGGAAAAAGCCACGTTGGCAAAACGGGCACTGGAACACGGGTAGGTGCGCGAGGCAAGAAACATCAATCGTTCCATCATGGCTTTGGAAGCACCCATCAGACTGGCAGGCTGCACCGCCTTGTCGGACGATACCGAAAAAAAACGCTGCGGCGGCGTCCGTTCCAATTCATCGAGCCACCAAGCCATATCCAAAATATTGGTTTTGATCATCCGCATGGTACTAAACGGATCACGTTCGGAACGAACATGTTTGAGGGCGGCAAAATTGACAACGACGTCGAAGGGGATAACGCTGGCGAGAAAACGCTCAAACATGGGGGTTCCCAAAGCGATGGACACGGTGGAAAAATCCCCGGGAAACACCATATCGGAAGAACGCAAATCCCGAACCAGCTCTACCAGGTTGTTTTCGCTGGGATCGACCAGACACAAACCTTTTGGGCCCAACGCCATGAGTTGTTTGACAAAGTGAGATCCTATGGAGCCTGCGGCACCCACAACCAATATTCGGCAGCGGGATACCCTTGACTCCAGTTGCCCGTGAAAAATTTCAAAATCCTTCTGGAACAGTCCCTGGCTGCGCCCCAGCAGACGGGCCATAAAATCGGAATGCCTGAACATCCGCCAACCCCCTCCTTAAGCTTCCAACTTGTCAAGCAGCAACCGTGCTGCCTTATGTCCTTCATCTTTCTTAAGAATTTCATTACAATAATATTTTGCCTCAACCCAATCCCCCTGTTCAAACAATAACTGCCCCATCTTGAGCATTGCAATAAAATCATTTTTGATCACTCGGGTATAATCCCGGTAAACTGCAATGGCTTTAACCTTGTCTCCAGTCAATTGCAGGAGTCCCGCGTAGAGGGGGTAATGCAACAGGGAATTTCCCGCCAGACGGCTGGCAACAGCACAGGCACTGACCAGCTCTTCCAAACGCAGATAAATGATCAGTTGTCGTTGCAGACCCTCCAAAATCAACGGCTCAAAGGAGATCAACCGATAGCATCTCAACGCCTGGTCAAAATCAGAAGCCTTCTCGGACAGCAACCCACGAATAAGGTGGATAAATTGCTCTTTTTCTTCCATGGTTCCCTGTTGGACGCCTTCCATGAAATGTTGCAACCGTTCCACTTCGCCGTTTTGAAACATGGCCATGACTTTGGAGCGAACGGCCTGTGGGGAAGCCAGACGATTTTTGCAATGTTCCTTGTAGTCGGTTTCCGTTTGCTGCATGAGAACGATAAAATCGTCCTCTAGGGTTTGCAATCGTTTCGCCATTTTTTCCGGGACATCGGCCAGATCGGATCCACGTTTGGCCAGCAAGATGGCGACACGTCCCGGCTGGCCATCCTTCTGGTATTGTTCCAGGATGCGCTTTAGGTTGGGAGAGGGTTTTTCCTCTTCCTGGCGTACCTGGACGCGTGCCCGATTGTCATCAATGGTCTTTAAAAGGTCCGTGGCACTGTCGCGATAAATTTCATAGTAACGCAAACCGATATTTTCGATTTCCGCATCACTCCATTCCCTGTCCTTGTTGGGACGGCTGAGTTTAAGAAATTCACCCACACTCCATCTTTTGACCAGACGGGAAACTTCCGTGTGCTCCTTATCCAGGATGTTTTCAATTTCATCCATCCGTTTTTTATATTTAAAGTCTGGCGGCTTGCCCTTGCGGCCAAAAAGACTCTTGTTACAATCTACCGCTTCGGCGGTGAGTTTCCGGACATCGCGAATGGCCTTGCGAATCCGCAATAATTCCTCCTCCACCTGCTGCAAATGCCGGATGCGATCCGACGAAGTTTCTTCGGGGAGGGCCTGTTGTATCAAATCCCAGGAGGTTGTATCCACGGGATCGCATGCGATCTCGTCCCATGAACGCCAAGCGACACCCTCGATCTTGGCGGCAGCAGCAGCGGGGTTGATGATTTCGATTTCCTTGGATTTGGCATAGACAGCCAATTGTTTCAAGGCGGGTATGGCATTGAAAAAATCACTGCTGGTTTCGGCACGCCAGCCGCCATTGGTTTCCACCCACAGTTCGGAACGATGCACATAAGGACCGGTGGCCATCTCCACGCTGCCTCGGGCATGCGTAAAACCCTCCTTGCTGAAGCATAAATCAAATCCACCCAGGATAATCCTGGAAAACCCCATCTCGGCGGCAGCCCCCAGGGCCTGATGGCTGACGGTAATGCCTGGATAATTTCTTGGCTGCGGATTCAGCGGGGATACCCAGGGAAACAGGTTGCCCATATACAGACTGCGTCCCCGCCACATGCCCACCAGCCTGGGATTAAGATGATACATATTGACAAAAATACTTTTTTGATGAAATTCCAGAACCTGCTTACTTTGATGAAAGATGATGTCGTGAGGATCAATGGCAAAAAACATATCCGGGACAATGTTTTCGCGCGCCAACTGTACCGCGATACGCGCCACCGCCATCACCGTCAGGTGATCGCGATTTTTCCTGACCCAATCAAAGCATTCGTCCAAAGAAGGGCCACCGCCCAAAAGAATCGCGGTGCGTCCCTTGAAAACCTGATCCAATACATGGACGGGGGTTCGGTTCTCCGACAGATTCTCAAGGCACTTAAGCATGAAAATGCGCGATCCGATCTCCTGCCCCATGGAAATCAAAAACTGGCCGAGATATTCGTCAAAACTGTTCCAGAGTTTGACATAGTCTTCATGAAAACCATCAATCACCGCCATGGAACGCCAGGGACGGACATTGCCGATATAAAAATAATCCTTGATGGCAAATTCTTCCGCCTTTTTCATCCATTCGTCCGGGGTAGCGATTGCCACATGGTCGGGAAGCTCGTCGGGGAGCAGATTTTCCTCACGCAACCGTTGCAGCATTTCGGGATGTTCGATAAAAATAAAACGACTGTCCTGGGCTGTTTCCTTGTTGACAACCCAATGGACGAGCAGACCCCCATCGGTCCCCGGTATAAGATTCAAGAAATCCTTGCGATCAATCATCGGACCGAGATAGCGATGGAAAAAACTTTCCGAACCCGTTTTGGAAAAAGTTTCCCCATTGACGGCAGGAAAATAACGTTCACCAAAAGTATTGGTGAGTATGGAACCAAAAGGAAAAGGGGTATCGCTCATGGTTAAAGGTCTTCAACCTGAAAGTGAGGGGATCGCTTGATCTTTACTTTGGAAAAGGTCTATCTTCTTAAACAGACTTATCCGATCCCCCCCGGCAAGTGATCCTTGAATCGCTCCAATGGTTGAAAGCCGGCAAGGGCGGAGAGGTCGTGACAAGCCTTAAACCGTTGCTCAAGCAATTCCCAGGCCACTCACGTTTGCATCATCTGCTGGGATTGGCTTATGAACAATGTGATGATTTCACCAACGCCATCCATCATGTCAGCCGTGCCATAGCCCTCCAACCGGATCAGGTGGAGGCGTACAAATCATTGGCCCTTCTCCTGAAAAAAACGGGGAAAACCCAAGTCGCCCTGGCCAGAATCCTCGATGCTCTCAGGCTCGAACCTGAGCGTCCCGATCTGCATTTTGTGCTGGGTGATATTTGCATGGACCAGGGGATGATGAAACCGGCCATGGATGGTTTTGCCCAGGCCATCAACCTCCAACCGGAATTTTTGGCCGCATGGATCAACCTGGGCCTTTGTCACAAAGCGATGGGACAATTGCATCAGGCCCGGCTTTGTTTTGAACACGCCGTGACCATGGATGGCCAAGCCCCCCATGCCCATGTCAACCTTGCCCTGACGCTACTGCTTCTGGGCGAGTACGGGAAGGGGTTTGACGCGTTTGAATGGCGTTTTCAACTCCCCGAAGGGCACGGGCTTGCCGTCCCCCCCCCTGTGGACATTCCCCGTTGGAATGGCGAACCTGTATCGGGCAAAAAAATTCTTGTCATTGCGGAACAGGGCTATGGAGACACCATCCAGTTTGTCCGTTTTCTTCCCCTCATGCAATCCCTTGGAGCAGAAACGTTTACGGTCGTAGCCAGCCCCCTGGAACCTTTGCTCAAAGGACAACCGGGCATGGGCCGGGTACAATCATCGATGGCTTGGGAAGTAAAAATGGATTACCATGTTCCTATGATGAGCCTGGGGAAAGTTTTTGCGCGTTCCCTGGAGCAAATTCCCACGCATCACCCCTATCTTTTTGCCGATCCTGAAAAATCCCGGCATTGGCACCAGTGTCTTCCCAGGGATTGTTTCAAGATTGGTTTGGTATGGGAGGGCAAACCTTTGCACAAGAACGATCCCTTGCGGCGGCGTTCGGCCAGCCTTGCCGCTTTGGCTCCCCTGGCCCAAGGAAATGAAAACATATTGTTTGTCAGCCTGCAAAGGGATGCCCCCCGCGAGCAACTCGGTCTCCCCCCGAACACGATGAAACTGTGGGATGCGGGGCCGCAGATACACAACTTTGCCGACGCTGCGGCGATCATGGACAATCTGGATCTGATCATCACCATCGATACCGCCACGGCACACATGGCGGGAGCCTTGAACAAGCCGGTCTGGGTTTTGCTGCCCATGGCTCCGGACTGGCGTTGGGGCATAGATCGAAACGTATCACCCTGGTACCCAAGTTCCAGGCTCTACCGACAAACCCGACCCAACCATTGGCAAGAACCGGTGGAACAGATGCTTGCAGACTTGAAAAATTGGCCATGAGCAAAGACGAGCACCACAACCTGTTACAACAGGCCAGCGAATTTTATTCCCAAGGCAATCTTGCCAAGGCGGGTGCCCTGGCCAATCAGGTGTATGGCCGCGAGCCTGACAATCATCAAGCCCTTTACATATTGGCGATGATCGCCAACGCCACCGGGCGTGACACCTTGGCGGTGACCCTGTTGCAACAAGCCATCTCCATCCATTCCCGCCACCCTTACTATCATTTTCACCTGGGCAGCATTCTCCAGGGGCAGGACAGGTTGGAGCGGGCCAAGGAGGCGTATCGTGCGGCTTTGGAGTTGAAGCCCGATTTTGGCGAGGCCCATTTGAATCTGGGGAACATTTTGTTTGCCGAGGGGGATTTTCAGGGAGCCAAAAAAAATTTTCTGACAGCGACCATCTGCAATCCCAAGCATACTCAAGCCTATTATAATCTGGCCATCCTGGCCCAGGAGGGAGGAGATCATGCCGAGGCATTGATTTTTATCGATCAGTCCCTGCGCTGCCAGCCCGACTACCCCCAGGCCCACATGGCCAAAGCTTTTTCCTTGCTGATGCTGGAGCGTTTTGCCGAGGGATGGCAGGAATATGAATGGCGCTGGCGCATGGAAAACCTTTCCCCAAGGATCTGCCCGAAACCGCGTTGGCAGGGGGAATCCATCCAGGGATTGTCCATCTACGTCTATACCGAGCAGGGGTTTGGCGATGCCATCATGGCAGGTCGTTATCTCAAACTGTTAAAATCCCAAGGAGCGAAAGTCCATTTTGAGTGCAAACCGGAACTTTACTCTCTTTTTGCCAACGCCGATCTGGCGGACAAACTCCATGCCCGGCATCCCGGCGATACCGAACCCCCTCCTTTCGATTATGATCTGCACCTGCCCATTTTGAGTTTACCCGGTTTTTTTACCCAATCCATTGCCGACATCCCCAAAGAAATTCCTTATCTTAAAGGAGATCCTTTGCGTATCGAGCATTGGCGTACCCGTCTCGATTCTGGCAATAACCTAAAGGTGGGACTGAATTGGTCTGGAAATCCTCAAGCCGCTGCCAATCGTTTTCGCGCCTGTACCCTCCAGGATCTGTACCCATTGACAGAGATTCCCGGCATTCGTTTTTACAGTTTGCAAAAAGATTCCCCCGCCGAACAATTACGGTTTGTGGATAAAGCGGGAAGGATTGAAGATCTTTCTTTGGATCTGGTCGATTTTTCCGAAACAGCAGCGGTGTTGAGCAACCTGGATTTGCTCATTTCCACGGATACGGCGGTAGTCCATTTGGCCGGAGCCTTGGGCACTCCTGTTTGGACATTGTTGCATACCGCCTCCGAATGGCGCTGGTTGGCCCGACGGCAAGACAGTCCGTGGTACCCCGGCATGCGCCTGTTTCGACAAAAAACACCCAAAGACTGGGCACCGGTCGTCGAAAACGTCGCTCAAGAACTGCAAAAACGTAACTTGCCAAACCGGGCTTGATTGGCCGGTTCGGAATGGGCCAGGGTGATTTTTCCCGGTCTTTCTGCAACATCGGTCGGTCAGGGTAACCTCGGTGCCAGTCAAGGCTTTGACCACGATGGCCGGAGAATGGTGCGTCATGGGACAGAAATCCGGGAGCCGTTACCCAAATGATCCTTTTGTTGATTCAATTCCAGCGCATATTGCAATGGGTTATGTCCACAACGCCAGGGAGATACAGAAATGGCTACTACGGAAGCTCTTCAGATCGTAACTCGCTATTTGCATTATCTAAAGGATCAGGGAATGCCTATTTCCTTTGGCGTTCTTTACGGATCCCAGGCGCGTGGAGACGCAAGGCCAGACAGTGACTTCGATCTTATGGTAGTTTCTTCCCAATTTGATCAACCGAACAGTTGGAGCCATACAGAGCTTCTTTGGAAAGCAACCGTGTATACCGACAGTCGTATCGAACCCATTGGCGTAGGTGCCAAACAGTGGGAAGCGGATGATAGCTTTCCCCTGATTGATATCGCCCGCCAGGAGGGACAAATCATCCGAATGTGAGTTTGTGTCAAGACCCGGGAGATTGCATACCGATTTTACAAACAAATCCGGTCTTTTTTCCTGCCAATTTTTCAACGCTTGAACAGGCGAAACATGCCCCAAAC
>JACSDG010000055.1 GCA_015660855.1 Magnetococcales bacterium
ACTCGGGCTGCGTTTTTTGGAGCACTTAATAAATGAAGGCATGAAAGTTATAGTATTATTTTCATTTTAAGTTATCTTGAAAAGTGTACGGTAGTGGATACATTATCAGCCTCTCATAATGATTCAGGAATACAAATATCTAGATCTGTGGACGCCATAAAGTCTGCGGATACCATACAAATTAAGACACGCAACAATATCCTTAATCTCCAGTTCGTGGATGGAAGTCCGGGGACACCTTGACTTACTAATCAGTGCATCGGTTAGCTAACATCGGGCGGCATAGCACACCGCAGTATTTCGGGAGAATTCCGCAATTTCTGGGACACCTAACTAAATTATTCGCCAACTTCGGGGACACCCGACTAGGTAACCATTCAGTCCCCTCGCTTTTTTTTCTTTAAAAGCATTGCGGGGGGCCGGGGGGAGGTTTTCCCCCCGGCCCTGCTATCGACTCGATGAGTCCCGCCGATTTATCCCTTGGTGGGTCGCTCCCCAGCATTGCCCACCTCCATTTCACTCGGAAAATTTGGGGACAGTATATCAATTTTGATAGCTGTCAAGAAATGTATAGACTGTCACCATATTTACTCGGTCCGCATTATGGCTTGTCCGAGAAAACATCATCCAGGGACTGGGCATCTAAGATGCGAAGACTCCATTCCTCCAGTAAAGACGGTTCGGCCTTGGCTATTTTTTCGTTAGCCCATTCGGGCAGATTGCCAAAGCGGCGTTGTAGCTGGCGGGTTAGAATTTTGGCCTCGCCTTCCTGACGACCTCTCTGTTCGCCAACCAGCTCACCATCCATCTGCGCCCTCACAAACAAAGGCCGCAGCACATCGTTTTCCATAACATTGAAGGTAAGTGACATTTCTTCAGCCTCCGTTTTGACTACCGTTTCCAGCCTACGCAACCGGGATAAAATTACCAATTTCGTCAGGGCATCCGCCCTGGCTTTTATCGACAGTTCACTTATTCGATACAAGATCTCCTGGATCACATCTTTCTGGTTGTCGATCCGACAAAGGATAGCCAGGATGTTTTCCTCCAGAGACGGGCTATCCAGCAACTCCCGACAGTCGATGCTGCGGATGTCAACCACCTCGTAGCGGAAGGATAAATTCGGCTCTTCGATGGCCGATCCGGGCTGCCACTCTTTCAGCCCAACGTACAGCACCTTCTGAACCAGAACCCTGTTCGGATAACGCTGACGTATCAACGAGTAATACATCAGCATGCGCCAGTCCATGCCCTCAGAACTGCTTTGCAACTCCAGATGGAAAATCGAATCATCCCTCAGTAAAAATAGCAGATCGGGAAGACGCTTCTGGGTGGAAGCGAATTCCACTGGCAGCAGTTCCACAGCTTCCCGTCCGATCAGAATCTGCAACAAACGTTGCGGCGGCTGTTCAAACAAATCCTTGAGAGTGGTATCGTACTGCGATCTATTTTTTTCTTTTTGATCTTCCATAATTCCTGCTGGCCTCAAGTTGGCACTGGCACCCGAATCGCTTTCGCTTTTTCCACAATCCACTTGAAAGGACGGCTCATATCCGAAACCTGAGGATCTGGTGTTGGGCCAAGCAAAAATCGGCCTTTGATTCAAAATTATCCTGGATTTTACTATTCCTGTCTAGGGCGTGTTGACATTCGATAATTTGCTGATACCCCCTGGAAAATTATTGAATGTCAACACGCCCTAGCGCAGTCTCGTGGGGGGGGGGAGTATTCTGACAATTTCAGGCTCCAAAGGTCAGGGAAAGAACCCTGTAATCCGTTCACAGTTCCTTCTGGGTCGGGCTGTTGTCAACACTCATTTTCAATGATTGATCATTCACAACCTTTAAAAATCGAATACCTTCTGGAATATATTTATCCCCATAGGCCATAACCAACAGTACAATGGCGGCACCAATGGCCAACTTGCGGATCCATGCGATCAATAAGCCAATCATGGTCAACCCCTCGTTTCAGTTTGTTTATATTGGAACCTGAATTCCGACTATTTTTATTTACCCGGTGATGACTGCGGCCTGGGTTACCCAGGGAATTGCAGAAAGCGTACCAGGGGATAATTTGGTATGAATCGCCATTTATTAACGTCAAAAAGTACCGCCACTGTAAAATAAATTAGACACATAGAAAAAATATTTTACTTTTGCCCCAGCCCCCGCAAAAAAAACAGCCCCCAGCAGCAACGCTGGGGGCTGTCCAAAGTCGAACAAACCCGACGAAAACAACAACCGTCAGGGTTGACCCATAGCCAGATTGTAAAAAGCTTTGGCACCGGCATAACGAGCTTCGGCACCCAATTCTTCTTCGATGCGGATCAACTGATTGTATTTGGCAATCCGGTCGGAACGGTTCATGGAACCGGTTTTGATCTGTCCGGCGTTGGTGCCCACGGCAATGTCGGCGATGGTGGCGTCTTCGGTCTCGCCGGAACGATGGGAAATGACGCAGGTATAATTGGCGCGCTGGGCCATTTGCACCGCATCCATGGTTTCGGTGAGGGAACCGATCTGGTTGACCTTGACCAGAATGGAGTTGCCAATCCCTTCACGAACCCCCTTGGCCAAAATTTTCGGATTGGTCACAAACAGGTCGTCGCCCACGAGTTGCACCTTGTTGCCCAGAGCTTTGGTGAGCTTGCCCCAGCCATTCCAATCGTTCTGGTCACAGGCATCTTCGATGGAAACGATGGGATATTTCCTGGCCAACTCTTCGTAAAAGCCAACCATTTCATCCTGATTGAACTTACGCCCTTCACCGGTCAGATTATAAATTCCGGTGTTCTTGTCATAAAACTCCGAAGAGGCGCAGTCCAGGCCGAGCATGATGTCTTCGCCCGCTTTATAACCCGCCTTGCCAATGGCTTCCATGATGACTTTCAATGCGTCTTCGTTGGAGGCCAGGTTGGGGGCGAAACCACCTTCGTCGCCTACGGCGGTGTTCAGCTTGAGTCCCTGGAGAACCTTTTTCAGATTGTGAAACACTTCCGCACCCATGCGCACCGCTTCGGCAAACGTCTTGGCCGCGATGGGCAGGATCATGAATTCCTGAATGTCAACGTTGTTGTCGGCGTGGGCGCCACCGTTGATGATGTTCATCATGGGGACCGGCAACACATGGGCGTTGATGCCACCCAGATAGCGGTACAGGGGCTGACCCGTGGCGATGGCTCCCGCTTTGGCAGCCGCCATGGAAACACCAAGAATGGCATTGGCACCCATGCGCGATTTGCCCTCGGTGCCGTCTACTTCCATCATGCGGGTGTCGATACCGCGCTGGTCGGTCACCTTCATGCCGATGATCGCTTTGGCCAATTCGCCATTGACCGCCGCCACCGCCTTGGTGACACCCTTACCCAAATAACGCGATTTGTCACCATCACGCAATTCCAACGCTTCCCGTTCACCTGTGGAAGCCCCGGACGGTACCGCCGCACGGCCTACGGCACCATTGGAAATCACGACATCCACTTCCACCGTCGGATTGCCACGGGAATCAACAATTTCTCTACCTTTAACGTGTACGATTTCATTCATGTTCAAGAGTCCTTCTCCATATCAGATCGGGTTTACGTGCCGCACGGGTGTCGTCCAGCCTTCCAAGCCCCCCACCAGGTACAGGAATATGGTGAGGAGCACCTTTAACCAGTTCGGGATCGGTTTCCGCCTCCCGGCGAATCGCCGCCAAGGCATCGGCAAAACGATCCAATTCTTCCTTTGTTTCCGTTTCGGTTGGTTCGATCAACAAACACTCCGGCACCAACATGGGAAAATAAATCGTTGGCGCGTAGAAGCCATAATCCAACAACCGCTTCGCAAAATCCAGGGCTGATACACCCCACCGTTCCGATTCACCCTTAAGGCTGACAATAAACTCGTGGGTGGCCCTGCGGTCGGGGTAGGCGATCTGAAACCCCGATTTTTGCAAGCGGGCCTTGAGATAATTGGCGTTGAGGGTGGAATAATCGGCCACTCGCCGCATGCCAACCTGGCCCAAAAGACGTACGTATACATAGGCGCGCAACAAAATGCCAATGTTGCCGGCAAAGGCCGATAAACGCCCGATGGAACGGGGGGCCTCATCCCGATTGAGCCAACGATAACCATCCCCCCCTGCATTGCGAACCACCATGGGAACCGGCAGGTAGGGGACCAGCCTGGCCGAGACCCCCACAGGTCCCGCTCCGGGACCGCCCCCGCCATGCGGAGTGGCAAAGGTTTTATGGACGTTGACGTGAATGGCGTCAAACCCCATGTCCCCCGGACGCACCCGGCCCGTAATGGCGTTCAGATTGGCACCGTCATAATAAAGCAACCCCCCCGCCGCATGTACTAGGTTGGAAATGTCGCGGACCCGCCTTTCAAAGACACCCAGTGTTGAGGGATTGGTCAACATCAAACCGGCCGTCCGTGGGCCAAGGGCTTGCTTGAGGGCGGAAAGATCGATATCGCCGTTGGCGTCGGTAGGAATTTCCCGCACCGTCAAACCACACATTGCCGCCGTGGCCGGATTGGTCCCATGCGCCGCATCGGGCACCAGCATTTCTGTCCGGTCATGATCTCCCCGGTCCTCATGGTAGGCCCGAATCATCGCCACCCCGGCAAATTCTCCTTGCGCCCCCGCCATGGGGGTCAGGGAAACGCCTGCCGTACCCGTGATCTCCTTGAGATATTCCCCAAGCTCAAACAAACATTGCAACACCCCCTGACCATGCGCATCGGGGGACAAGGGGTGGCGTTGTAAAAATTCCGGCAACATTGCCAGGGTGTGGCATGCCCTGGGGTTGTATTTCATGGTACACGAACCCAGGGGATAAAAATGGGTATCCACGGAAAAATTATGTTGCGACAGCCGGGTAAAATGTCGCACCGTCTGCAATTCCGAAACCTCAGGCAACAACGGTGCTTCGGTACGCAAAAAACGTTCGGGAATAATCCCGGTATCCTGGAAATCCCCCCCCTTAACCGCCCCCGGACGCTGTTTTCGACTCTCCGCGAAAATCACTGGCCGAACGGCCTTTTGCCTTTTGATGTCGCTCATGCCAATGCCTCCCGCAATGCCGCAGCATAACGTTCCAGGTCTTCCTGACGCAAAATTTCGGTCGCGCAAACCAGCAACATATTTTCAAGGGTGGGATCGTCCTGGCCCAGCGGGTAGCCCCCGGTAATCCCCTGGCGTTGCATTTTTTCCAACACCTCCCCAACTGGACATGGCAGACGCAGTGCCACTTCGTGGAAAAATGGGCGGGAAAACACTCGGGTAACTCCAGGCAGGCGTAGCACCATGTCCAACAATTGTGCCGTATGGGTATGACAAGCCATGGCGGTGCGACGTAATCCCTGGGGACCCAACAGCGACAAATGAATGGACGCCGCCACCGTCATCAATCCCTGATTGGTGCATATGTTGGAAGTGGCTCGGGCGCGGCGAATATGCTGTTCCCGTGCCTGCAATGTCAGGACAAACCCCGGATGACCTGTGTGATCGGTGGTACGCCCGACAATACGCCCAGGAATCTGCCGCATGTGCGCCGTACGGCAACATAAAAATCCAAACCCAGGTCCCCCGGAAGACAGGGGTGCCCCCAATGGTTGACCCTCGCCACAAGCTATATCGGCTCCTTGACGACCCCATTTTCCCGGAGGTTGCAACAGTCCAAGGGCTATCGGGTTGACGACCCCGATCACCAACGCCCCGCTGCCATGAACACGGTCCGTCAAGGCGTCAACTTCTTCCAGAACCCCAAAAAAATTGGGTTGGGGCACCACCAACGCCGCATATCCATCCTGTTCCCACACCGCCAAAGCTTCTGGATCGACATGACCATCGCTTTTGACAAACGGCACCGAAACCAGTTCGATCCCCTGGTTATGCACTAACGCCCGCACCGTCTCTCGATACCGGGGATGCAACGTCTCCGGCAACAAAATCCGGTGGCTTTTCTCTCCTCGGATGCGTACTGCCATGAGCACCGCTTCCGCCAGGGCACTGGCACCATCGTATAACGAGGCGTTGGATACATCCATCCCCGTCAATGCGGCCATCATTGTTTGAAATTCATACAAAACCTGCAACGTTCCCTGACTGGCTTCAGCTTGGTAGGGAGTATAGGCGGTATAAAACTCACCCCGGGAAGCCACCTGCCAAACCGCCGCCGGAATGTGATGGGCATAAGCCCCAGCCCCCACAAAACATAAGGTTCCCCGGTCTTGTGCCGCCCGTCCCTGCATCAGGCGGGTGACCTCCCACTCCTCCAGCGGTTCGGGCAGGTCCATTGATTGCGTCATCAGCCCCGGATCAATCTCCTCAAACAGTCGATCCAGGCCATCGATGCCAATGGTCGCAAGCATGGCCCGGACATCTTCATCGGTATGGGGAATAAAAGGCATGCAAACTCCATGGGTTGATTGTCAGACTTCCCTGATCGGCCATCAGGGATAACTATTGGAACATCGTTTCCAGCGAGGGCGCGTCGAACATGCGTTGCATCAATTTTTCCAAAGTTTCCAAATCGGCAACGGCAAGCTTGCCCTGCACCCAATCGGGCACGGAACCAAAACGGTGCTGAAGAAGTTGGATCAGAGTCGCCGCCCTCCCTTCACGGAATCCTTCCTCATGTCCAGCTTTCCGACCTTTTTGTTCGGCAAACTGGATAGCCCCCCGTTGATCCTGAATAAACATTTCCCTGCGTTCCTGATCGTCCAATTCTTCGGGGGTGAGGCCGGCCTTGTTGGCAATCTCGAAGGCTTTTTTAATGGCAGGGACTTCGGCCAATGTTTTTGGAACAGCCTCCAGGTCTCCCGCATGCTTTAAAAAATAAAACCATTTTTCCACAATACCGTCCAACTGATCCTCGCCCTTGGTAAATTTTGGCAATTCAGCAAAAACCAGTTCCAAATCTTCCAGGCTGATATCCGAATTTGCGGCAGCCCGCAACATGAAACGGTTGATGGTCTCCCGAAGTTCCCCAAACATGATGAAATCGGTAATGGTGATCGCCACGACGTTTGTCAGCAGATGGTATTCTTCCCCTTTTTTGATTTGCCCGGCAAACACTTTGCAAGCATTGTACAACACCCTTTTTTCAAACCCGGCGACGTTGAGAACCTGCATTTCAATAATATAGTCCCGCCGACTTTGATCCCGCACCCGAACATCCAAAAAGGTATCCTTCATTCCCTTGATTTTTGGGGCCAGATAAGGATCCAAAATTTGCACTTCGGTGATCATGTGGGGTGCCTGAAGGGTCAGGATGGCATTCAGAAAACTGACCAATATCTCGCTGCTCTCCTCGGAGCCAAAAACTTTTTTAAACGCAAAGTCGGTTTTTGGATTTAAAAAGCGCATGCGTCACCCTGTGTGGGCTGCTTTTTTTTGCGACCAGAGACAAAAGGGGGCCGCACAATTTCCGCTACCAGCCCGCGTCCACGCACCATGACCTCACACACATCCCCCAAAACCAGACCCGGTTCCAAACGCGCCAACGCGATCCCTTTTTGCAACGAGGGTGAATAACCACCGCTGGTGATTTCTCCGAGCCTGCGGCCATCCTTGAACACCTCCTGATGGTTGCGCAAAACCCCTTTGTCACGCAATAGCAAACCGTAACGTTGCAGGGTATCGGGCTGGTTGTGACGGGTTTCCAACATTTTTCGACCGATAAAATCACGATGCTTGGGTTCCCAGGCGACGACCCACCCCAATCCCGATTCCAATGGATTGGTTTTTTCATCCATGTCCTGGCCGTAAAGGTTCATCCCCGCTTCCAGGCGCAGTGTATCGCGCGCCCCCAAGCCCACCGGGGCGATGCCCGCACGCATCAGGCCATTCCATACCACTTCCGCCCGATGGGCGTCCATCATGAATTCAAAACCATCTTCCCCCGTGTATCCGGTTCGGGCAATGCGCCAACCATCCGCGACCATCATTTCAAAAGGCTTCAGAGCCAACACCCGTTCTTCCAGTTCACCTGAAAGACAATGTTGCAGACGCTGGGAAACTTTAGGTCCCTGGAGGGCCAGCATGGCCATGTCATTACGCCAGTGGACATCCACCCCGTAGGACGCCGCATGGATACGAATCCAGGCCAGATCTTTCTCCAAGGTGCCCGCATTGACCACCAACGAAAAAAAAGCCTCTCCCATGCGATAGACGATAAGATCGTCGGTGACGTTGCCGCGTTCGTTGAGCATGACGGTATATTGCCCTTGACCGGGAAGGGGTATTTTAGCGACATCGTTGGCCAGGAGTAGGCGCAGAAGGTCATCGACCCCGGGACCGGTCAGGTCGAAGATTCCCATGTGGGAAACATCGAAAACACCGCAATCCTCGCGGACTTGCAAATGTTCCTTTAATTGCGAACCATAGTGCAGGGGCATGTGCCACCCGGAAAACGGGACCATGGTTGCCCCCAGGTCCACATGATGTTGGTGCAGGATCGTTTTTTTCACTGTTTGGCCACCTCGTCAAGACGTTTCAATTTCCACAGCAGGCTCGGCAAACGTTCAAAGGGAATCATGTTGGGTCCATCACAGGGAGCCTGGTCGGGATCGGGATGGGTTTCCATGAAAATACCCGCAACCCCAACGGCGGTAGCGGCTCGTGCCAGCGGTTCGACAAAACGCCGTTCTCCCGAAGAAGACTGTCCGGCACCGCCCGGGTGTTGGACCGAGTGGGTTGCGTCAAAGATGACCGGGAAGCCGGTATCGGTCATGATGTCCAATCCACGCATGTCCACCACCAGGTTATGATAGCCAAAGGCATAGCCACGCTCGCACAACATGATGTTGCTGTTCCCGACCCGGAAGGCTTTGTTGGCCACCTCGGCCATATCCTCAGGGGCCAGAAACTGTCCTTTTTTGATATTGACCGGCTTTCCCGTCATGGCCACCGCCTGAATGAAATCGGTTTGCCGACAGAGGAAAGCGGGCGTCTGCAACATGTCTACCACAGCACTGGCCTGGTGGGCCTGGTTGATTTCATGGACATCGGTGACGACCGGGATGGCCAGCTCGCTGCGTACTCGATCAAGGATGCGCAGACCCAATTCCAATCCAGGTCCACGATAGCTGGCCAGGGAAGTCCGGTTGGCTTTGTCGAAGGAGGATTTGTAAACCAGGGAAAAACCGACGGCGGTACACATTTCCCGCAAGGCTTCGGCTGTGCGCATGGCAAAATCAACCCCTTGGGCATACCCCGTTCCCTCAAGCACACAGGGACCGGCGATAATGGACAACGGCAAATGGTTGCCAAAGCGGACATTTCCGACCACAACGGTTTTTTGCATCTTGGGCGTGCTCACGGTTGCGCTCCACGATGTTGCAGACTGGACAGAACAAAGGCGGCGAACAGCGGATGGGGGGCGCGTGGGCGTGAAGTGAATTCCGGGTGAAACTGGCAGGCGACGAAAAAAGGATGCTCGGGAAGTTCCACGACTTCCACCAGTGAACCGTCAGGGGAAGTTCCGGTGATCTTGAGACCGGCGTCAACCAGGCGTTGCCGATAATTGTTGTTGAATTCATAACGGTGCCGGTGACGTTCGGAAATTTCCAGGACGCCATAGGCACGGGCGGTCAGACTGTCGGCTTGCAGCAGACAGCGATAGGCACCAAGACGCATGGTTCCCCCCTTGTCGGATTGGGAATCCCTTTGTTGTGGCAGATCGCCGTGCATCCACTCCGTCAGCAGCGCAATCACCGGGTCTGGAGTGTTTTCATCAAACTCGGTCGAACCGGCGTGATGGATACCCACGACGTTTCGGGCAAACTCAACCACGGCCATTTGCATACCAAGGCAGATGCCCAGGTAGGGAATCTTTCCCTCCCGTGCGTATTGGATGGCTTTGATTTTGCCGTCCACCCCGCGCAATCCGAAGCCCCCAGGGACCAAAATGCCGTCCACACCGTCCAAAAGGACTTCAGGGTCTTCTTCGATCAGCTTTTCGGCGTCCACCCAACGCAGCATGACCCGGGCATTGTTGGCGATGCCGCCGTGATTGAGGGCTTCGTGCAAGGATTTGTACGCATCTTTGAGTTCCACATATTTGCCGACGATACCGATGGTCACCTTGTGTTTGGGGTTGATGGTGCGTTCCAGCACCTCTTCCCAATCGGACATGTCCGGTTCCGCGCTGGTCAATTGCAGATGTTGCAATGCCTTGCGGGCAAGCCCTTCAAGGTATAGCGCGAACGGAACACGATAGATGGTGTCCTGATCGCGGCAGGCGATGACGGAATTGGCGTCGACATTGCAGAACAGGGCGATTTTTTTGCGAATACCGGCGGGTATGTCGCGGTCGGAGCGGCAGATCAAAAGGTCGGGTTGAATGCCTATGGCCAACAGCTCCTTGACCGAATGCTGGGTGGGTTTGGTTTTCAATTCGCCGGAGGTTGGAATAAACGGCATGAGGGTAAGATGGATGAACAGCGTATTGTTGCGTCCCAGATCGTTGCGCATTTGACGGATGGCTTCCAGGAATGGAAGGGATTCGATGTCCCCCACCGTTCCTCCAACCTCGATGATGGCAATCTGGTCATCCCCTGCCACACTCATGATCGCTTCCTTGATGGCATCGGTGATGTGGGGTATCACCTGGACCGTCGATCCCAGATAGTCGCCGCGTCTCTCCTTGCGTATGACCCGCTGGTAGATGCGTCCGGTGGTGAAATTGTTGGCCCTGCTCATGGGAATGTTGAGGAAGCGTTCGTAGTGTCCCAGATCCAGGTCAGTTTCGGCACCATCGTCGGTGACAAACACCTCTCCATGCTGGAACGGACTCATGGTTCCCGGATCGACGTTGATGTAGGGGTCGAGTTTTTGGATGGTTACCTTATAGCCACGAGCCTGCAACAGGCATCCCAGAGAGGCAGCTGCCACCCCCTTGCCTAACGAAGAGACGACACCGCCAGTAATAAAAACAAACTTGGCCATGAAGGTTTATCCATTTCTGCGGGTTTTAGATACTGGCGATTGATTTATACCATGTCGGCCTCCAGACTAACAGAAACCTTCACACAACCTCAAATAAAGCTGAAACCAGTCGGCGAAAAAAATCAGTTTTTTGATGGGGGGATGACGATGGGATGTGGACGCTTTGGGGCATGGCTCCATTCAATTTCGGCGCAAATTTTCATTGCGCGCTCGGGCAACTGGTCACCTCCCGCCAACCAGACGATGGCAACCCCTCGACGTTCCATACGGCGAAACCAGGTTTCCTGCCGTTTGGCAAATTGGGCGATGGCGCAAGACAACCCTTCCACAAGGGCAACAGTATCCATTGCCCCGCGCAAATAGTGTGAAACCCAACGATATTCCAACCCCAGGGATTCCAACCGTTGGTGGGAAACCCCTTGGGCCAGCAGGTTTTGGACTTCCTCAATGAGTCCCTGTTTCAGGCGTGCCTCAAGTCGTTGTCGAATCCGTTGTCGCAACTCGACCCTGGGCCAGTGGATGCCCAAGACCAAAGCGTTGAGATTCATAGGCTCGGGGGGGATGGTTTCTGCTTGGACCTGGGCAATTTCGATGGCTCGGATCAGTCTGGCGCGCGAGCCAAAGTCGGTGACATTGTGTAATTGCGTCTTGAGTCCGGTCAGTCGTTCTCGCAATTGGGCATCCGAAAAAGATTCCAGTTCGCGGCGCAAGTCGGGATTTTCCGGAACGGCAACCATCCGGTAGCCCAAAAGAACCGATTCCAGGTAAAGCCCGGAGCCTCCCACCAGACAGGGCAGATTTCCTCTGTGTTGAATGTTTTTGATGGCCTGGTAACAGTGTTCCTGAAAATCAAAAACACTGAATTCGGTTTTTGGATCGACGATATCGATCAAATGGTAGGGGACGCTACCATAGTCGTGGAGATCTTTGCCGGTTCCAAGATCGAGACCGCGAAACACCTGCCGTGAATCGGCAGAGATGATTTCTCCCGACAGATGCCGGGCCAATTCCACTCCAAGGCGGGTTTTCCCGCAAGCTGTGGCCCCTGCCACCGCCAGAAGGTTCACTTGGCTGGCGGATGGCAGGGATTCAGAAGGACCAGCCATGGGAACCCGCCACCACCCCTACGATGGTGACCACGCTTCCCGCCAACAGCAGCACATGCACCAAGTGCATGACGGGAAAGATCCGCTTGGAACCTGTCGGGGAGATTTTGGCGATCATTTTGGGCAGGACAAAGGGTTCGATGATGAAAAGCATGATGGTAAACAAAATCCAGATCAATACCATGCCGTGCAACCACCAGCTTGAAAGATCAAGGAATCGTGACCAGCCATTGGCGATTTCCAGCATGCCAAATCCACTGCATGCCGTCAGGAATGTGGTAAAACGAGCTTGAATGGCGAATTTTTTTTCAAAGGTGTGAAACAGTTTGAACGCTTCGCTGTTTGTGTCCATGTTTTTCAAAACGGGGATCATCACCGTGGTGACCATGGCCACCCCTCCGATCCAGAAAACAACACAGACCACATGAACAACCCGCGCAAAAATTTCCAGATCCATTTTCAGTCACACCCTTCCATGCCCCATAATATTTTAATAGTTTTAACAGTCAAAGAAAAACATCAGAGGTGACGACGTGGCATCAGGGTTTCCATTTTTGCGGCCCGTCGTAGACGGCCAGGGTAGAGATTTGTTTCAGCGAAATCAGAACCTCCCCGTTGCCGAAGTCTGTTTTGCGCATGATGGCACCGGTCAGATTGGCTTTGCGCAGGTCGGTTTGGCTGATGGAGGCACGGGACATGTCGGCCCCTTGAAGTCTGGCACCGTGAAGATTGGCCAGACCGAGCTGGGCCGAAGTCAGGCGAGCACGATTTAACCAGGCATAGGGCATACGGGCGGCACTCAGATTGGCGTTGGCTAGGTTGGCCCCGGAAAGGTCGGCACTGTTGAGAGAGGCGCGGGCAAGATGGGCATGGCCCAGGTTGGCCAAAACCAGCGAAGCGTCTTTAAGATTGGCACTCCAAAGGTTGGATCGCGACAGGTTGGCCCCTTTAAGGTTGGCGGCACGCAGATCGGCATTGGCGAGGAAGCGACCGGAAAGGTCGGCACCCGACAAATCGCATTTGCGACATTGGTTGGTTTTTAACAGTTGGTCCAAATCATCCCGATCATAGGCCCATCCATTTGGTATCGGCCACCACAGCAAACCGGCCAGAGCCAGCGTCCAGACAGTTCTTATCATGGTTTTTTCCATAATAAGTCTCCATGGTTAAATTTTTAGGTCTTTTTGAATTACAATACTACTGAAAGCCTTCATCTTGTTATTGATATGGACAAAAGATTCAATGGAAGCTCCAGGTGATTTGTCGGCAGTATGGCGGCTGGGGTGAACTGAAAAATGGGATTAGGAGTGGTATTGTCCATGGGTGTTGCGAGTGATGGCGTGGCGATGCGGGAAGGATTGCGGGCATTGGGGATTCGTCCAGGTCCGGGTGGCGGGGAACATAAACTGATCTGTCCTCAATGTCATGGGGACCGAAAAAAAAACACCCATGATCGGCCTTTGGCGGTGAATGTGGATCATGGGGTGTGGTTTTGTCACCATTGCGGCTGGAAAGGAAAAATATCAAAAAGGGTGATGTTCAAGGTTGAGAAACAGTATGAACCGGGTTTGCCGACGTGGGGCGAAAATTTTTTACGCCGACGGGGCATTGATCCGGGAATGGCCATGGGGTTGGGGGTCGGACGGTGGCGAATACGGATGTCGGGAGAAATGCGGGAGGTCTTGGCATTTGCCTGTCATGATCAAGGCCGTTTGGTCAACGTCAAATATCGCGGTGAGGATAAAACTTTTCGCCAGATCAAGGGGGGTGTCCGAATTCCCTTCAATCTGGATCGGGCACGCACATGTGACACATGGATATGGACCGAGGGGGAAATGGATGTCCTGGCACTGGCGATGGCTGGTTTGGACAATGCGTTGTCGGTACCGGACGGAGCACCACCGGCGTTGGCTACGCATGTATCGGGCAAGATGGCTTGGCTGGGTCACCTTCAATCCGATTTGGTCCGGGTCAAACGGCATGTGCTGGCGGTGGATAATGATGGCCCAGGTCAAAGGCTCGAAAAGGAGTTGATTCATCGATTGGGTGCGGAGGTTTGTTTCCGGGTCCAATGGCCGGAAGGGGTGAAGGATGCCAATGATTGCCTAAGGGTTTGTGGTGCGGAAAGGCTGAAGGAAATCATTGGGAAAGCCGTTGCGGTGGCGTTGCCGGGACTGGTCCATTGCCACCATGTGGTCGAGGCCTTGTTAAAATCGGAAGAATGGGAGGGTGAGGTTGGGGTGGAAGTTGGGTTTGAAGTTCTCGATCGACTTTACCGTCCGCGCCCGGGTGAGTTGACGGTTGTGACAGGGATGCCTGGTTCGGGCAAATCGGAATTTTTGGATCAGGTGGCGGTCAATCTGGCAGGGCGGTATGGATGGCGGTTTGGATTTTATTCGCCGGAAAATCGACCTTTTGCGCGTCATTTTGGCAAGCTTGCCGAGAAGCGGGTGGGGCAGGCGTTGGAAAACATAGACCGGGGGGCGTTGTTGGATAAAATCATTCCTTGGCTGGACGCCCATTTTGTGTTGATCGGGATGGAGGATGCGGGAGAGGGATTGGAATGGATTCTTGAAACGGCGGGGTTGTGTATGCGCCGTCATCCTTTGCAGGGATTGATACTTGATCCCTGGAACGAGGTGGATCATCACCGGCCACGGGAGATTACCGAGACGGAGCATGTGTCCCGTTCGTTGATGTTGCTTCGCCGCTTTGCCCGGCGGCACGGGGTGCATTTATGGCTGGTGGCCCATCCCATGAAGTTGGAGCATCGAGGCTCCAAGGGTTATCCGGTCCCAAGGCCCTATGATATTTCCGGTTCCGCTCATTTTTTCAACAAGGCGGATAATTGCCTGTCGGTTTGGCGCGATTTTGCCTCCAACCGGGTAGAAATTCATGTACAAAAGGTGCGTTTCCGGCAATCGGGCCGACCGGGTTTGTGTATTCTCGACTATCATCCGGAAACCCGAAGTTACAGCCAGTCATCGCACCGCCAAAGGATTTCCTCCTAGAAAAAAACTTGGCATGTTTCGTGCTTTAAACGCGTCTTAAGCCTGTGATTCGTGGGAGTATTTTTATTGTGTTCAACTTGGAATGGACGAGGGATTTTCCATGGCGATGCGGCGATATCCGGGGCATCCCGGGGGTACGGGCAAGCAGGGTGGCGGGTCGTTGGCGTCGATGAGGAAAGCATTGGGGGTGTCACAGGAAGAGATGGCCGGGCGCCTTGGTGTCGGTCAGGCTGCGGTATCAAAGATTGAAAACCGCGATGATCCCCAGTTGCAAAGCCTTATGCGCTACTGTGAGGCACTGGGGGGACGGTTGGAACTGGTGGTGGCATTTCCCGCCAGTCGCCAGCCAGAACCGACTCCGGAAGGGGCACCCGGCCGTTTCCGTCTGGTCCTCCCCATGGAAAATACCCCCAGGACCTGACGGATACCGTTTTTTTAGCATTTTTACAATTTTATAACCCTCAAGCCGCCAGTGGCAACGCAGCAGCGGTGGGCGGAGTGACGGGTTCCTGCCGTGAAGGCAATTTCGACACGGGGGCATCCTCTGGCACCAGGTCATACAATTCGGACACCAATGCCGAGGTTTGATCCAACAGATCAAACAAAATGGCCCATAACCCCTGGAGTGTGTTGTCCTCGTCCTCTTTTTTATAAGGCGCGTTTTTTCCAGGCAAGGGGTGATCCCATGCGGTTTGGGATGGCAGGTTTGCGCTATTTTCCGGTTGCCGGCAGTTGCTGCATGGGGTCGGGTTGTTCTGTTGCAGGATGGCAAGCAAAGCCGCCAATCCGCCGCCCGTTTGGGTCGTTTCCCCCCCCTTATCCACCGCGTCGGTTTTAAAATGTGTGGCTTTGGCATTCATGGTTTGGGTCAACAGGGATTGAAACCCCCCTGGCGTGGCTCCAGAGCCAGCTGTGGTGATCTGGGATTGCGTCAAGGTGATTTCAAGCATGGATACGTTGATCATGAACCCTCTCCTTGTGGATCCGACCGTTTGGGACGGTCTTGTATTTTATTCCCTGGAGAGATTTCTACAGTTTTCGTGCCAATTATGTATCACTTTGAAATAATTGTATTGTTACTGATAAACGCTGAAAAAAAAATGGATTGGGGAATTTTTTGCGGCCGTATGGGGGCAAAAGGGATCTGTGCGGATCGGCAAAAATTGCCGGGGGCGGAAGATGCGAATGATCTTGGTTTGGCGGAGACAGTCTGTTTCATGAGACACTCTGTCTCAGGACACAGTGTCTCACTAAATAAATCATAATAAAATCAAAAACATAATATTCAATTATCTTTGATAACAAGGAATTGCTTCCATCTTTATAAAGTACAAAATATTATTGTTTTTAAAATTGTTTTACAATTTTTTTACTGTTATTATTGTAAACAGTTGAAAAAAAACAAATAAAATAGTTAACAGACACAACAAGGAGATGGCATGGGGTCTGCGATAGGTTGGGTAACGGGAGGCAATCCCGATGGAGGAATAAAAAAAAGATGGGCAAGAGAGGAAGAGGAGTTAAGGACATGAAGAGGAAACGGTTACAGGTGATGGCAGCGGTCGTGGCGTTGGCTGCGGGGATGGCGGTTTTTGGGGGGAGGACGACGGAGTCGTCGCCGATGCAGGCCAATGAGATGGTGATTGCGGCGATGGATGGCAATTTGGTGGATGTGAATCGATTGCTGCGTGGTGGTTTGGATGTGAATGAGGGGGGCAGGCTTGGCAACACGGCGTTGATGTGGGCGGCGGAGTATGGGCAGGTGAAGGTGGTGCGGAGCCTGCTTGCGGCGGATGCGGATGTCAATGCCCGGAATCGTTGGGGACAAACGGCGTTGACGTTGGCGGCGCAGTGGGGCAATGAGGAAATTGCAGAGATGTTGTTGGCGCATGGAGCCAAGGTTGATTTTGCAACGGTGAATGGATCTACGGCGTTGATGAAGGCGGCGCAGTATGATTTTGATGGGTTGGTGCAGATGCTCATCGACAAGGGTGGGGACGTGGGGCAGGTGGACGAACAGGGTCGTTCGGCGTTGATGGTGGCGGCGGAATGGGGTTCGGAGAAGAGTGCCCTGCGTATAATTGCGGCGGGGGCGAATGAAAACCTCCAGGACAAGGCGGGATTCTCGGCACTGATGTTGGCGGCGATGAATGGACATGAGGGGGTGGTGCGAACGCTTTTGGCCAATGGGGCACAAGAAACCAAACGCCATGAGTGTGGTTGTACGGCACTGCATTTGGCGGCGGAGAAAGGGTATGTGGCGATTGTGGATGCGTTGGTCTGGCAGGGATCGGATGTGAACGCGGTCAATCGGTGGGGGGTATCGCCATTGATGTTGGCGGCGGCCAATGATCGGTTTGATGTGGTCAAGGTATTGCTCGCCCATGGGGCCGATCCTGGGTTGAAGGATGTGGATGGCAAAACGGCGGTGCGGCATTCGGGCCGTGTGAATGAAAAAACAGCGATGGGCAAACTGTTGGCCAAGGTGGGTGCCATGATTTAACGTAATTTTTCTTGCCTCCTCGACGCCTTTTTTCAATGCTCGTCGGGTTTCAAACGGGTGCGTTGCCAAACGCACTCGTTTTTTTATTGGCTTTTCGCGGGGTGGACGTTGACATGGAGGTTGATTTTCAGTTTTTCTGTGGTGTTGTCTTGGATAGTATCCGGAGGGGGCGTTTTTCCTTTCACTTTGACCAAGGACGGGTCTGTCCCACATGAAAATTTACGTCGATGCCGACGCCTGCCCGGTAAAAGCCGAGGTGATGCGCGTTGCCGAACGCCATGGTCTGGTCGTCCTGATGGTAAGCAATACATTCATGCGCCTGCCTTCCAGTCCCCTGCTGCGTATCCAGGTGGTTGCCGGTGGTCTGGACAAGGCCGACGATTGGATTGCCGAGCGGATCGAGCCGGGGGATATCACCATTACGGCGGACATCCTTTTGGCGGCCCGATGTTTGGACAAAGGGGGCCAGGTGCTTGGTCCGGCGGGCAAACCTTTCGACCGTGAGGGCATCGGCATGGCGGTGGCCATGCGTGATCTTAACGCCCACCTGCGCGATGTCGGGGAAATCATGGGACGCGGACAACCCTTCGGCTCCAAAGATCGATCCCGGTTTCTCCAAATCCTGGAACAAACCATCCAAGCCAACAAACGAAAAAAATAATTTTTTTACAGTTGTTTTTTTTACTAAAATTGGTCGCGGTGCAGGCTTCCAGGAGCGACAGTCATGGGTTGCTTTCCAATAAGGGTTGGCTTATACTTTTTTATTAATGGTTGTTTTTATTATTATTTTCTTTTCGTGTCTCATTGAGGAAAAACGGCCTTGAACCGAATCTTTATCAGCTATCCCGGCGAAAACATCGCCGAGGCTTTCGCGATGTTCGACTGGTTGGCGTCGGAGGGGTGGGACGATGTTTTTTTGGACAAGAATCTTAATCGCGGCCTTTATACTGCTGCACAATGGGAAGTGGTGCTGGAAAAGGCGGTGCAAGATTGTGAAGTGTTTTTGCTCCTGCTCAGCAGGGAATGGGAAGATTCAACGGGGTGCCAAATTGAATGGAAATCGGCAAAAAGATTTAACAAGTTGCCTTTTGTCGTCCTCATCGAGGATTGTTCTCTGCCGGATGCGCTGAAAAGTGTGGGTGAAACCTGGCAATATACCAGCGTTTATAATGGTCAAAATTTTAAAGAATTTCCTGTTTCCCCCCCGGATGGCAAACCGGAAAAAAACATCCGTTTTTCCGAAGAGGGGTTGACCCAGCTTAAACATGGTTTGAAAAAAGCGGGCCTTGATCCACATTATTTCCCCTGGCCACCGAAAAATGACCCCAACCGTTCACCTTTCCGGGGCATGCGACCGCTGGAGGGGGAGGATGCGGGCATCTTTTTTGGTCGTGAGGCCTTTATCGCCGATTTTTTGGCCAAACTTCAATTGGAGAAACCTTCCCGATTTCATGTGATTCTGGGGGCTTCGGGATCGGGGAAATCTTCTTTTTTGCGGGCAGGTATTCTGCCGCGTTTGCATCGGAATGACCGGCATTTTTTACCCCTTCCCATCATCCGTCCGAAGAAGAAAGTTTTGACGGGGACGGGTGGTCTTCTGGATTGTTTGGATCAGGCTTTCAGGGACCGGAAAATGGGCGCATCCCGTCCGGAGTTGCAGAAAGCCATGGCGGACGGTTGTGACGCACTGAAACCCTGGTTAACCCGGTTGGCGGAGAAGGCCAAACCACCCCCCTTTGGTGATGAAAATATTAAAACTCCGGCCCTGGTCCTTGCCATCGATCAGGGTGAAGAATTGTTTTTCACGGAGCGGGACGAAGAGACCAAAGATGCGGAAGATTTTATTTCCCTGCTCAAAGGATTGGTCCTGGCAGACGATCCTGTTGTGATCGTTATTTTTACCATTCGTACCGATGCCTACAAAAAGTTGCAAAATCATAAAACCTTGGTCGGTGCGATCGATCAGGATCTATTCAGCCTGCCCTTCATACCCCGTGGCATGTTTCAATCCATCATCGAGGGACCGGTCAACCTTTTGGCTAATACAGACCGTCCCTTGACCGTTGAACCCCAGCTTATCCAAAAATTGTTGGCGGATGTTGACGAAGGCGGTGGCAAGGATGCGTTGCCTTTGTTGGCGTTTACCCTGGAACGCCTGTTCCTTGATTATGGTGGCACCGGCTCTTTGCGGTTGCAATACTATACGCAAATGAATGGTGTGGAAGGGGTCATCAATGCGGCGGTGGAGCGTGCCATGGAGGCGGCGGATCAAATTTCATCACTGCCGCGTGGTCGTGATGAACGGTTGGCTTTGATGCGCCGTGGATTGATTCCAAGTTTGGCCAGCATGGACCCGGAGACACAAATGCTGCGTCGGCGGGTGGCCAAATGGGATGAAATCTTTGAACAATCCCGCCCTTTGTTGGATCTTCTGGTCGAACAGCGTCTTTTGGTGACTGACGTGGTTGAAGGAAAGAAAACCATCGAACCAGCCCACGAATCGTTGTTATGGCAGTGGAAACTATTAAAAGAATGGTTGCAAGAAGAGTCGGTCAATCTTGCCATTCTGGAGGGCGTTAAGCACAGTGCTCGGGAATGGGAGGTGCATAAGCGTAATCCGGATTGGCTGGTCCACAATGCGGGTCGGTTGGAAGACGCTGAAGAGATAACAAAGAGAGACGATTTTGCTTCTTCCTTCGGTGATTTTTCAGCTTATTTGCAAGCGTGCCAGAGTCTGGAGTATGAGCGGCGGAATGGGGAACTGATCCAGGAAAAACAAAAATTAGAGGTACAGACTCGTATAGGCGACTACGCCGAAGCGGCACGCAAAAGAGCAGAAAGTTTGGTAAACTTCATGCTCTTCGACCTGAGAGATAAACTGAAACCCCTGGGACGTTTGGATATTTTGGAGATGGCTGCAATCCGGGTTCTGGACTATTTTAACAATTTTAGCAATTCAGAAAACATGTCATTAGATCATCAACGCAGCGTTCTCGTAGGAAAAAGTAATCTTGGTGATATTTTAACTTCCTTAGGTAATTTACCAGCAGCCATGACTGTTTATCTGGAAGGGATGGAGATTGCGAAGCGTCTGTCGGAGCTGGACCCGAAAAACGCCGAATGGCAGCGCGACCTTAGGGTGAGTCACAACAAGACAGGCGACATTCTTCAGGCCCAAGGAGATAATGAAAAGGCCCTGGCCGCCTATCGCGCCGGAATGGAGATAACTAAGAGTCTGTCGGAGCTGG
>JACSDG010000208.1 GCA_015660855.1 Magnetococcales bacterium
GATATACTGTCCCCAGATTTCATAGGCGGGGCAGGCTGGTCATTGGGCGGTCTCTTGGCAATTCCTGAAATATCGGTTGGTTACACCTCCATGGCAGCCCGTTGGTTTCTTGGTCCGGTTTTGGTTGCAGGCCGATCGCCGACGGGTCATGTCAGAATTATTGTTTGAATTTCAATATGTTGCGTTTGAGAGATTTCTTGGTTGCTTCTTGGCCGCAGCCAGAGAAAGCCCTGCGATTGGCCCAGTTTGTGACTCACAAATGGCGTTTCGTGAGTCACAAACGCCGTTGCGTCTCATAGATGAGACACAACGAGGCCACGATTGACTGTGTTTGGATGAGGGTCGCCCCCCATAAACGAAGCCGAGCTTGGGACCGGCAGGTTTTCCGCATGGAGCAAAGCAGAGTCACGGTGTTGCCTGTAACTTTAGACTTTTCTGTTAGGGCAATTGCATTTGAAATTTCTGGGCACCATGGCATATTGATATTCTCCAATTTATTGGTATTAATAAAATATTATTAAAAGAAAAAAGGGGTCTGGGGGATTGCCCCCAGGGTTTTGATTTTGTTTTTGACTTTGTTTTTGACTTTGTTTTTCCACGCGCCCCTTCTCCTTTGTTTTTGACTTTGTTTTTGACTTTGTTTTTCACGCGCCCCTTATCCCGAAGCATTTTTTTTTCGCGCTTCTTGTTTTTGCGAAAAAAAATGCGCAGGGCGCGCGCCTTAGCGTGATGTTTTTCGCGGTTTTTGCGAAAAACATCACGCATAATGCCATGTTTTAGCACCTTCAACATTGCATTGTGTTTGCCTTCTTTCGCAAAAACCGCGAAAGAAGGCAAACCAAGGCGCGCGCCTGCGCATTTTTCCCTTTAAAAGAAAAGGCACGGGAAAAATGCTTCGGGAGAAGGGGCGCGTGGAAAAACAAAGTCAAAAACAAAGTCAAAAACAAAATCAAAACCCTGGGGGCAATCCCCCAGACCCCTTTTTTCTTTTAATAATAAATGCGATTGCCCTGCTTTTCTGTTGACTTTTTGCCCGAAAGGCATCAAGTTCCGGAAAGCTTTAAATTGACCCAACCGCCCGTGAGTTCCCTTCCCCCAGGCCAACGATAAACCACCTTGCGGCAAAAACTCAACCTGAACGGGTTCTTAGCCCATTCGTCCTTGAATCGCCAGGGAAAAAACGGATGGCTAGGGCCGTGTAAGAGACGACCGTGACCACCCCTCATTCCTTTGTCCATCTGCACGTCCATTCAAGCTATTCGTTGCTGGTTTCCACCATCCGTCTGGAAGCTCTGATTCAGCGAGCCGTCAAGGAGGCAATGCCGGCACTGGCCCTGACCGACCAGGGTAATCTGTTTGCCGCCATCCAATTTTATTCCGCCTGCCTCAAGGCAGGAATCAAACCTATCCTGGGGGCACAGGTTTATCTGGTCGCCAATCGGCGTGACATGTCGGTGCGCCACGATCTGGAAACACGCGATCAGTTGCTTCTTCTGTGTAAAAATTCGCAAGGGTGGAAAAATCTGCTGTCCCTGATTTCCATTGGTCACCTGGAAGGGAGCCACGACAAACCCCGTATCGATCTGGAAACCCTCCAACGTTACAGTGGCGGTTTGCTCGGACTGTCGGCATGGTCACGGGGCGAGGTGGGACGCCTCCTGGCTGAGGGACGCCGCCTTGAAGCCACCGAAGCGGCCATCCGCTACCAAAATATTTTTGCCGCCGGGACGGATGAAGCTCCGGGATTCTACCTTGAACTGCAACGCCATGGCCTGCCCGACGAAGAAGTTTTGCTGCGTGAAACCACGCAATTGGCCATGGAACTGAATCTGCCCATCGTTGCCACCAACGATTGCCATTTTCTCGACCCTTCCGGACAACGGGCACACGATGCCTTGACCTGCATCGGCCTTGGACTGACGCTGTACCAGGACAACCGTTTTGTCTTCAATGATCGGTATCATTTTGCATCGTCGCAGGAAATGTATGAAACGTTTGCCGATCTGCCCGAGGCTTTGGACAACACCATACACATTGCCAAACGCTGCAACGTGCAGTTGGAACTGGGTCACACGGTCCTTCCCGATTACAAACCCCCCGATGGGGAAGATTTGTCCTCCTGGCTTAAAAAATTGTCTGTCGCAGGTTTGGAAAAACGTTTACTTGAAGAGGTCATGCCCCGAACCCCGGAAGGTCAGCGGGATGAAGTGACGATCCAGTATCGACAACGCCTGGATTTTGAATTAGATGTCATCCTGCAAATGGGCTTTCCCGGATATTTTCTGATTGTGTCGGATTTTATCCGTTGGGCCAAAACCAGCCAAATACCGGTCGGGCCGGGACGTGGTTCCGGGGCGGGTTCTCTGGTGGCGTGGGCGTTGGACATCACCGATTTGGATCCCATCCGTTATCAGCTCCTCTTTGAACGCTTTCTTAACCCGGAACGGGTTTCCATGCCTGATTTTGATGTGGATTTTTGCATGGACAGACGCGATGAGGTCATCCACTACGTCCAGAAGCGCTATGGCCACGATCGCATGGCCCAGATCATCACCTTCGGCACCCTGCAAGCCCGTATGGTCGTTCGCGATGTAGGTCGGGTGTTGGAGTTTTCCTATGGCCATGTGGATAAAATTGCCAAATTGATTCCAAATACCCTGGGTATCACCCTGAAAGACGCCATCTCCCAGGAAGAACGCCTGGCTGCCATGATGAAAGAGGACGCCAATGTTCGCGACCTCCTGGAATTGGCCATGGAACTGGAGGGGTTGCCGCGTTCCGCCGGTACCCATGCGGCCGGGGTGGTCATGGCCAACGGACCCCTGACCGACATGGTTCCCCTCTATCGGGATCCCCGCTCCGACATTCCGGTGACGCAATTCAACATGGCCGATGTGGAAAAGGCGGGGTTGGTCAAGTTTGATTTCCTCGGCCTGAAAACTTTGACGGTCATCGCTACGGCACTGGACATGATCAATCGTTCCCGGGCCGGCAACAATCTTTCCCCTCTGGATATTCGCATGATCGAGTTGGAGGACAAGGCAACCTTCAAGCTGCTTCAGGAGGGGCGAACTCGGGGGGTGTTTCAGTTGGAATCGTCGGGAATGCGGGAAATACTCAAAAAACTGGCCCCCGACACCTTTGAGGAAATTATCGCCCTGGTGGCTTTGTATCGGCCAGGACCTTTGGGGTCGGGGATGGTGGACGATTTCATCAGTCGCAAACATGGCCGGACCGATGTGGAATACCCATTGGCGGCGTTGGAACCTATCCTCAAGGAAACCTACGGGGTCATCCTGTACCAGGAACAGGTGATGAAGATTGCCCAGGTACTGGCAGGATATTCCCTGGGCAGTGCCGATCTGCTGCGCCGGGCCATGGGGAAGAAAAAAAAGGAGGAGATGCTTTCCCAACGTGCTTTTTTTTTAAAAGGGGCCGAAGCCAGCGAGATTCCGGTCAAGAAGGCCGAGTATATATTTGATCTAATGGAAAAATTTGCTGGTTATGGTTTTAACAAATCCCATTCTGCCGCCTACGCCCTGATTTCGTACCAGACCGCCTGGCTCAAGGCGCACTACCCGCTGGAGTTTTTGGCAGCCACTCTGACATGTGACATTCTCCACACCGACAAGGTGACGCAGTTTGTCCGCGAAGCCCAGGCGATGAAAGTTCCGATATGGCCGCCCGACATCAACAAGTCCATGTCCATTTTTACGGTGGAAGGGAATGGAATTCGTTATGGGCTATTGGCGGTGAAAAACGTCGGTGCTGAAGCGTTGCGCAACATCATTGAGCGGCGCGACGCCCAGGGGGGAACATTTATAAATTTATATCATTTGTGTGATCAGGCGGCCAATGCCGGCATCAATCGGCGCATGATGGAAAACCTGATCAAGTCGGGGGCTTGTGATCCATTTTCCGACAACCGGGCTGCCTTGCTGGAGGCTTTGCCCGACGCCCTGACACGCGGAATGAAAAACAGGGAAAACCGGGATCTTGGTTTTATGAGTTTGTTTGCGGGGGAAGAAAAAGATCCACCGCTCCCCGCATGCCCTCCCATGGACCATGCCTTGGCATTGCAATTTGAAAAAGAGTCCCTGGGATTCTACATGACCGGGCATCCCATGGACAAACATCTGCCGGAATTGCGGGATTATGGCATTCTTGGCATCAGTCCGTTGCGCGAGCGTTTTGAGTTACGCATGGATGTTCAGGGTACGGTGCGCATTGCCGGCCAGATTTCGGATCGTAAACTGCATCGTACCCGCAAAGGGGATCGCATGGCCTTTGTGACCCTTGAGGATCCCGATGGCCATTTGGACGTCGTAGTCTTTTCCGATGTTTATAACACATGCCGGGAACTCCTGGAGGGAGATTCGATCCTGGTTGTCGGCGGCACCCTCAGTGCTGACGAAGAGGAACCCAAGTTTATAGCGGAGACGATCGTGGATCTGGACACCTACCGTAAGCACCATTGCCGGGAGTTGCGTCTCAGGCTTCCCCTATCCTGTGTTAGCGACGTTGACATGGACAAGCTTTCAAAAATATTAAGAAATCATGCCGGTGGTCAATGCCAGGTCGTTGCCACCATTGAATTGCCGACGGCGTTGGTGACCACACGCTTTGGCAAAGAATTCCGCATTATCCCAAAAGAAAATTTGTTGGAGGATCTGGGACACCTGTGGCCCCAAGGACGCGCCACTTTTTCGGCCCGTGCCACCCCCGCATCCTGATCTTGACGTATCGGAAAAACAAAGTTTGGCAAAAATTTTTGCGGGGGTCCGGGGGGGATCATCCCCCCCGGCGGAGGTTTGGAGGCGGCAGCCCACCAAGGTTTTGTTTTTGACTTTGTTTTTGACTTTGATTTTGACTTTCCTGCCCCCCAAGGGGGGTCAGGGGCGCAGCCCCAAGATTTTGATTTTCTTACACCTGATTTTTTATTTTGTCTCAGCATCTTG
>JACSDG010000209.1 GCA_015660855.1 Magnetococcales bacterium
TCGGCTCGATGAGCCCCGCCGACCTATCCCTTGGTGGTTTGCTCCCCAGCATTGCCCACCTCCGTTTCACTCGGCACTTTGGAGTTTACAACGCGCCTGCCTGAGGGGCCAAGTATTTCGTTAATGGCTTCCCTGGCAAGGAACAGAGGGTAGCTCCTTATTGGTATATAATCTATAGGGTCCAAACAATTATTTTTTTGTCCGTCACAAATTTTCTGGCCTCAAGTGGCCGAAACGAAGATCATGGCCCAATCGCATTGGCCTGATCATCTCAATGTCGTTCATGAGCATAATGGCGGCCCTTTCCGACATGTTGATGAACATCAGACATGTAACCTCATCTGATGCACTACTGCTTCGAGTAAAGGTGCCCCAATGTGGTAGCATCCCGAAACTTCGCTTTTGATTTTGTTTCAGGCCATAGGACTTGGGACAAAGGCCGTCCAGTACTCGGTATGTTGAACGCAAATCAGCGCAGATCCGACTCAAGGTGCTGCACAACACGGCACGGCAGGATCTGAATCCGCTCTTGCTGAAGGCTACCAAACCAGGGACAACCGTAAACACGGATGATTGGACCGGATAGTTTGATTTTTGGTTGAGGACTTTTGCTTTTCCGTGGGATACTCGTCCCCGACAACATTTTTCAGGAGAAAACGTTTATGGAAACCATTTCCATTCAACTTCCCGATGATGTGTTGGCGCGATTGCGCGACCTGGGACAGGCGACCGGACAGGACGAAAATTCCTGCCTGGTCGAAGCCATCCGGGAGTACCTAGACGAACTTGAGGATTTGCACGATGCGCAACAGCGCATGATTGAAATCCGGGCAGGCCGAAGCCAAACCTACAGCCTGGAAGAAGTGGAGCACAGCCTTGGCTTGGCGGATTAGGTTCGACGATGCCGCCAAGAAAAACCTGGCGAAACTGGACAAACAGATTGCCAAGCGCATTACCGAATTCTTGCGCCGACGCGTGGCCCCCCTGGACAATCCGCGCAGCATCGGTGAAGCCCTCAAGGGTTCCAGGTTGGGCGGTTTTTGGAAGTATCGTGTCGGCGACTACCGGATCATTTGCAATATCGAAGACGATGTTTTGCGCATTCTCGTCGTGAAGGTCGGCAGCCGGCACGATGTGTATCGCTGATTTCAAGGGTGGTGAATTTGAACCGCCTTGATTGACTGCGACAGTATCGGATTGGGGTGATGCTCATGGAAGAAACCGCGAAAAAACCATCCGGGATGGTCGCAGGTTGGCACGACAGCCATTCGGCCAGTGCCGCGCTGGTGGACGGGTCCGGGCGCGTTTTATTCGCTGCCGCAGAAGAACGCTATACCAAAAAAAAATTACAGAAAGGCCGACCACACCAGGCCATGGCCGATCTTGCCAAGCGTTTTCCCGGAATGTCCTTCCCGGTGTGTTATGTTGACATGCCTCTGGGGCCTAAAATAACCCGAAACCTGGAACTGGTCACCAACAGCCTAGTGAAAGGTCTCAATAGTTCCAAAAACCTTGCTTCACTCATGGGAATCTTTGGAAAAAGGTTGGTTGCAGGCCAGGGTGGTGGTGTCGTAGGTTGCGAAACAGACACAACCGCATCCAACCAGGAATTGGGCTATCAGCACCTCGTGGAACACCATGCCGCCCACGCCGCCAGTGCTTATTATTGTGCCGGCTTTCAAAAAGCCATGGTGGTCACCATCGACGGGGTCGGTGATTGCCTGTCTGCCACGGTTTATGCCGGCCAGGGATCGGAACTGACGCAAAAAGCCAAATATTTCTATAACGAAATCCCCCTGGGGGCCAACTATGAAACATTGACCGGTCTTTTGGGTTTTAACCCCGACCGGCATTGTGGCAAAATCACCGGCCTCTCAGCCAGAGGTCAACACCATCCCGCCTGTGTGGAAGCCCTCAACCGATTTTTTGATCAATCCTGGAAACGGGGCGCAAAAAATTGGTTCGACCGCCTCCATGACGAAGACGAACAGGCCGTATTGCAGGAGTTGCGCGCACTGCGCCAGAGCCTGCTGGGAGAGTTTCGTCAGGAAGATCTGGCCTGGGCCATCCAGGACACCACCGAGCAACGCACCCTGGCCCTCATCGCCCACCACGCCCCCACCGATGTTCGGCACACCGATATTTGTCTGGCCGGTGGCGTATTCGCCAACGTCCGTGTCAACCAAAAAGTTAAAGCGATGGGGTTTAGGAATGTTTTCGTCCAACCGGCCATGGATGACGGTGGCTTGTCGCTGGGGGCGGTCCTGTATCATCTGGGGATGGAGCGCGGGGTGCCGCCCCGGCGTTTGGACCATTGCTTTCTGGGGCCTTCCTTTGACGAAGCGGCCATGCAGGAAGCCATCGAGCGTCGCGGCCTGTCTTACGAAAAAGTCGCCAACATTCACTATGCCATCGCCCAATTGGTGGAGCGGGGCTTTGTCGTTGCCCGGTTTGACGGTGCCATGGAATTTGGCCCCCGGGCGTTGGGCAATCGCTCCATCCTCTACCACACCGTCGATCCAACAGTGAACACTTGGCTCAACAAACGCCTGGCCCGTACCGAGTTCATGCCGTTCGCCCCCGCCACCCTGAAAGAAAAAGCTTCCGAATGTTATTTGAACATGGAAGGCTGTGAACACACCGCCGAATTCATGACCATTACTTTCGACTGCACCCCGGAAATGCAACGCACCAGTCCCGCCGTCGTCCATGTCGATGGCACCGCCCGAGGTCAATTGGTTGATGCTCGCGTCAACCCTGGCTTTCACGAAATATTGCGGGAATATCACAAATCCACCGGCATCCCGTCGTTGGTGAACACCAGTTTCAACATGCACGAAGCCCCCATCGTCGCCACCCCCGACGATGCCGTTGCCTCATTCCTCGATGGTCGTCTGGATTACTTGGCCATGGGACCCTTTCTGGTTAAATCGAAAGATGCAACCCATGAAAAGCGGAGTGATGAACGTTAGACCTTGGAAGAATGGTTGAGATACGCGTACAAAAAGTTTTTTTGGTGCCCAGAATCTGGTACCCTCCTAAGGTGAATGGCTGTGGTGCACGGGATGGGGTTTGGTGGGGGCGCGTTTTCTTTAAAGCGAGGTTTTTTCATGTCTTGGATCGGGTTTCTTCCGCTTCTCTTAATCGCCAGTCTGGCACTTGTGTTGTTCCCGATCCTGGCAAAGAATGGCAACAGGCCTCTACCTGTGGGATTGGAGGACGATGGGCGTCTGGACCTGGAAAACCGACGGCTCGTCTTGTTGGGCCAGCTCAAGGAAATGAATCTGGCGGAAGGCAATACCCAGGCACTCGCCCAGGGGAGGGCTGGCCTTGAAGCGGAATTGGCGGAGGTGTTTGGGCAATTGGACGCCATGTCCCCCCAGACTACGCCCAGAGACATTTCCCTACCGGAAGGGAGTACCAAGGCCGGCGGGGTAGACAAAGGGTTTGCGGCGGCGTTTGTGCTGTTTGCGGCGACGCTTAGCACCCTGCTGTACGTTTTGATGGGGACCACCCAGAAAATTGATGTGCCTGCCGCTCCTCCAGCAGAATCTGCGGCTGAAATGAATCAACTGTTGGACCAAGCGATAAAACGTCTGGAGCAGGATCCGGGTAATTTGGCAGGATGGATGCGTTTGGCTCGTTCCTTCGTGGTGATGCAAAGGGTTCAGGAAGCGGTGCAGGCCTATACGTTCATTATCAAAAATCACCCCCGCGAAGTGGAACCCCGTGTGGCCTTGGCGGAACTCAAGGTTCAGAATGGTGAATCGGAGGCGGATATCAGCGAGGGGACAGGAATGTTCAAGGCCATTCTTGCCCAAAATCCCAACAATCAGGACGCATTATGGTTTTTGGGAGGTTTGGCGATGCGCGCCGGGTCCAATGATGAAGCGGTGGGATATTGGCAACGCTTGCTGGACACACTTCCCCCCGACGATCCCAATCGGCAGATGGTGCAAAAGGCATTGACAGACTTGCAAAAACAAAAGAATTGATGCCCGTGGGGAAGGTTTGGATATAAGTTTCACGTATCGGAAAAACAAAGTTTGGCAAAAATTATTGCGGGGGTCCGGGGGGGATCATCCC
>JACSDG010000056.1 GCA_015660855.1 Magnetococcales bacterium
TTGCTCCAGTGCCCTGACCATATACCGCAATAATTGCCACGCGACAAACCGGTCCGGATAGCTTTTATGATCAATCAAGGCATACAGAAAGGCTTCCTGACCATGAATGGTTTTCACCCGAAAAAGTCGGTCTGTCAGATATTCCTGGAGTTCCTGATCAACGAACGAGCCAACAACCAACTCCGGGAATTCATCGGACAACAATTCCGATATCTCAACCGGAAGCCGCTCACGCAGCAGATGTGCCGCCCTTTCTGGATCCGAGAGAAGAATTTTCAAGAAACGATCATGCGGATGGGCGATCTTGCTCATAAAAATGCATCAGCCACATGAGGCACTATGAAAACGCCCTAACGGGTAAGTGTCAGTTCTAAATTTTTTCGGGATTTTTGCATCAGTTCCATGGCCTGACTCATGGCGCGGCCATGCTTTTTGGACAGTTGCCGCAAAGGATCCAACTTGTCGCGAAATTGCTGAATAACCTTGCGGCGAGCCTGGGGAACATCCTGACCTCCCTTGCTCGCCTGACTCACAGCCTGCTCAATCTCCTGACGCCGGCTTTTCAGAGCCTCATGATAGGCCTGGGTGGCCTTTCGATAAAGCTCACGCTCCTCAACGGCCCGCTGACTGAACCCAATCGCCTTATCCCTCCAATAGGTCGCAGGGAAAAATACCCTTTTGCCCTTGTCCAACAAACCATCGCCAGCAATCAGCGCATCCGTAACTTCAATGCCTTCGGTACTCCCACAACCAGCCAAAAGCAAAAATGGCAAAACAAACAATAATAAAAGGCTGACCCCCCGGGGTCCGAAAGCGATCGTCACCGCGAAAACTCAATCACAAAATTAACGTGTGGCATATTCATTGAGCTTGTTACGCAAGGTGCGAATGGAAATCCCAAGAAGCTCCGCCGCACGCGTACGGTTGCCGTTGACTTCATCCAGAGTTCGATGGATAAGTATCTCTTCCATCTCCCGCACCGTAGTGCCAATAGGCAGACGAATGGCCTCGGCGTTTTCCCCAAGGGCAGCAGCAACGTGCGGAGAAGAAGACACAACACCATCTTCGTGAGAAATCAGGTCCGCATCGATCATTAAATCTGCCGCTTCCACCGCCCGACCTTCCGCCATGAGCAAAGCACGCTGAATCACATTTTCCAACTCGCGAATATTGCCAGGCCAGGAATATTTTTCCATGACACTCAAAGCCGATGGAGAAAAAGAAATATCGTTGCGGCCAAGCTCGATGATGAACCGTTTGCGAAAATGGTTGGCCAAAAGCAAAATATCCCCCGGACGCTTACGCAAGGGAGGCAAAGAAACCGGAAACACGTTGAGCCGATAATAAAGATCCTCACGAAATTTTCCGTCCTCCGCCCACTCCTTCAGATCACGGTTGGTCGAGGCAACAACCCGGACATCCAACGGCACCGCACCACGCCCCCCCACCGGATCCACTTCACGCTCCTGAAGCACACGCAAAAGCTTGGCCTGAAGATTGAGCGACATCTCCGAGATTTCATCGAGAAATATCGTTCCCCCGTTGGCCTGCAAAAATTTACCCTTGCGGTCGGTGATGGCCCCGGTAAAAGCACCCTTGGAGTGCCCAAACAATTCCGATTCCAAAAGATTTTCCGGCAACGCCGCACAGTTCAAAGCAATGAATGCCTGGGAAGAACGATCCGATACCTGGTGCACAAAACGCGCAATCAATTCCTTGCCTGTACCACTCTCCCCCTGAATCAATACCGTGGCCTGAGATTTTCCAACACGCCGAATCTGGTTGAGTAATCGTTTCATGCCCGGATCAGAAGATAACAGGCGACGACCATTGCCCAACTCCGGGTCAAAATAGCGAGCCAGATAATTGTTCAGATGGGTTTTCAGCAGATCGTCCGCAACAGGGAGCATCAGATAATCAGCCGCACCCACGCCAATAGCCTCCCTGGCCTCGGTCATGCTCCCCTGAACCGCCGCCGCCAACACCGGCAAACCTCGGTAAAGAAAAGTGATCTCACGAATCCATTCCAGAGCTTCATTCCCCGATTCCTGGGCAACAATGACCATACCCACATCCGGTCCACCAACCCGGGTTCGGGTAGCGTCACCAAAAGGCACCAGAAAAGCCCGACATCCCAAAGCATTGATCTGACCCGCCAACCTGTTGAGGGCTGGATTGTCGTGTCCGATCAGGATGATTTCATTGCGCTCCGTCATGATGATCACCTGCCGGCTTCCATAGCCATTTCCAATTGAGACGCATTTTCCGTGGATACCTTGGCCCATGATGTCCCAGGAGCCAGTTCAGCCGCCTGCTTGTAACGCCCCTTGGCCTCCGCAAAATTACCAGCCTTCTGCAGAATGTCCCCAACCCGTATGTTGGCCAGGGCACGAATCTCCTTGTCGGTGGCTTCATCGGCGACTTTGACAAAAGAATCCAGAGCCTTATCGTCACCTTTCCAAAGTTGAATCACCGAGGCATAGCCGTAATAATCCAAACCATCACCCATGGGACGGTTCGCCAAAAGATACTCAAGATATTTCACCGCATGGGGAAAACGCCCACGTCCCAATTCAGCCTTGGCAAGAAAACGCAGGCGTTGATCCTTGTCACGCCCATCAAGCAATCCCTCCGGCAGGGGATCCAAAAGCAGTTGAACCGCTTCCCATTCGTTGACTGACAGCAAACGATTGGCCTCCGCCAGTCGCACCCGGGCAACCTCCCGTGTCATGGCCCCACCCAGTTTTCCCTCTTTGCGCGCCGATTGCAACCAATCACCATCGCCCAAGGCTTGTCCCAACTGCCGCAAAGCTTCAGCCGCAGGCTCATCCAGATTCTCCAACACAACGAACGATGCCTTGTTGTCACCCAACTGCATGAGAGCCTCCGCAAGAAGAATGCGGGCTTGGGAAAAATCGGGATTCTGTCGCCAATCCAAACCATAGACCTCCCCCAGAAGTGCCGCCAATTCGGGACGTCCGTCATTCAAAGCCGCTGTCATTCCCTCTTCAAGCAACTTTTTTTTCAGTCGGTCAGCACGCCGAACAACCGGCAGGTTCTGGGTCTGGTTGAGCAATTGATTCAGAGTTTCGATACTTTCGCGAAACTGGCCATCGTTACCCAACAGCTCCGCACGCAAAAGATAGGCCTCGGAAAGGGCGTTCGGCAGGGCGATGGTTTTAATGATTTTATCCAGTTTTTCCAAACGTTGCTTAAAAGTCAGCTCCCGTTCCATGGATAACTGAAATATTTTCCCCCATACAGCGGCATCGGAACCTGAAAATTGCTTTTGCAAGCGGGCAAACAGCCTTTTGGATTCCTCAAAACGCTCCTTGGCGATTTCCGGTGTATTCTGGGCTTCCGCCTTGCGGGACAACTGAAAACTGGACTCCGCAGCACGCAACATGGCCCATGGAGTGATCCGCGCCTGCGTGGGAAAAGCGTCCATAAAGCTCGAATAATACTGGAAAGCTTTGGGATAATCCCCATATTTGTAATAAAAATCAGCAATTCCCATGAGGCGTCCCGGTTCCATGCCCAGATAACCCAGGTGCTGTGCCGTCAATTGTCCCAGTGCAGCAAAGGTGGCCTCGCGGTCTTGCTTCATGTCGTGCACGCCGGCGAGCAGGTAAAGAGACAAGGCGGCATGCCCCCCTTGCCCTGCCGTTTGTGTCAGCACCTGTTGCAAATCAGCCTCTGCATTCTGGGCAAACTTGGGATCCCCAGGATGGGCTTTGGCCAAGCCAATATTGGTTTTGGCACGTTCCAACCACAGAGGAACCTTCTCCCTGGGCAGATTGGGATCGGTCATCATGGACAGGGCACTTTCAAAACGACCCGATCCGTTAAGAAGCTGCAATTGCATGAAGCGGTGCTGAGAATAGTTGGGAGAATTCGGATGGCGGGCCATGGCCGCTTCCAATTCTCCCAGAAGCCAACCCGGTTTCCAACCCATGCGGCGGGCAAGGTCCAATCTTTTGAAATCGATAACTTCAAGATTGGGCGTATCGGGAAACGTTTCCAACAAGCTACCCAGATAACCACGGGCTTTGTCGTAACGACGATCTTTTTCAAACCCTTTGGCATTACTCCAAAAATAATCCTCTGTGACGGCTTTGTTGACAAGAACCACCGTTTCGCTGGAAGCTTCATAATGCGGAAACAGACGATTCAAGGGTTTGACGATCTCACGTTCCAGGTCGCTTTCGCGAGCGGCGATGATTTGTTTGGCCTCGCTGCTGCGCCCAATGTCACGCGGGCCAAGGATCTCGACGATAAAATAGCCCGCCTTATCGCTTTTGTGAAAATAAACGGCGTTGGCCTTTTCGTTCAGCAAAACCTCAAGCTCCGCATGCCCCTCGGGAAATTCATAGACAAAAACATTTTCCACCAAACCTCCCGGGGCAATCGGACGCCAAGTATCGGCCATGCGGGCCGCTTTCATGTGCACCCGAACGACGGGATTGCTCCCCTTTTCAACACTTTCCCCTATTTCGGTAGACCCTGTATGGGAAACGATGAAAAGAGTTCCGTCCCGCCCCGGTAAAAGTTGCCCCTCCTTGATCTGCATGGCGGCTGTGGGATCAGGCTTGGATTCTTCATCGATTTCAAATTGATAAACAGACCCGTTAACGGGGTCTTCGGGACCCAGCGTTTCGCGAAAGTTCAGGTTGGGCTTTCTCAGGCCAATGGTGACCCAGATCCCCATTTTTTGTTCCGGAATGCTTTGCACGGAAAAAGATTCAACCCACGGAGATTTGGCTATGTTGAGGGCACTCGCTGGAAGGGCCAGAACACCAGGAACCGTCAACAGCAGCCGGGTAGGCTCCACCATTTCCAGAGTGGGTTTTTGCGCCCCGGGAGGAATGGCAAAAGAAAACTGCTCGCGTTTACCCTGGTTGACGATGGAATATTTCAGGGCGGTAAAAAAAGCGGCGGCGTCAAAGGCTGGAAAAACCAAAAACACCAACGCGACCACGACGACCAGAAGACTCCGGCAGTGACGCATCGAGAAAACAAACTTTGGCCTCGTGCTAGGAATCATGCCCGGCCCCCAGAGGTTCCAATCCCTTTTTCTTGATCTTTTCCACCAGCGTGGTACGGTTAAGATTCAGCAGTCGGGCCGCCTTGTTTTTGTTCCACCCGGTGGAGTTCAGTGCCGACAGTATCAAATTGTTCTCAAAATTGGCCACTTCGGTATTGAAATCAATGCCGTCAACAACGATGGGGTTGTGGACAAAACCGGTTACCGGCATCACGACCCGCTCGCCATCGTCGTCCTGGGCGTCCAGGGTGTCGGAGTTGTGAAGATTGTCGGGGAGATCTTCAAGCTTGACCTTGCCATCGGCCAGAATGGTCAGCCTTTCAATAAGGTTCTCCAGCTCGCGAACGTTGCCAGGCCACGGATAACCCTTGAAAAGTTCCATTATTTCGTCATCAATGAAACCCTCGGCGACGGAAATGTCACACTTTTTCAGGAAATATTCCACCAATTGCGGAATGTCGGTCACACGATCACGCAGGGGTGGTACACTGATGGGAACGACGTTGAGACGGTAGAATAAATCTTCGCGAAAACGGTTTTGTGAAACCTCCACCTCCAGATTTTTATGGGTGGCGGTGATAACCCGGACATCAACCTTGATAGATTTAACGGCACCAACCGGTTCCACCATTTTTTCCTGGAGGACTCGCAACATTTTAACCTGAAGTTTTGGACTCATGTCGCCGATTTCATCAAGAAACAAAGAACCACCGCTGGCGAGCTCAAAGCGTCCGACACGGTTGTGGGCGGCTCCGGTAAACGAACCCCGGACATGCCCGAACAGTTCGGATTCAAGCAGATCCTCGGGGATGGCCCCGCAGTTGACGGCAATAAAAGGTTGATCGGCGCGGGGCGACAGATGATGCAACGCCTTGGCAATCAACTCCTTGCCGGTACCGCTTTCACCGTGGATCAACACGGTGGAGGAAGTCGAGGCAACCTTTTCGATTACCTTGTACAACTTTTGCATTCTGGGTGATTTGCCGATAATTCCGTACATGGTGTCAAAAAGGCACTTTCTAAGTTAAGTTCCGGTTTGGTACCAAGGCCCCTGGCCAGGCGACTGAAGCCTGGATTGTGTCAAAATTCCAACGGCAGAGTACGACAATTAAACCGCATCAACAAGTTGCTTTCTCCAAACGATCCATTTTTTTTACGCATCCCGTCGGGTCATCATGGACACACAATGAAGAAAAAGACAACAAAAACACATAATTATCCAAGTCAACACGCCACGATTCTGGATTGGATCCGTTTTTTGGCACTCCGATTGGCCGATGCAAATCTAAGTTTCGAGAATGGCATGCAAAATCCGTACCATGAGGCCGAATACCTGACCGCCTTCGCTTTCTCCATCCCCATGCAATCATTGGATTCTTCCCTGAATACCCGCCCTCCTCCCCATGCCAGGGAACTCATGGAAAAAATCCTCGATCAACGCATCCGCCAAAGATTGCCCGCCGCCTATATTACCCAGGAAGCTTTTTTTGCCGGACACCGTTTCCGGGTTGACCCACGGGTTTTGATTCCCCGATCCCGGATTGAAAACCTTTTTGATGATGCGAACGGTTTCGCAGATTTGGTTTCTTTGCCGGATACGCCGGTGTTGTTGGATTTATGCACCGGCAGTGGCTGTCTGGCCATCGCGCTGGCCTTGGCTTTTCCCCGGGCGACCCTCCATGCCAGTGATTATTCTTCCCAGGCCCTGGAGGTTGCCCGAATCAATGTTGACCAATTTGCCCTTGCCCATCGGGTTTCCCTGTTTGAGGCCGATCTTTTCGCAGGGCTGCCGCCAATACGCTACGACATGATCGTTACCAACCCTCCCTATGTTTCCAAGGCCACCCTTGAAAATCTGCCCAGGGAATATCTGCACGAACCGGCACTGGCTCTGGGAGGGGGGGAGACAGGACTCGATCTGGTGGGGCGTATCCTTCGCCAGGCCAAAGACTTCCTCACACCCGAGGGCGTTTTAATCTGCGAGGTGGGCGATGAAGGAGAAGAAACATTAATGAACTTGTGGCCCGATTTCCCTGGTGAATGGATTTATTTCCATTTTGGTGGTAGTGGTGTGTTTACATTGGAGCCATCTTGCATCCCGGAAAAAATAATGCTTTGATCTCCGGAAAAGTTCCACATTCAGGAGAGAGAACTTTTTCCCGGCGATGGTTACTCACGCACAAGACCATCCTGCTGGAGAAAAAACGCTTGATCAACACAAGATTTTGGAGAACACCCATGAAAAGGACGACAAGTTTTCTGGCAATGACGACAGCCGCAGGAATTTTGTTCAGTTCCGGCATGGTTTGGGCTGCCGGTGAGGGCACCCTGGGCGGCATGGTCACTGGAGCCTTGATCGGATCGGTGTTTGGGCCTGACAAAAAGGTTCGCACCAAAAACGCCCTGATCGGAGCGGTCGGGGGTGCGCTGATCGGCAGTCAACTTTCCAATGCCTATGGGAGTGATACCGGGGGATCCGGGGGGTCTTCCTACGTCCGCTACGATTCCGGGCCACGCTACGTCCAACAGCACACCACCATCGTCGAGCGAGACCCATGGATCGAGCATCGCACGACCGTCATAGAACGGGATCCGTGGCAAGACACCGTCGTCGTGTCCCCGATTGATGTCCCGGAAACGGTGATTGTCAGACGGCCAAAAACCACCCGAATCGTTGTTGTCGAACCCGAGGAAACCCAGACGTACATCCGCACCTATTCGCATGGGGATCACAGAAGGCACGGAGATCACAGAAGGCATGTAGATCACAGAGGGCATAACGACCAAAGAGAGCACAGATACGTCAATATCAATTCCGCCTACTGACCATTGCGGGGAATCGGGGGGAGAGCATCCCCCCCCCCCGATAAAGTCAAGGCATTCCCAGTCACCCTCCGCAAAGCCGGGTCGATGAACAGAGCATCCCGACGCCTCCGCGACAAGCTAGCCAAAAAAGACACGCAAAAACAACCAGAAAACCAATCTCTCCAACACAATTTCGACCTGGCCCGGCAGCACTACGCCGCCGGACGTTGGCAGGAAGCGGAAACCCTCTGTCAACGTATCCTGCGACACCATCCCAACCATCCCCAGGTTCTGCATTTTCTCGGGGTGTTATCGCATCAGCAGGGGAAAAACCCACAAGCCCTGCAATGGATCACCCAAGCTGTCACCATCGCTCCCGATCTGCCCAAAGCCCTCTACCATTTGGGAATCATCCATCAAGCCCTGGGACATCCCCAGGAGGCTCTGTCCTGCTATTATCGGGCACGGGAACAGGAACCGGATTGTTTTGAAATTCACAACAATCTGGGGATGACCCTGCAAAACCTTCACCGCCACGAAGAGGCCGCCGCCTGCTTTGCTCGCGCCCTGGACCTCCAGCCCGATTCCTTTGAAATCACCCTCAACCTTGCCCAGGCACAGCACCTCAGCGGAAAACTGGAAAGTGCGGTCCATTTTTACCGATTGGCTCTGGAAAAACGCCCTGATCAACCCCACCTGCATCACGCCCTGGGGATGGTATACCTGGATTGGGCCAAACCCGAACCAGCCATCACCGCCTTCCGTCATGCCCTTCATCTCAAACCCGACACCCCTGAAACCTGGATCGAACTGGGTCTCGCCCTCCAGCGGGCAGGACGTTGGAATGAGGCGGAAGAAAGTTTTGCACAAGCGTTGAAATGGCAGCCTATCTTTTTCGACCCCTTGTTCCATTTGGGCAACCTGTTCATGATGACAGGGAGGTTTGCAACAGCCGTCGATCATTATCGTCGTGCGTTGAAAATCAAAAATCAATCTGTGGAGGCATGGACCAATTTGGGTAGCGCCTATCTTAAACTGGAAAACCTGACCGAGGCACACGCAAGCTTTGTTCGGGCTTTGCAAATCAATCCCCGGGAACCAGGGATACGCACCAATCTGGGGACGGTACTGCACAAGATGGGTCAAAGCGAACAAGCACTGGCGACCTACCGACACGTCTTGTCCATGGCCCCCGATTTTCCCGATGCCCTGTTGAACCTGGGACATGCCGCCCATGAATCGGATCGCCTGGATGAAGCACAACAAGCCTATGAACGCGCCCTGACGGTTCGCCCCGTCTATCCGGAGGCAATGACCGGGCTTGGCATCGTAGCCCACAAGCGCGGACAATTTGCCGCTGCCGTAGATTGGTTTCAATCCGCCTTGAGACAAAAACCCGATTTTGCCACCGCGCATTATAATGAAAGTCTCACACGATTATTGACAGGCGATTATAAAAATGGATTTAATCAATATGAATGGCGGTGGCAGACGGAGAGTTTTACAATACCCCCTTTTCCCCAACCTCCATGGGACAGTAAGATAACGGCGGATCAAACTATTTTACTCCATTGTGAACAGGGCTTTGGCGACAGCATTCAGTTTGTCCGTTATGCCGAGAAGATCCAATCCTTGGGAGGAAAAGTGGCTGTCTTTTGCCCACCGGAATTGGAACGTTTGTTGCGGACCGCCAACGGCATCAATCATCTGACGTCCAATTCCGACCTGCTGCCCCCCTGTGATTACCAGGTGCCCTTCATGAGCCTGGCCCACCGGCTGGGGACCACATTGGAAAACATACCCGCTGCGGTACCCTACCTTTGGGCTGAAGATGCGGGGATGGCTTGGTTCAGGGAGCGTCTGGAAAAACTTCCGGGTTTGAAGGTTGGTCTTGCCTGGCGCGGCAACCCAAAACATGTCAATGATCGCCATCGATCCGTGACACCGGAGGTCATGGCAGCCTTGTGTGACGTAACGGGGTGCAGTTTTATCAATGTGCAGAAGGATATTACCGCCGATGAGTTGCTGATATTTTCTCACAATGGCAATTTTTTTGATTTCAGTACCGAGTTGCAAGACTTTGCCGATACGGCGGCGTTATTATCCCAACTGCAACTGGTCATATGCGTCGATACCGCCGTGATCCACCTGGCAGGGGCCATGGCGCGACCGGGGTGGTTGTTGTTACCTGAAATCGCCGATTGGCGTTGGCTACAGGATCGAACCGATTCCCCATGGTATCCGTCGTTGCGACTGTTTCGCCAGTCGGGAGACGGTGGTTGGAAGTCCGTTATCGGACAGGTGCGGGCGACATTGGAAACGTGGGTCGCCAAAAAAACTGTGATTTCCAATAGATATTAAAAAAGGCAGGCGTCTGTAAAATTTTCAACGTATCGGAAAAATCAAGTTTTGTAAAAATGATTCAAACCGAATGGTTACGTTTTTTCGCCAAGGCATCGTGATGGAAAACATATCGAACCACGATAATGGCTATGACCGCCTTTCCCTGCTGATTTTTTTGGCGTTGGGCGTGATCCTGGCCGTAACTTGCCGAGATTACGGATACAGCTATGACGAATTTTGGCAAAACCGCTACTATGGCAAGGCGGTATTGAGCTTCTACGCCACCCTGGGGCTTGACGACAGAGCCACAAACTATCTGGATCTTTATTTTTTCGGCGGACTCTACGATGCCATCGCGGAAGCCTTGGCGTGGCTCCTGCCGTTGGAAGGCCATACAACACGACGCATGATCAACGCATTGACCGGCTTCATGGGCTTGGTCGGTGCCTGGAAAACCGGACGCCACATAGCCGGTCCCAGGGCCGGCTTCTGGTCCCTGCTCAACCTGGCGACAATCCCGGTTTTCTACGGCCACATGTTCATCAACGCCAAAGATATTCCCGTCGCCACCGGAACCATCTGGACCCTCTACTTTCTTATCCGCCTGGCGGAAAAACCATGGGATGTCCCCAACAGCCTGCTGCTCAAACTCGGCCTAGCCATGGCATTGGCCCTGGGAGTGCGCATCGGCTCGATCATTCTGGTGGGCTACGCGGGACTGGCATTGATCCTTGGACTGACCATCCAATATCGTCAAAACCCCGGTAGATACACAATCCTGTCCCTCATCCAATCGGCTTCTCTTCCCCGAATCATCGGTATTCCCCTGTCCGTCGCTTTTGGCCTGATGGCACTTTTCTGGCCCGCATTACTGACAAAACCAGGGGTGCTCGCTGAAGCCATGCAGTCGGCAATACATCACGCCTGGGGAAGATCCATCCTTTTCAAAGGCGAATACATCCCCGCCACGCATCTTCCCTGGGATTATCTGCCAGTCTACATCGCGGCAAACCTCCCGGAACTTCTCGCAGTTCTGGCCATCCCTATTCTGATCTGGTCCATGATGGCCTCCATCCAATCCTGGCGACGGCTGGAAGCAAAACTGGCCATCGGGCCAATCCTGCTCCTTGTGGCAACACTGTTGCCCCCCCTCATCGTCATTGTCAATCATAACGTCGTCTACGACGGCATGCGCCATGTACTGTTCATCGTGCCACCCTTTGCCGTGTTGACGGGAATGGCCTTCGCATCCTTAAGTCAAATCATTGAACGTAATAAGTCTGTTCTCCGGCATGGGCTCACAGCAACATTGATCTTTTATTTTATGCATCACCTGTCCATCATGGTGCAACTGCATCCCTACCAATATACTTTTTATAATGTTTTTTCCGGTGGCATTCCCGATGCGGCAAGAAGGTTTGAAACCGATTATTGGCTGACTTCCTATCGTGAAGCGGCCTTCAAGATCATGGCCCGAGGACGTGAAATCGCTGAAAAAGAACATGTCGCGTTTGCTGATCGGCACTTTACGGTAAGCGTGTTTTTTGTGTTCAATAACATCCAGGAGTTCCTGCCGAAAAATTTTTCAGTCACCGACATGGGCAAAATTGCCGATCCTGATTTTATCGTCGCCTCATCCCGATGGAATGCCCATCGAAGTTTCCCCAAGGTTCCAATTGTGGATCGTGTCGAACGAATGGGGATGACTTTCGCCGTCATCCGGTCGCGGTTGCCCCTGACGGTTTCCGAGCACTCAAAATAACGGTGCATAAAATTGCGCAAATTTGTCATATTGACCCCCGTGTTCAACGATTGGCACTGCCTCCAATCGCTCGTGGAGGAGATCGACGCACTCCCCATCGCCGGTGTCGCATTTCACATCGTCGCCATCAACGATGGCTCCACCATCCCTGAAACCCTGGATCGCGAACCCTTGGAGCAGGGCAAAGGTTGCGTTACCGCCGTGGAAACCTGGAATTTGATCTGCAACCTGGGCAATCAGAAAGCCATTTCCATGGGCTTGGCCAACCTGGAAAAAAAAGATTGGGACTTCGACGCCGTCATTGTCATGGATTCCGATGGCGAAGATAGCCCACAATCCATTCCGGAACTGATTCGTTTGCACGACGAGAATCCCCAGGACATATGGGTCTGTAGCCGCATCAACCGTACCGAAAACGTCTCATTCAAGGTCGGTTATTTTTTTTACCGCCTTCTCTTTGGCCTGCTTGCCGGCAAGGTGATCAATTTTGGCAACTTCAGCCTGGTCCCCAAAAAACGTCTGCTCAGTCTGGTGACGCGTCCGGAACTTTGGCAACATTATCCCGCCGCCATTATTCGCTCCAGAATTCCCTACCACACCATCCCCTCCAACAGGGGGCATCGCTATTGTGGGCAATCGTCGCAAAATCTTGGAAATCTTCTGGTGCATGGCCTCAATGGTCTTTCCATTTTTGGCGGAATCATTTACGCCCGCATTTTTTTCTCGTTACTCGCCGTGGGCATCACCACCTTGATCGGCATTGGAATCGTCGTATTCATCCGTTATGGGACCGACTTTGCAACCCCAGGATGGGCCACCAACCTTGTCGGGGCCATGTTGATCATCCTGGGCATGGTATTCTTGTTCATGCTTATGATGTCATTGCAATTTTTAAATATGAACATGAATGTCCAAGTGATTCCCAAGCTGCATTTTAAAGACTATATCGTCGAGGGCAGCGTTTTTTTTCGCCGTGACGCAACATGTTTACATTGATGGCATGACCATTGCTTAGAGAAAGGGCATTACCCCTCTCTCTCTCTGGCCCGATGGCAATTGCCGCCGGGCCACTTTTTTTTAATTTGTTTTTACAGTTTTTTTTTATTGAAATAACAATGACTTATTAAAACAACACCGCGACAAACAGTTTCAGGTTTTTTCTGGGTTTGCCGGCGTAGACCCCAGCCAGCACCCGGTTATCAGGTGATAGAGGATGTGACAAATTGTCAAAACAATGACAATGGCCAACAGAAGACGCAAACTACCGTGGACTGCGACGTAAAGAAGCAGCATCAAAAAAACGGTCAGTGCGTTGATTTTGCGGGATGAACGTATCGATGGGGTCATGGTCCTTCTCATCGGAACATTCACAAAAAACCTTGAGTCCAATGGGCGACATGGTCGCCTGGCCCCAATTTTTAATGCGATTGCCCTGTCGATCATCATAATGGTTTATTCCAATTTATCTATAGCGTAGCTACAATGAGCGAATGGACTATGAATGGGATCCTGACAAGGCCACCACCAATCAGGCAAAGCATGGTGTTGACTTTTGTGTCGCTGAAGGTTTTGAGTGGGACGCCGCCTTGGTATGGGCAGACGTTCGAGGACAATATGGTGAGGTGCGAGAAATTGCCTTTGCCCCTATAGATCATCGGTTACACGTCATGGTTTTCACCCTAAGGGGTGAAAAAATTCGGATGATCAGCCTGCGCAAGGCCAATAAACGAGAGGTGGCCGTCTATGAGCAAGCCTTTAATCGACGGGGAAGGTGAAGTTCGCGAGTTGACATCCTTGGATATGACAATGTTTCGGCCTGTTCATGAGGTTCATCCCGATTTTCCCAAACGTGTTCGGGTTTCTCAAAAAGATCCAGTCAGGGTTTCTGTCTCGCTGCGCTTAAGTCCTGTGGTGGTAGACTACTTCAAGGCTACAGGAAAAGGCTGGCAATCTCGTATAGAGGCCATTCTGCTGGAGCATGTGGAAATTCACACAAGCAAGTAATTATCTTATGGAAAACATCCGCAGGGTCGGGATGTCTCCACGCTTTTCCCTGGTTTTTTGTCGATGCCGGGTCTAGTCTTGCATGCTTGCGGTACTCGCCAAACCTGCTATTGACAGGTGGGGACGGGTGTTTGGCCTATCCAGCAAGAGGTTGGCATGTCCGAAGATGTCCTGATCCACGGGGAAAACGTCCATAAAAAATTTTGCCTCGACCTGAAAAGATCGCTTTGGTATGGCATGACCGATGTGAGTCGTGAACTGGTCGGGAGAAGACGCCCGTCGGAGCTGCGCCGGGATGAATTCTGGGCGGTCCGGGATGCCAGCTTTCGTATCAAAAGGGGAGAAATCTGCGGCCTGGTCGGACCCAACGGTTCCGGCAAAACGACCCTTTTGCGTCTGATCAACGGCTTGATCAAACCGGATCGCGGCAAAATAACCATTCGCGGTCGGGTCGGTGCCCTGATCCAATTGGGGGCCGGGTTCAGTCCCATCCTGAGCGGTCGGGAAAATATTTATATCAACGCCGCCATCCTGGGATTGTCCCGCCAGGAAATCAACAGCCGGATGGAAGAGATCATCGAATTTGCCGACATCGGTGATTTTCTCAACACCCCGGTGCGCAATTACAGTTCCGGCATGCGCGCCCGCCTCGGATTCGCCGTAGCCATCCACATGTCCCCCGATGTCCTCCTGGTTGACGAAGTCCTTTCGGTTGGCGACATGGTCTTTCGCAATAAAGCCCTGGACCGAATGCACAGACTGGCCAAGTCCGGCGTCGCCGTCGTCTTTGTCTCGCACAATCTGTCCCAGGTGGATCGATTGTGCACCACCGCCATGTACCTTGAAAAAGGAAAGTTAAAACATGTTGGTTCCACCATGGATGTCATCTCCCGCTACGCAGCCGCCAGTTCCGGCGTCCACGAAAAAGGGATCATCCACCACCCCGGTTCCCAGGAATACATCTGGATCCACGAAGCCCAAATTTTAAACGCACAAGGTGAGGTCAACGCAATCATCCGTAACGGCGAGGCCATGACCCTGCGTTTGATCCTTGAAGTCCGCCAATTTTTGCAACACCCCCACTTTACCTTCATGGCCGAACCCATCCACGGCTACATCACCGCAGCCTCGTTCAGCATGCCGGGGAACCTCGACCACCGGCCATCCCTCACGCCAGGCACACATACCATCGACCTTAAAGTGGACCACATACCCCTGATGCCGGGTCAATACCGCCTGCGCCTGTCCGTGACCGGCAAAGACAACGTCCAACTCTGGGGTCGGGTAACCAATCTGGCCCTTCTCCTCGTCAGCCCAAAAATCGGCAGCATGGAAACGGCCGGAGATAACTCCATCTGGACCCTGGTGACAACAGAGATGCATACCGTAGCATCTCCCATTCCCCCCTGCACATGATGCACGTATCGGAAAAACAAAGTTTGGCAAAAATTTTTGCGGGGGTCCGGGGGGGATCATCCCCCCCGGCGGAGGTTTGGAGGCAGAGCCTCCAAGGTTTTGATTTTACTGCCCCCCAAGGGGGGTCTAGGGGCGCAGCCCCAGGGTTTTGATTTTGTTTTTTTGCCCGAAGGGCATCATGTTCTTTTTCCGAAACTAAAGACAGGGCATGGGGCAATCTCCCCCTTTCATGCCGATCAGTGAACCTGGACCTGGATCGCCCGTGGCTTCGCCTCCTCCAGCTTGGGCAAGACCACCTCCAAAACACCATTTTTATAAGACGCTTCAATCCGGGTCACGTCCGTGGTGTTGCTCAGTTGAAACGTGCGACTGAAACGACCAAAAGGTCTCTCCACCCGCTGATAGCTTTCCTTGTGCGCCTCATCATCAAACCTGCGCTCCCCAGAAAGGGTCAGGCGACCATTATCCACGTTGACCTTGATATCCTTCTGCTCCATGCCGGGAACATCCGCTTTGATGACAATCTTGTTTTCATCCTCGCGAATATCAACCCGCAAAGGCCATTGCGTCATCTGGCCCACCGCATCATCCAAATCACGCTCAAACAACCGGTTGATTTCATTTTGCAACACGCGGAAATTACGGAAAGGATCGTAGCTGACAAGTGTAGACATTTTGCACCTCTTGATATGGAAAACGTTTTTGTCTATCGCGGACCGTAACCAACCTCCGCCTTACACCGACAAGATAGGAAACGTTTGACGACTTTCAAGAGGAACCAAGAAAGAAATTTGCAGCACCAACCTTATGCCCCTGCCGATCACCGACCCACAGCTGAGGAAAAATCCGGCAGCAAAATGGTCTTTTGGAAACCGAATGAATTTGGATCCTGGCGTATATTATGATAATATGCTTTGGTAATCGATTATGAGCGCATCGTTGGATTTGATTGGGATCATTGCACCGAAAGGAGCGAACTCGTTATGAGCAGAAAGCCTGAGATCCCCCCCACATTCGGAAACCAAAGAAGAGGAACGGAAATTCTGGGAATCACACGACTCGTCCGATTATATGGACTGGGATCGGTCAAAACGTGTCCGTTTTCCAAATTTAAAGCCCTCTACGAAATCCATTTCCTTACGGCTCCCAGTGGCAATGCTTAAACATGATGCCCTTCGGGCAAAAAATCAAAGTCAAAAACAGTGAAGAGATCTTTTTGTTTTCGTTAGCAAAAAACAACCTTGAGGTGCTGCCCCAAACCCCGCCGGGGAGGATGATCCCCTCCCGGACCACCGCAATAGTTTCAACCTAAAAAAAAGGGGGGGGACTGAATGGTTACGAACGACGTGGCGTTGGAAATGAAAACCTTTGACCGGGGAAAAAGAATTGGTGCAGTATGTGCGAGATTGATGTTCGTGTGACATGATCTTCTTATTAGCAACCAAACATTCCTTAATGGGGCTATAAATGCCAACTTTTGTAGGTGTCGAGAATTCCGATTTTGATCCAGTGGCGTATGCGCGGCTGACACAGGACAATCTCGGACCGCAGGAAATCTCAACTGCTGATATCCTGGATGGATGGCGCAACATAAGAGACGATCTGTTATCCGAAGATTTTGTTGAATCGGTTAAAAAGTCCCCGATGTTTGTCAGTACCAGGAGTGGTAAATGAAGTTGAAGATAGGCGAACTTGTATGGAGGACTATTTTCGATGAAGTGGTCGGGGACATCGAGAGAAAGTTTGGTCTGTGTCTTATTGTCGACCAGGATGTTGTCGATGAACTTACCGCCAAGACACAAACAACTTTAGCTTCCTACGGACTCCATCTGCCTAACGAAGCCAAAATCGCAGGTCACCTTTCGTTCTGGATCAGGAGACTTAAACCAATCAGTCACTGTGAGAAATCGGAAAGGAAGTGGCTTGCGATCAACGAGGCGGTCGGACTTTACGTTGGCATCTCGTTGTGTGAGAAGTTTTCTGAAAAGAAGTTCAGAAAACCTTCCCGAAGGATAATGCTTGACTGGATAACCAGCATGCGTGTCAACTCTCACTCTCCGCAAGGCACAGCACTCGCTTTTGAAGTGCTTACTGAAGTTTGAGCCTCTCAGCATGATGCCCTGCGGGCAAGAAAACCAAAACCCTGGGGCTGCGCCCCTAGACCCCCCTTGGGGGGCAGTAAAATCAAAATCAAAGTCAAAAGAAAAACCTTGGGGGCTTTGCCCCCAAACCCCCACCGGGGGGGATGATCCCCCCCGGACCCCCGCAATATTGTAACTTACGGTTTTGCGCCCGGAGCTGCTCGGCGACTTCCATTTTGTGCAACCCCAAAACAGCACTGATCTGCGGCAAACGCTCCACCAGAATTTGCAGACGTGGCTTGAGGAAGGGATCGCGCACCACCTGCCTGCGCATGGACTCCTCCGACAAAGCATCCAACTGCGCCGTCACCTGATGCCAATCACGGTCCAAACTTTCAAGCTCCGAAGATTCCAGTTCCTGGGGAACCTCAAGACGATTGAAAATGGCTTCCAGTTGCGTAAGAATCTTTTCCATGGTCATCAATAGGATCCGCCAGCCAAACGTCGTGTGGGTGGTCCGGCCAGAGTCGGGGCCGGAGCTGCTGCCGCCGCTGCCTGCCCTTGCACCTGCCTTACCGCATCGCGCCAACCCTCAAGCAAAGTGCTCAAATTTTTAATGACAATCCGAATCTGCTCCATGTCCTGCTTGATGTTGGCCTCCGTCAGCCGGTCGAGCATGTAGCCATAAAGCTCGAACAACTGTATTGCCAAATCACCGCCTTTTTGAAAATCCAGGGTGGCCTGCAACTCGGCCACAATGGCCAACCCCCGGCGCAAAAACATTTTGTGCTCGCTCAGATTTTTGGCCTCTTTCTCCTTGATGGCGCGTTCCAAAAACCGAATCGCCCCCTCATAAAGAAGAATGAGCAAATCCTCCCGAGAAGCCGTATTGGCCTGCGAAGTCTTGTAACGTTTCAAACCGTAGGACATGATGTTTGGCCTCGATGATCAGGAAATAACCAATGGCCGGGCACCACGCCATCCTTCAAGCAATATCTCCAACTGCTCCACCACCCGCTGGATATAGTCAGACTCGTGCGTCAAACTCGACTGCGTCAGACTTTCCAGCATGAAGGAGTAAAGATCGTTCAACTGGGTGGGTACCTGCCCCCCCTGCCCATAATCCAGCGTACCCTGAAAATGCTCAATGATCTTTTGTCCCCGGCCCAGGCGATCTTTGAAATCATCAATCCGCCCATCGTCACACGCCTCTGAGGCCTGTTGCAAAAATCGAATGCAGCCTTCGTAAAGTTGAATAAGGATATCCAGCCCCGAGGCAACAGTCGGGCTCTCCTGACTTTTAGCCAATGGCATGTTCATCGGATGTGCTCACTTTAGTAATCAGGTTGCGGTTGTCTAAAAAAACCCCCGTGACAAAAAACATCGGCCTGATCCCGAAGGTCAAGTCGAGCATTCGCAGGTGAAAAACTTAAAAACATCAAGCAAAAAAGATGCCAAAGAAACAAGTCTGTTCCCTACCTGAGCTTGCCCAGTGCCGAAGTCAATGCGCTACCCTGACTGTTCATACTGTTAACCAATTGCTCCAGGTTGGCAAACTTTTTCGTCAACCGCTCCCTTATCTTCTCCAGCCGGGTTTGTTCACGCTCGATACTCTTCTCCAGACTGGTAATGCGTGCATCGGCACTTTCCTTAACCCCGGTCAACGAACCATTGGTGCTGTTGGTAATGTTATCCAGCAAGTCGTCGATCCGGTGGGCCAGACCGGCATTGTTCCCGGTGCCCACATCGTTCTGAGTATTGGTAAACAGGTTGGACAAAACGTTGAAATTGGTCGAAAGAGCCGTGTCCAGATTGCTGCTGTCAAAACTGATCTTGCCGGTTTTCTGGTCGGTCCGCAGTCCCAACTCCGCCAAAATGGAAAACGGACTCAATTGGCTACCCGAAGAGTCGTCCTTGTGGGTGGCGGTATTCAATTCGTTACGCAATTGGGAAATAATACTGCGGGCCAAAGTCGAACCGGAAAGAGACCCCGTCTTGTTCTCGTTGATGTAGTTGATGACATCATTAAATGCCGTCGTAAACGAATTCAGGGTTGTTTTCAATGTGTCCGTATCGTCGGTGACCGTGACGGTAAGGGGGGTCGATGTGGTTTCCTTCAGGGTCATGGTGACCCCGGGCAACACATCTTCCACGGTGTTGCTGGTGCTGTAAATATTGCCCAACCCATCCACCTTGATCTTGGCATCGAGACCAATATTGGACTGAAAAGATCCCCATGACGTACCCAGAGTCGTGGCTCCGGCATCAAAAGTTATGCCTGAAACTATATTTGAAATCGGATTCAGATACGAAGTGGTGCCATCCGAACTGCCATCGATGACCAGGCGGCTTTGCGCGCCATCGTTGACCGCGCTGGCTTTGAGTCCTGCCCTGTTCAAAGCGTTAATTTTATCCGCAATTGACGACAGAGTGTCACCGGCAGCCGTCGTGATGGTTACATTATACAAGGCTGTGCTGTTTTGATAATCAAATGTCAGCGTCTGTCCCACAGCGTCAACAACAGAACTGCTACCAACGGCAGAGGAACCTGTAAGGACTGCGGTGTTGCCCGCCACTGCCCCAGTATCCCAGGTCACATCACTGGTATCCCAAGTCATGTTAACGCTAAAATTTTCCAGGCGAGGCGTTCCCGTAGTGCCATCCGAATTACGATTTTGGGCCCCCTGGTCCTTGGCGGTAAGAACCAGGCGATAGCTGGATCCATCGTACAGGACGCTGGCACTGACACCTTTATCGTCGCCGTAGTTGAAATTGCTGATTTTGGTGGAAATATCGGCCAGGGTATCATCCTGGGCGATACCAAAATCGTTGGCACCTGTACCCGTACCGTAGGAGATACCGTTGTAATCGAAATTTAATGTTGGAGCGGCACTACTGATCTTATCGGAAGTGTCGGTTACGCCTGCGGCAAGCATCAGCGTCTGGCTGCTGGCCAAACGCGACACCTCAACGCTGTGCGTACCTGCCACCGCATTGTACGAAGCACTCGCGGACACCTTGTCGGTATCGGAACTGGTGGCGGAATGGGGCGACCAGGAAGATTCGCTCTGCAAAGTACTGGCCGTGCTGGAAAGGGCCGAAAGCTTGGACCCAAGTTCGGTCAAAGACGTTTTCTGCTTGGTGGCGGCTGTTTTGTCGGACTTTAAGATGTTCAGACGCCTTTGCTCAACCTGCATCAGTTGATCAACCATGTCCGACGGCAATCCGCTGGCCAACCCTCCAAAAGTTACGTTGCCAATAGCCATTTGATCCTCCTTATCACCATCTCTCTCACGCCAGGCTTAAACGCACCGGTCGTACAACACATCTTCCAACACGCGCACCCTCTGCAACAGATCCTGCATTTGCTCACCACACAGACGGCTTATTTCAATATCATTCCCGGCGTCTGTCACCTTCACCGGCGTGTCCTGCACCACATCATCCAAACTCAACACCAAGGATGATATCGAGTTCAAAGATTCGTTGGCCTGACGCACCAGGGACTCCAAACCGGACAGCTCATCGCAAGAAAAAACAACCTCCGGCCGTGCCTGACCATCCTGCCCAATAGTAATCATCGTCTCACACATGGCTGGTTCCCCACCTCCCAGCCGAAATCATCTCTCCCCCACTACTTATCGGACGATTCCGGCGAAACTTTCGTCAAATTATCCCAATAACTGCAAAGCCAACTGGGGCTGCTGATTGGCTTGGGCCAAAACAGCGGTTCCCGCCTGCTGCAAAATGGCATTGCGCGTCAAAGTCGCAGTCTCTGCGGCAATATCGGCGTCCATGATGCGTGAACGGGCGGCCGACATGTTTTCGACCACATTGGAAAGGTTGGCAATCACCGCCTCGAACCGGTTTTGCACCGCGCCAAGATTGGAGCGAATGTCGCTGACACTTCCCAAGGCCAGGTCAATCTTGGCCAGAGCCGACTGCGCCCTTGAAGCCGTTGTAATGTCAACGGAGTAGGTCTTGATGGCCGTGCCGCTCAATCTCCCAAGTCCCAATTTTGACATATTGGCATTGTTGATCGAAACCTTGATCGTTTGTCCAGCGTCCTTGCCTACCTGGAAGGCTGCTCCAACGACACTTCCATTCAAAACGCCCCGGTCGTTGAATTTGACATCCGCCGAGATCCGTTGAATTTCCGCGATCAATTGCTTCACTTCCTTGTTCAGATCGCCACGGTCATTGTCCGTGTTGGTCGCATTGGCTGCCTGCACCGCCAGCTCGCGAATCCGTTGCAACGAATTGGTGGTCTCCTCCAGGGCACCCTCGGCCACCTGCGACAGGGAAATCCCGTCGTTGGCGTTGCGAACCGCCTGGGTCAAACCACGAATCTGCGAGGTCATGCGTTGCGAAATCGCCATCCCCGCCGCATCATCCTTGGCAGAGTTGACCCGCAGGCCCGAAGCCAAACGGGCAAACGTTTTCCCAAGGGCGTTGGTGGAACGATCCAGATTTCGTTGGGCGTTTAACGAAGCGACGTTGGTATTGATAAAAAGCGGCATGGTTCATTCCCCTTTGTCTGGGATCCACTCCCAGTCCAACCCTTGACGGGCCAGTTTTATATTGCTGACGAAGCCGGGCCTCTTGCCCGCCATTCTTTTTCTTCCCCCAATCATCCTTTGGGGAAAACCCTGGAGATGGAACTCTGTCGTACCGCCTAAGCGTTCGATTCAACGAGGCTGCCCGTACCGTACATCAACCCCGAAGCCCAAGTTCCCTCCACCGGGAGGTCACTCCATCTGTCTCTTGTCCTATGACTAATTTACAAAAACAATGTTCACGTCTTTATGTTTTTTTAATTCCCCTCCTTCAAACAGCCATCATCATGGGTTTACGCATTTCATTCATCGCCTGTTCCCGTGCCTGTGCCTTGTACTCCTTGGGAATCAAAGGTTGGCGTGGCGAATATTGGCCGAGCAAAATCTGTCTGCCCAGACGGGTTTTGGTATTGACCACCACCGGACCCGCCAGGTTGGTGCGCATATCCTCGGGATGCCCTTCGGGAATCGTCACCAACGTGAACATTTCAATATCTTCACTCTTTTGCAGCTTGATGGCCTCGGCATCCTCGTCGGCGATCTCAAACTCCAGGTCGGAGAAAAAATCAAACGGATTGACGACGATAAAGGAAATCTCCGGCTCATCCACCGACTGCAACCAAAAGAATGATGAATCATCCGAGTAGGGAAACATGATATAACGCCTACTCATGGGAAACCCCAACAAGCCATCCTCCACCTGGATGATGTCGTCAGCATCAAAACTCAGGGTTCCGAAACGGGTGCCATGAACCTCCATCATCGTCTTCTCCCTGTCATTGGGCACCTCGTCGTCGATTGCTACGGGCAGAAACTTTTAAAATCCCAACCCGATACTTCGAGGATCCCATCAGTTAAACATTTTGTTCATTCCTGGCCTGAAGCCAAATTCCATATACGTTCTATCTATTCTTTAAAAAATGTGCCGCGACCACCTTGACCCAACCATCCTGACAGACTTATTGCACCAACCGTGCCAACAAATTTCTCTTGTATTTCCCCACCTTTGCTCCCCTCCTCCCTTCATCCAACCTGCCAAGGAGGTAATTGTTGCCCACCCTCCCGGCAAACTTTGATCCCGATGGCCTTGGCCGGAAGTCCGCTTGCCTTTGGAGTGGGGTGGCAAGACGGACTCCCCTTAGGCCTCATCCTTAACCAAGAAGTTGCAGTGCCAGCTGCGGCTGTTGATTGGCCTGGGCAAGAATCGCCGTCCCCGCCTGCTGCATGATGGCCAACTTGGTTAAATTGGCGGTTTCCTCGGCGACATCGGCATCAAGAATCCGCGAGCGAGCGGCGGAAACATTTTCCACCACGTTGGACAGATTCTTGATATTGGCTTCAAACCGATTTTGAATCGCACCCAGTTCAGCCCGTGTTGCCGACACCCGATCAATGGCCTCCTTGACGATGGCGATCATCCGGGCTGCGGCTTCCTGTCCCGCCAACGGCGGATTGGTAGAATCGGTGGTCGGAGGGTTGAACGGCAACGTCGGATCGGTCGGAACCGAATTGCCGGTGATGTCCACCAGAGGTACCGGGGGAAACTTGTTGGCCCCAGAGGTATCGATAAGCCAGGAAGGGACGGTTACATATTCCCCACCCGTAGGTTGCGAAGCCGCCGATACCGCCGCATCACGCGCACCCAAAACCAGGGCCATGTTTTTTCCAGCCGTCGTGGCCTGGGCTACCGTTCCACCCGGCTTGGCCGCCGCCAAACCGGCAGCCGCGATAATCTTGGCCTGGGAAAGAGTCAGTTTTTTGGACTGGTCGGCAGACACCGCCGACTCGGCAACCGTTTCAATGTCCTTGTTTTGACTGATGGCAGCATCAAACGCCTTGATAACCAGTATGATGTTTCCCACCGGGACATCGGCAACACTGGTCCCCTTCGTCACGGCGTTATCCACCACATCCGCCGGAGCCGCGACATTGAGGGTAATGGCCCCATTGGTCGTCCCAGCCAAGGCGGTGTAAGCGGTGGGAACGTTTTCGGAAGCGGTATAACTGCGGGTCGCCTCGTAGGTAGCCGCAGCCAGAACCCGTGCCTGATCGGAATCCATGGTTGGATCGGTAGGTTTCACCGTGGCTTCGGCCACCCAGGCGGCGATGATATTGGCCTTTTTACCAGCCCCCCCCGTCAGTTTGGTCGCACCATCGTTGTTGCGGCCAAAAGCGGCTAGTGCCGCAGAAGCCAGCCCCGTCGCATCGGTACCGGTCACAAGGGCATTGGCCGTAGTAATGTCGGTAGCAATTTGGGTGGCGGTCTTGCCGTCGGCGATACCGTTGCTGATGGCGGTGTTAATCGTAGCGTCCGGAGCCCCTAAAAGCTTGGTCACGATGGTGGTTGCCGTTTGATCGACAGTGGCACCATCGGCAATCCCTGCTGCCAAAGAGCTGACAACGCCAGTACCGCTGATCACGGCCGCTTCAACTGCGGTTTTCACTGTTGTGACATTTTTATTGTCAATGGCGGTCAGCATGTTGCTGGCCACACTCGTGCTCAACGTCGTCGAAGGGGGCTTTCCCAAGGTGTTGGCATTGGCCAATGTACCCACCATCTTTGCCGCCTTGGAGCTGAACAGCTTGGAACCCTCCAGTTGTTGCGCCGGTGCCTTGATGGTCAACCCCTTGATTTTTGGATTGTTGACACTCTCCTTGTTGTTGGGATCGGCCAGTTTGGGGATCGCCAACAATTTCTCGGCGCGGGCATCGGCCAGAGTGACCACAATGGTCTGGCTCTCCTGGGCACCCACTTGAAAAACCAAAGGATCGGTCTGGCCATTCAGCATGGGCCAACCGTTGAACTCGGTCTCATTGGCCACACGCTCGATTTCCGACAACAGTTGCGAAACTTCCTGTTGCAAACTTTCACGGTCCTGAGGACTGTTGGTGGCGTTGGCGGCCTGCACCGACAGTTCGTTGATGCGCTGGAGCATGTTGGAATGCTCTTGCAGGGCACCCTCAGCCACCTGCGAGACAGAAATGCCATCGTTGGCATTGCGTACGGCCTGAGACAAACCGCGAATTTGCGATGTCATGCGGTTGCTGATGGCGAGACCGGCGGCATCATCGCCGGCGGTGTTGATGCGCAGGCCAGAAGAAAGCCTTGCGAAAACTTTGTTCAGATCTCCCGTCGAACCCAACAAATTGCGCTGGGCATTGAGGGAGGCGATATTGGTATTAATGTAGAGTGGCATGACAGTTTCCTCTCGATACTTTCCTGTTGACCCCCTTGGGAGGTCATCCGGCCGCAGCGACTTTCAGCGACTTGTTTTTTTCCGACGGACGCGTACGGTTGCGCGCCCCCCTGTTCACTGGTTTTTTCCGACCCGACTCAAGCAAATATTTGGCCCGCAATTCCTTGGGAATCAGCGGCTGTCTTGGAGAAAGCTCCTTGATCAATATCTGCCTGCCTTTACGATTGTCGGTGTTCACGACGACCGGACCCGCCAGATTGGTGCGCATCTCCTCGGGCCGACCTTCGGGAATGGTCACCAGTGAGAAAACCTCGACATCATCACTGCGCTCCAATCCCAAATATTTCGCGTCTTCGTCCTGAATGGAAAACTCCAAATCGGCGAAAAAATCGAACGGATTGACCACGATGAAAGCAATCTCGGGTTCATCCACCGACTGCAACCAGAAAAATGAGGAATCCTGACCGTAAGGAAACAACAAAAACTTTTTGCTTAAAGGAAACCCCAACAGACCATCTTCGATGGTGATGATCTCACTTCCCTCGAACTCCAGTACCCCAAACCGGGTTCCATGAATTTCCATGTTTATTCTCCACTCCAAAAGATACTACCGAATAAAATCGATTAACGATGTATTGAGAATCTGGCGTTCAGATATGGTCATCACCTGCATCGCCTGAGTTGTTTGTTCTAACGTTGACATCACTTCAAGAATGTCCGCCTCGACGTTGGTTGCTTTGGCTTCTTCCAGGGCCAATTCGTCGATTTCCAAAGTCTTTCCAACCGCATCCACCTGGGTTACCCGCACCCCGGTCACCGCCTGCAAATCCGAAACCTGCGCCCGCCCCTCCTGGAGACGTCCCAACAGAAAGGAAACCTCATCCGGATCGGCCCGCAGCAAAGCCCCGCGCAACGATGCGACCGCCCCCAAAACATTGACGTTGCGTCCCACCGACCCCGTTCCCTCAAGCAGCTCCTGGGCATTGACATTCCCCGGAAGCGTTTGACCGTTCAGCACCTTGATGGGCCGGTCAGCAGCACCCCCCTGATATTTGGGAACCACTTCAAAGTAGAAAACATCACCCGGATTGGGATTCGCGCCCATGGTCATCTTGATGCCATTCCCCAGATTCAGAACGGGGGGGGTACCTTCCGGGCTTGCAGTTGCACCTTTTATGCCATTCACATCAACTTCGTACTTTCCTGAGGCGGCCATAAAGGTGACTTTGACGCTGACGGGTAAATCGTTGACACTGTGATCATCCGCCACACTGGCCGTAATCCCGGCCTGGGCCGCCATCTGCGGTCCCCGCCCATCGGTCCGCACCCGTACCGAGGTGGCTTGCAAATTTTTGGAATCATAGGGTGCCCGCGTCCGGCTGCCCCCAAAAATCGGAATCTCATCCAGATCGGAATTGACGCTTTTAAGAATATCCAGATAAATGGCCTTGGCATTTTCTGCCGTCGCCTTCATGATCTCCGGATCCCCACCCACGGAACTGTTGGACATTTTCAGTGCCAAATCCTTGCTTTCCAACATGCGCTCGTGAATCTGGTTGACATGGCTATCGGCCAGGTTCAACCGTTGCGAAGCAAACTCGGTCGTCTTTTTAAGGCTCTGCACTCCGGTCAAATCGGCGGAAAACAACATGTGCCGGTAAATTCCAGTCGGGTCATCCGAGGGGCGATTGGTTCGGTTGCCGGTCAGCGAACTTTCCTGAATCTTGAGGATGTCCTGCTGTTGTGACTGCAAGGCACTGGTTCCGGCCTTGAACATCATATTGTGGGTAACGCGCATGTTCTTCCCCTTGCCTACGACTAAACCATGGAAATCAATGTTTGCAGCAATTCATCCGCCACGTTGACCATCTTGCTTGAAGCCTGAAAAGCCCGTTGGTAGCGAATGAGATCCGTCAATTCCTCTTCCAGTGAGACCCCAGAGATGGATTCGCGCATGGTGCCGATAAAATCCTGGGCCGACTTTTGCGCGACTAAGCTTTCCTTATCCTGGTTGATCAGCGACCCCAGGTTGCCCGTCAGCGTGGCATAATGGCTCGTCAGGGAGGCGGTTTGATCATCAATTTTAAACTTGGTGGTCCGTAGATTCCCCAGGGCAATGGCCCCCTGGCTGTTGCCATCATCGAACGTTGCCTTGGTGGGAGAGGTTTCGTTGTCAACACCAAATCGGGCCATACCGACCAGCTTGGAATCGGCCAGCAAACTTTTGCCGACCTGGATCGTCTCCGCCCCCGAACCCGAAAACATCCCCCCCAAACCCAGGGCGGCCAGAATACCGCTCGTATCTTTGAGTACTCCGAAGACCCCTCCCTTTTTGGCAGGGGTAATCTTCAAATACCGTTTGTCGCCTTCGGTAACGAACTCGGCGTCCACAGCGTCGGAAGCATCAATGGCCTCCTTGATTTGCCTGATGGACATGTCACTCGTAATGGTCACCGGTTTGGAGACGGTCAAAGCGTCAGTGGAATCTCCGGAAGCAAAGGTGATGGTCCCATTGACCACCCGACTCAAATCCACAGGGGCTTTCTGGTAGGCCTTATTTTTTTCGTTGGTCACCACATCTTTTATGGCCGTTTCCAGATCCCGCCCCAAAGAGATGGACCCCTGCAGGGATTTGGCCATGGATGGGTTCACCGACTGGCTGTGAACACGGTTGACCTGCCAGCGCAATTCATCGGTGATGGCCTCCAACCGGGTCAAAAATCCTTTTTTGCCATGGATGACATCGTCGCGAATCTCCAAGAGACCGCGCAGTTTGCCCCCACGGATGCGATCACTGGCACCAAATTCCCGTTTGTTGATCTCGATACCCAGAAAACCGTTCTCGTCACTCTTCGGGCTGCGCTCCAAGGTGGCGGCGAACACCGGATCGGCAAGAATTTCCTGCCCCCTGGAAGTCATGACCCGCAATCCATCCTGCTCCATGGGCAGCGTTTGAATATCGATCAACTCCCCAAGCTCCAGGACCATCTGCCGACGCTGATCCTTGAGATCCAGGGCGGGATGGGAATTTTCATTGGCCACAATGGTCCGGTTAACGTCCTGGATGGCCCGCAAACGGGTATTGATGTCCTGCATGACCACGTTAATCTCTTTGTCCACCGGCATGGTCATTTCGGTCAAAGACTGGTGCATCTTCTGGATGGTACGGGCCAGAGCATCCGCCTCGACCACCAATTCTTCACGGCCTACGGGATTGGTCGGATTGTCGGCCAGGGCATCGGCTGCGGAAAAAAAAGCCTCCAGACGATGGGAAAAACCTTCACCATCCATATCGTTGAACACATCTTCGACCATGCTCAGATAGTGGCTGCGGGTTTCAAGACGCCCAAGTTCCCCCGTTCCAAGCTCCATGCGACGATCCACCAACTGGTCAAAATTTCTGGTGATGTCCCCCAGCTTGACCCCGGCCCCACCCGAATCCTGCTTGTTGCCCGCAGAGCTTTCCTGTTGGACAACCTGTCGTGAATATCCAGGGGTGTTGACGTTGCTGACGTTGTGGGAAACGGTCTGCAACGAACCCTGGGAGACAAAAATCCCCTGTTTGGAAATATTGAGCAGGTTGTTGATGGACATAAAACTGGTTCCTCAATCGTAGGAAGGTGCCGAAGGAAACACCGTTGCCAAGCTACAATGCAGCAGTCATGCCAGTTAATCGCACCGTTTCCCTTCCTCCCTTTATCCATTTTTACATTTTATAAGTTTTTGTTATTATGTGATATTTTTAATAGACACTCGGCCAGGCACACCATAAATTCAAGACAAACCCACCGAAAGCAAGAATCATACCATAGTCATTATATTCCTTGTCGGGCAAATTCCCCCCCCTTCCTCCAACCCATGCGGCAAATGTTACCGTTCCCCTCAGCCAAACCGTTTGCCTCTGCTCCAGGGTGACGAAACCATACCTGCATGGTAGAGTCCTGCACTCCCATAACCCAACCGCAACCCCCAATCCTTCACCCCCCGGATTCCATGAATACTTCTCCACACATGAACGTCATCATCCGCGCCGCCCGTGCCGCAGGCCGCGAAGCCATGATGTTTTTCACACGCCGTCATGAACTCACTGTTGAATCAAAAGGAAAAAACGATTTTGTAACCCTGGCCGACACCACCGTCGAAAAAGAAATCATCCGGCATCTGCACAAGGCCTACCCGCAATACGGCGTCATCGCCGAAGAGAGTAGTCGCAAACAGATTCCGCCTGGGTGGCGTTGGATCGTGGATCCCATCGACGGAACCACCAACTTTATCCACGGACTCCCCCATTTTGCCATTTCCATCGCCTTGGCCAACGATGCCGAAATCCACGCCGCTGCCGTTTTCAACCCCGCCAGCGATGAATTGTTTTCCGCAGAACGTGGTCGCGGAGCTTTTCTCAATGGCCAACGCATCCGTTCAACCCAAAACCATCGGTTGGACCAATGTCTCCTGGCTACCGGATTTCCTGTCAACAAGCCTGCGATTGTCCATCGCCACATGCAGACCGTGGAAGAATTGCTCGTCGGCTCCAGGGGAATACGCCGAATGGGAAGTGCCGCCCTGGACCTTGCCTTTGTCGCGGCAGGACGCTACGACGGCTTTTGGGAACCAGCTCTGCATCCCTGGGATATTGCCGCTGGGGTACTCCTGGTCACCGAGGCGGGCGGGATGGTTACCGATTTTGTGGGGACAAAAAAATTTCTGGACTCCGGCAATGTCCTGGCGGCATCACCGCAGATACATCGCATCCTGCTGGAAACCATTCAACCCGCCTGGGCCTGAAATGGTCATGGAAAATGGGATTGATCCATGCGCAGACCATGTAAAGATTTCCCTGACTTCTTGAAAAATTTTCTGGCTGGAGTCATGATTGTTCCCAGCCCCGTTCATTTTCCAAAAAAACAATCGGGGGCAAACCGCTGGTCCATCGATGGCCTCCATGAATCGTTTCCGAGTCGCCATACCTAAATGAAAACCGGCACCAGGCGCATCCATTAACGGCCAGGTTTGGCATGCAATCCACCGTAACACACTATCGCACTCTGCTGGTTTCCGGATGGATGGCCCTCCTAATTGGCCTTGGAGGCGTTGTCCTGTCCGTTCTGTTGGCGCGTATTCTGGATGCGACGGGTCACCCAGCCATCCCCAAAATCCTTCTTTCATCCCTGTTCGTGGCAACCATGGGGGGGGTGATGACGTGGGTGGCCATTCATCAACGTCAAGGGATAACAAAAAAACCACACACTTTAGATACTCAAGACCAGGATCGCTGTGATGCCGTCTTTCAATGGCAACATGCCCTAGATCCAGGTGACGAGGCGGGCATTCAGGCCATTACAAAGATCCACAGCTCCGCAGTCAGGGCCTTGGCGGGTTCGTTGTATCAAAAACCCGTAAAAACGTTCAAACTGGTCAACATTCCCCGCACTCAAGCGGAAAACTATGGTCGCCAATTGATCGCTTGCGGCATTGTCTGCACCATCGGGCCGGCCAGAAGCGATCCCATATCCCCCGCAAACCCGATCCAGCATACTTTCGCCCGCATTCCCAAAAATCCGGCATGGTTCACCCTTTCGGTAACCCTTCTGGCCTTGCTGGGAGTCGTCTGGCCCCTTTTGTTTCCCTCCTGGATCCATCCAACCATGGAGGAAACCAGACAGGACCCTCTGTCACTCCACCCAGCCAGGCTTGTCCCCATCCCCCAGCCTGTCGTCCCGTCCCTCAATAAATCGGACAAGCCCGTAGAACAACAACGATTGATCGCCAGTCTTGCCCTGCTCGACCTGCCCTTCAAGGATATGGCTGACAAACGTAATCAGGCGGTCGAGGCCTTGAACAAAAACAATTTCAAAGAGGCGGAGCAACTCCTCTCTCATGCTGTTACCATGATCCGCGAGGAAAACGAATCCTCCCCACTTAAAGACGACAGCTTGTCCACCCGTGCTGCCGATCTTTTGGGATCCTTGGGCGAACTGCAACTGATGCAATCCAAACCAGCCAAAGCGGCGCACTATTTTTCCCAGGCGATCCAGTTGGCCCCTTTCCCGGAACAACGTACTCTTTTTCTGCAACAACAAGGTGATGCCCTCTATCAGGCAGGTGATATCCAACAAGCCGAAATTGTCTTGCTGGAATCGGTATTAACGGCCAAAACCGAGGTTGGTCCAAAGCATCCGCAAACCGTTTCCTCACTCTCAAGCCTCGGGCTTTTCTACGAATCCCAGGGACTCCATGAAAAAGCGGAACCTGTCCTGAGCGAATCTTTGGCCATCCAGGAAGAAATCCACGGCGTTGGAAACATTAAAACGGCCGATACCCTTGAAAACCTTGCAACCGTCATGGCCAATCAAAACCGCTTTGAAGAAGCCCTGGCCCTTGAAAAACAAGCTCTGAGGATCAAAGAAACACTCCTGGGTCCCAACGACGCCAGCCTGACTGTCAACCTGGATAGCCTTACCAGTATTTTTCTGAAGGATGGGCGACTTGAAGAGGCCGATGAAGCTTACCAGCGCGCCATGGATATCCGCGCCCTGACGCAAAACGCCCATTCCACGCAAGAAGAAACCAAAAAAACCGCCGTATCCGGAGTCGAGCAGCCGAACAACCCACCACAGGCAACAACGTCGAAAAAACTTCCCCCCCCGATCCCCGGGACACAATCTCCCCCCTCCCCAGTCCCAGCCCCAATCCCAGAAGTCCCGACGCAAGACAGAACCCCTCCCCAGCAGTCGCCAGCAGTAAATAATCCGGACACGATAACATCAAGTCTCAATGGGCTGGCCTCGCGATACTATAGTGAAGGCCAATATGAAAAAGCCCTGGATCTTTTCAAACGTTCACTGGACGAAAAAATGGCATCCCTGGGTGAAAACAACCCCACCGTGGCCACCGGCATGAATAACCTAGCCTCCATCCTCGCCAGTCTCGGTCGCTACGACGAAGCGGTCCCACTGTTTGAAAAATCATTGAAAATAAAACAGGACACCTTGCCAACCAACGACATGTCCATCGCCACCGGCATGAAAAATCTCGCGGCCATCTACAGCAGCCAGAGCCGATTCAAGGAAGCCGAGCAATTGCAGGTCCGAACACTGGATATTCACCAACACAATCTGGGTATGAATCATCCAGAAGTGGCCTCCAGTCTGAATAATCTGGCGCGAACCTACGACCAGCAAGGTCGTTACGGTGAGGCCGAACCTCTTTATCGCAGAAGCCTGGCCATCTTCGCCCTGGTCTCGCCGGCAAGTCAGGCGCATGTATCGGTCATACTGCAAAACTATGCCAGTCTGCTCAGAAAAATGAACCGACCTTTTGATGCCGAAACCATCGAAACCCAACTACGCAAACTCCAAACCCATTGAAACACCACTGCAAACCCCCAAACTCCCGATCCAAATCTATTTCGGTCCAGTTCATGCAAATGCGTTCATTACTCCCACATCCGGGTTGATCGGAGCGGGTGGTTTGCATCCCAATCAATGGCGGGAAACAATCCAAAGATCCAATTGTCAATTGGTTAATTTAAAACAAAAAATAATCCATACAACAATGGACAAATCATTCATGGAACAAGCTCTGTCTTCCGATAAATCAAAGACGATCCGTGGCTGAACAGGGCAGATTTTTGCTGTGTTTCCGTGCCGGGCTGCAACTTTTTCCAGATGACCCGCCACAACTCACTTGAAGTATCGGGCCATATGGGCCGAACATCGGGTCTGGAAGCCATTTTTGTAACAAATCAGAAAATCCGGAGTTGGCAATGGTACAATCGCGCAAAGCAGGCAAACCCGAGTTAACGAGGGTTTTGTCTTTGACCGTCGCGGAAACTTGTACCATGGATCGAAAATCAGGGCTTGTTTTTGGCAGCAAAGAATATGTGAATTTCCATAATCTTGGGAGATATGGGTTTACAAAGCGTTACCCAGGTCAAACTGTGTTATCACATTTTTATTGTCTTTTCAATGGGTTCATGTATAGTCGGATCATCCCTTTATTTTCGCCGGTGTGGCAGGAGAGTCCATGTCTGCAGTGCCATTTCTGATTAATCATCGGTAACCTGATTCAGGGCGATGGGTGTGGGCAAAAGTTTGACAAAATTCATGATGGTTGCGTTGGTCTTTCTGGCCATCGCCCAGATTCCGGCCCCTGTGTTTGCCGGACCCGCAGCCGTGTCCGCCGTTTCCCCGTCTGGAACCGTCAACACGCAAACGCCTACCTATGTCTGGACCGCAGAAAGCCTGGCAAGCAGTTACCGCCTCGTCGTCTTGAACGTGAAAAAGATGACCTTTCTGGACGAATGGTACACCAAGGCCGAAACCAACTGTTCCGGGGGGACCGGCAATTGTTCGCTCACGCCATCCACAACCCTTCCTTCCGGAAATTATACCTGGTACGCCCTCGCCAACAATGGGGTTGCCAAAGCACTCTCTCCCATGAGTTTTTCGGTGGTGCCAGTCACCCTGTCTCCCGGCTATCCCAACGGACAATTGACTGCCGCTCCCAGCGCGTTCAGTTGGAGTGCGGTTGCCGGAAGCACCAACTATCTTTTGACATTGACCAAAACGGGTGAAACACCAATCACCAAATGGGTCTCTGCGGTCGGAGCCAGTTGTTCGAGTGGCTCCGGAACGTGCAGTACCTCCATTTTCACGACCTTCACTAACGGGACCTATTCCTGGACGATCAAACCTTTCACCAGCACCTTGCAGGCGGTGTCAACCTCCGCAACCTTTACCCTGACGGCGGCGACGACCACCCCCTTAATCGTGTCGCCCACGGGTACCGTAACAACCAACACTCCGACCTACACCTGGAATGCCGAAGCGAGTGCCACCGAGTACGTTTTTCGCGTGGCAACCAACAGCGGCCTGGTTTTGTACAGCGCATCGCTAACACCGACAACAGCCGGTTGCCCCGCCGGGACCGGAACCTGTTCGACAACCCCGGCAGTCACCCTTCCTTCCGGAATCATTAAATGGTCGATTGCGGTGCTGCCCTCCAAAAACAGCGGGGAGGCCACCATAACCGTTCCCACCCCGACGCTGGGGACACCCACTCCCAAAACACCCACGGGAACCGTGGCCAACCTGACCCCCAGTTTTTCCTGGAGTGCCGTACAAGGGGCCACCCATTATCGCATCAAAGTTACCGACGCCACCGCAGACGTGGTCCTTGATACCACTTACACCGCCGCCAACGCCGCCTGTTCCAGCGGTTCCGGCACCTGCACGGTATCACCGGGGACTACGCTTGCGACTGGAAACGGTTATTGGACCATCATGGCGCAGAACACCACCAACAGCACCCAAAGTGCCGAATCGAGTCGCCTGACCTTTACCATTACGTCTCCAGCGACAGCCCCAGGGATCCCAACTCCAGTGGCCCCCACAGGAGCAGTCACATCTCTGACCCCGACGTTTTCCTGGAATGCAACCAGCAACGCCAACACTTATCTGGTCCGGGTCACCGACGCCAGTGCCGCAACCGTGACCCGTGTGGTTTCATCCGTTACCGCAGGTTGTCCTTCATCCAGTGGCACCTGTACCACCACTTTTCCCAATCCATTCGTCGCCGGCAGCGGTTCCTGGACCGTTCAAGCTTATAGTTCCGAAACCAATCTTACCGGAACCATTTCCAGCAGCTTGAGTTTCACCTTGAGTGCCCCCTCCACGGCATCCGCGCTGCTGGTATCGCCCCTCGGCACCTTGACGACCAACACCCCAACCTATACCTGGAACGCCGAAGCCGGAGCCACCGGGTATATTCTGAAAGTGACAACCAACAGTGGTCTGGTCCTGCACTACGACAACATGACCCCCACGGCAGCCGGCTGCGCCGCTGGCACCGGAACCTGTTCGGTAACCCCTGCCGTGACGCTGCCCTCCGGAATCATCAAATGGTCGGTATCGGTGACTCCGTCCAAAACCACCGGCGAAGCGACTGTCACAGTTCCGGTACCGGCACTGAGTACCCCTGCCCCGGTTGCCCCCAAAGGAACCGTCGCCGGCCTGACGCCCAGTTTTTCCTGGAGTGCCGTCCAAGGGGCGACCCATTATCGTTTGCGGACCACCGACGCCAGCAATCTTTTGGTTATCGACCAAACTTACAGCGTGGCCACGGCTTCCTGTTCCAGTGGTAGCGGCACCTGCTCGATTTCGCCGGGAACGACATTGGCCGAGGGTAACGGCTACTGGACCATCATGGCACTCAACACCACCAACAACACCCAAAGTGCCGAATCCGGTCGCCTGAACTTCACCATCACCCCAGCGGCCACAGCCCCAGGAACCCCGACTCTGGTTTCACCCACAGGGGCCGTGACCTCCCTGACGCCCACGTTTACCTGGAATGCCACCAGTGCCGCCGACAATTATATCGTCAAGGTAACCGACGCCAGCACAGCAACGGTCACCCGAATCGTTTCCGCCACCCAGGCCGGTTGTGTATCATCCAGTGGCACCTGTACCACACAGTTTCCCAACCCTTTTATCGCCGGTGCCGGTTCCTGGACCGTTCAGGCTTTCAGCTCCGTCAGCAATCTTACCGGCACGGTTTCCGCAAGCATGTCCTTCACACTCAGTGCCGAAGTAACAAGCAACATACTGGTATCGCCTTCGGGAAATATCTATGAAAAAAGCCCGACTCTGACCTGGAACGCCGTCGCCGGTGCCACCCAATACATGGTCAAAATTTTAACAACCCATGCCATCCAAAAAACCTATCTTAACCAGATCTACACCATTGCCGAGGCGGGTTGTGCCAGCGGAACCGGGCAATGTTCGGTGACGCCATCGGTGCAACTGGATGTGGGGAATTATGTCTGGTCGGTGGGAACAATGCCGACGGTGCGCGTTTATCAACAAAACTTCACCGTGCTCCAAGGGGCGATTTCCCTTTCATCAAGCACCTTGGTTGAAAATACGTCCACCCCCGTCAAGGTGGGAACCCTCTCCTTCAGCGATAGTTCCACCGTAACGTACAGTCTCACGGGAGGCGTCGATTATGCCTCCTTCGAGATCACAAATTCCAACGAGCTTTGGGTCAAGTCGGGAGTGACGTTAAACTACGAAAGCAAGACCGTTCTGGGCGTTCAGATCACGGGAGGGGGGACAACACAACCTTTCACCATCCAAATCACCGATGTCAATGAAGCCCCCACCAATATAACCCTGTCGGCATCATCCGTAGATGAAAACAGGGACACGACAAGCAACCTAGCAGTAGCAACACTAAGTGCCACCGATCCCGACCTGACAGCGGCGTTCCTGAGTCCTGTCTTTTCCATCACCGGGGGGGCAGACCAGGCCAAGTTTGCCATCAATGGCAGCACCCTGGAACTGAAAACGGGAACGGTTTTGGATTATGAGGCCATGACCACCCCTTCCTTTCAAGTACAACTCAAAGTAACCGATGGCGGCAGTCTTGAGTATACCAAGGATGTCACCATCGCAGTCAATAATGTCAACGAGGTCCCGACAGCCGTATTGCTTTCGGCGGCGTCCGTCAACGAAAACACCGATACCACCAGCAATGCCACCATTGCCATTTTATCCGCAGTGGATCCCGATGCCGGGGATACGTTCACCTACAGCGTCACCGGGGGAACGGACCAGGCCAAGTTTGTCATCAGCGGTGCCAATCTGCAACTCAAGGCGGGGACGGCGTTGAATTATGAGGCCATGTCCACGCCCAGCTTAAGCCTAACAATTACCGCCACCGATGCCGGAGGGTTGGCCCTGGCCAAAAGTTTCACCCTGGCGGTCAACGATGTCAACGAAGCCCCGACGGACATCAGTTTGAGTCCCGGTATCATTTACAGCAACGTCGATAATTCCGTCGATATGGACGCAGGAACCTTGACCGTCACCGATCCGGACGCCGGCAATACCCATACCTGCACCGTCTCGGGAGGGACCGACCAGGCCAGTTTCAAGATCACCGGTGCCGTACTGCAATTGAAGGCGGGGACCGTCTTGAATCTCAGTACCCAACCGACTTATTCCGTCCAAGTCACCTGTGCCGATGCCGGAAGTTTGTCGTTTGCGAAAACTTTGACCGTCACCTTGCAGGCCATCAACCGTTCCATCACCCTGGCCAATCCATCCATCAATGAGAACACCAGCACCACCTCCGATGTCAGTTTGGGGACATTGATTGCGGTGGGCAACCAAGCCTTTTCCCTATCCGGCGGTGCCGATCAAAATTCATTCACACTGGTGGGAAGCCAGTTGTACATCAAGGCGGGTACGACGCTCAATTATGAAGCCAAATCCAGTTACGTCGTAGAAATTTCCAATACCGACGCCCTTGGGGCCTACAGTGCCACCCTGACCATCGCCGTCAACGATCTCAACGAGGTCCCCACCAACATCAGCCTGAGCAACAGTGTCCTTCCTTTCATTGCCCGCCCCACCAATGCCGCAGTCGGGACTCTGAGTACCACCGATCCAGACAGCAACGAAAGCTTTACCTATTCCCTTTCCAACAGCCTTGGCGGACGGTTCGCCATACTGGGGGATCAACTGCTGGTAGTGGAAACCGACACCCCGGTCCATGGCATCTTTGACCTAACGATCCGGGTTACCGACAAAGGCAGCTTGACCTTTGATAAAACTTTTTCGATTACCGTGGTGGGATTTTCGGTGGAATCCATTCCCGACACGCCAAACGTTTCTGCGATGTTGTCCACCTCGCGGGCCACCTATGCCAACATTTACAACAATCTGGTATCTGCCCAGACGGGTCAGCAGATTGTTGTCTCGGAAGAGGAGTTTGAAAATTTGGCATTGGGCAAAGCGGCACAACAATTGACCGATCTGGGGGCGTTCAGCCAAGCCATCACCGATTTCATATACAAATTTGACATTCAGATCACCACCAGCCTGATCACTGTGACCCTCAAGGTTCGCGCCTGTCGGCCACGACCCGTAGCGCAGCCCAGTCTGTTCTGGACCTTTTGGCTCCCTATGCGTCGGGTTATACCTTGGGTGTGCGAATGCGGATCAAACCGGTTGTCAGCGGTATCAATATTACCCTGGATACCGGTTCCTCCTACGTAGATTTTGTCGATGAATCCGATTATGTGCCCACCCTATCCATAGGCATGGGAACCTTGATTTCCACCTATAACGACACGGTCAACGCCCTGGCCAGTAACGATGCCCTGGCCTTTTTCCTTGGTGGCGGTGCGCGTCCCCCGGTCCATTTTCTCAAGGAATCTTTGGGAAGTGCCAACAAAGCGGAATTCGTGAACCAATCCAATGTCGGGCTCAATCTGGATTCCGGGGCCTCGCGTGCCACAAGCACCCTGGCTGACCGCAGCACCCAGGGGGGATTGTTGATTCCATTGACACAGCGTGTGGATTATTATTTCCCTGGGCTGATTTCTGCCATCACCCTGCAAAACAATACCGTGACGCTGACACGAAGCAGCTTGACCATTCCCCCGGCGAATTGACCCCCACCCCGAGCGGAACGTGACCATTCAGTTGAACATGATGCCCTTCGGGCAAAAAAACAGAATCAAAACCCTGGGGCTGCGCCCCTAGACCCCCCTTGGGGGGCAGTAAAATCAAAATCAAAGTCAAAAGAAAAACCTTGGAGGCTCTGCCTCCAAACCTTTCAAAGATCGGAAAAAAAGGGTTTCGCTCCCCCAGAAGGACATCGATTCAAAATCGATTCATCAAATCGGGGATCCACAAAACCCGATCATCACTGGAGCAGATCATTCCGGCAATGGGGCCGTCCTGGGAGATGACAAAGGCGACAACCCCCGGATAAGCCCCTACCAGATTAACGGCTGAGGCATGACGGGTACCATATTTTTCCAGATCCACATCCACCGTGTCGGCTCCGTGGTCGTCCAGGCAATAGAGAGTCCGGCCACGCCAGCGTTGCGATGAAAGCATGGTGCCAAAGGAAAGGGGGCGCAGGCGGTGCGAAAGAATCAAGGCCCCATCCACCCGACTCAAATGGGCCAACCTTTTGGCATGGAAAAGCACCCGTCTTGCCATCTCACGAATTTCTTTGCGTTTTTTCTTATTTTTTATAGGCTCCTCCAGACGACTGGCACAATAACCTCCCAACAATCTGGAAGCGTCGGTGGCATTGGTAAAACGATACCTGGTAACCAGAGAAAGGACGGTACGATGATCGTCGTTATCGGGCACCCAGATGACAATACCACCAAAACCACCCCGGCCAATTTCCACCAACAATCTTTGGATAAAATTACGATATCGACTCCAATAATTTTCCCCAAACTGGTTGAATTCCGGATGATTGCGGACCGTCTTGAACAAAGCCTGGCCAATGAGGCTGGTTTCAAAGGAGCTGTTGCCAGGGAGAGAAAAATGGCCGGCGTGAAAACGCGCCAATACCCGACTGCCCCAGGAAACCACCAGGGATCCCGCCCGATTGGAATAGACCGATAAAAAATTGTCCGGCGGGGCGTGATGGATCATGGGATACAAACGCGGCCCATCGCCATCTTCCTGAAACACCGCCCCCCAAATTTCCAAATTGCGTGGATCTCCTTTTTGCGGACAAACGGCCAGCACCGTGTTTTCCGGGTCAAATCCACGGGCCAGTTTGACCAGGGCGTCGATGGTGAAAGGTTGGCTTTTTTCCAATTCGAGGGTTTGATATTCAATTTTTTTTCTACGCATGGTGCCGATGGGAAAACTACGATCCATAAGCAAAACATTAGGCATGACCGGACGGTCTTCCTCGCGATTCAACCCAGCGAGGAAAACCGTTTCCATCAACGAGCGGATATGCAGCTTGGAAACCCGCATCAGGTCTTCGCCACTGACATCACTGAGGAGCGAGGTGATTCGTTCGATAATGCGGTTGTCGAAAAGGGCCGTCCCCTCCAGACCGCCCATGAACCGCGCCCGTTCGCCCAGGTCGCGCATGACGGCCGAAAAAAAAGGCTTCCCCGGGATTTGCCATGCGGCCAAAGATATTTCCATGGGGAAGGTTTCCCCGTTCTGACGCAACCCCACGCATTCAACCGTTTCCCCCCGTTCCCGCAGATACCCCAGTTCCACCGCATGAAAAAAAGCGTGTTCAAATTCTCTACGCCGCCCTTCGGGCATCAACAGGGCAAAGGACAAACCCATGATCTGGTGTGAGGCATAACCAAACAACGATTCGGCCCCCTTGTTCCAAAATTGAATCAACCCTTTTCCATCCATGGAAATAATGGCTTCGGTCGTGGAATCGGTGATATTCCGAAAGCGTTTTTCGCTGTTTCGCAGGTGCAGCATGGAACTGCTGCGTTCCAGAATCAGGCGGATGCGTTGTTTGAGCACCGGCCAGCGAATGGGTTTGGTAACGTATTCTTCGGCTCCCGCCGCAAAGGCACGATCCACCGAATCATCATCGTCCAACCCGGTAATCATGACGATGGGGATGTCACTTCCCCCTTCCAAAGCTTTCATGGAGGCGCAGGTTTGGAAACCGTCAAGGCCAGGGAGATTGGCATCCAGCAACACCAGATCCGGCATCATATTGCCAAACCGTTCCAGTGCCTGATTGCCATCTTCGGCTTCCAAAATATCGTAGCCTTCGCGGACCAATCTGTGGCGCAGGAAAAGGCGGATGTCGGGATCATCATCCACGACCAAAATAAGGTTTTTCTTTACCATGGGGTCCAAGCAATCCAATGGGTTTAAACGGTCCTTGACTTTCAAGACGAGGACACGATAAGGATGGGTGTCGTTGACGAAGGAAAAGCGCAATGCCCCAATCCAGAAAAATCTGTCCAGACCGGAGATTACATTGGCCATTTACCCATTGGAAGGGGTATTCCCCCAAATTCACCCCCAAGCGTTCATTCATCCGGAAGCGGTGATCATTGGACGTGTCCGCATCGGTGCTTTTTCGTCGGTCTGGCCTGGTGTCGTCATTCGCGGCGATGTCAACGATATTGAGATTGGCGAAAGGACCAATATTCAGGATGGGTGCGTCCTTCACGTCACCAAAGGAACCCCGGAACGTCCGGACGGTTCTTGCTTGATCCTGGGAAACCGCATCACCATAGGTCACAGAGTGACCCTGCACGCCTGTACATTGATGGATGATGTCATGATTGGCATCGGGGCCATTATTTTGGATCGTGTGGTTGTGCATCAGGCGGCTATGGTAGGGGCAGGCGGTTTGGTGGCACCGGGGAAACAAATTGGTGCCAGAGAACTGTGGCTGGGAAGTCCCGCCAAAAAGGTGCGCGACAGAACCGACGATGAAATCAAAGCCAGTGCCGGCATCATGGAGCACTACACCATCCTGGCCGGCAAACATCAAGGCAGCCTGACTGCGGTCTAGAAGGAAACCCTGTTGCCCAACGTTGGCCCCCCTCGCCGCATGGGTGGATGGCAGCTCCATACCTTGATTGCACGCAGTATTTCCGGGTCGGTCTGGGCCGGTCTGGATATCCAGACCGGGCAAACGGTTGCCGTCAAACTTTTCAACCGTCCCCCCATCGCCGTGGCCGTGCCTGGAACGACCACAGACCATCCCTGGGAATTTCTCTCCGGTTTGAACCACCCCGGCATCGTTAAGATATTGAGTCATGGTTGTGAAAACGGCCAGCATTACGCGGTCATGGAGTTTTCGACGCAGGGCAATTTAAAAAACACCTTGTTTCCAGGTCAAAAGCAAACCATTTTTCATGCGGTGATTTGGACCCGGCAAATTCTTGCGGCTTTGGATCATCTGCATCAACAGGGATATGTCCACCTGGACATCAAACCGGAAAATATTTTGCTGTTTCCAGACGATTGCGTAAAAATTTGCGATTTTGGCCTGATGCGTCCCATCGCGGCACCGGCATCGGTCCCCATGGGAACCCCCGGTTTCATGTCCCCTGAGCAGATCATGGGACAATCGTTGGATCGTAGGAGCGATCTTTTTTCCCTGGGAGCCGTTTTCTATCGTTGGCTCACGGGTTATCCCGCTTTTGTGGGCAACAGCACCAATGAACTTCTCCACCATACCTTGTTGTCCACTCCGCCCTGGCCATCCCACATCCACCCCGACATTCCTCAATCCCTTTCGCATTGCGTCATGCGCGCCCTGGAAAAACGCCCAAGTCGCCGCTTTGTCGATGCTTCAAGTTTTATACAGACCATTGACGAATCGTCAATTCATGGCTGTGAAAAATAATTTTGAAAAAAAATCAGGTGATGAAAAAGCAATCCGTTCCAGACATGCCGAGTCTATCATGACAGAAACCTATAAAAATATTCATTTAATTTAGCATCCATCCGGATGACCCCGTTAAAAAAAAACTCCTCATAATTTTATTTTATTTTCGATAATAATTTCTGATTTTACCTTTACCTGCTGCGGGGCTATCTTCCTTTCAGAGACAACTTATAAGAAAGCGAAAAGAAAAATAAAGACAAGTCTCGTGATGTGCATGGTTCACCAGCGGCAGACAATTTTTTACAAACAGATTCAGGCAGTCGTCTCATGGAACCGTGGGGATACCACGGGCGGTTCTACCTTCGCCAGAGTCAAAAACAATGAATAAACCAAGAATTCCTGTACAAGTTACCGCCGAATTGCATTTTCCCTTTCCCGACAATCTGGTTTTTCGCGGTATTACCGGCAATATCAGCATGACCGGAGCCAAGATTAACCGGCCTGAGCACAGCCCCGACACGCCATCGGTGGCGGTGGATACTCCGCTCATCAAACTGTTCATTGACGATCACGTCAACCCTGTCGTGATTTCGTTGCCTTGCGATTTGGTCCGCAGTCACCGCACCGGCTTCGGGGTCCAGTTTTTGTTGGAAAAGATGGACCCGTTCATCGCTGTGGGCGACTATTATGAACATTGGCAGACGAATTGATCGGGACGAAGCGAGTTTTCATGGGTGGCATGGACTTTCGTAGTGCACAGGCTTGTGTTTGGAGATGGGACTGCGTACATTGCTCCGATCCGGGGATACATGGTTTGGATTCCTAGAGGAGGAAACAATGACCACCATCGCAGAAAAGATTGCTCAATCGTTTGGTAACAACTACGGCCTGTTTAGTTCTCCCGAATCGGGAAATCTTGTTGACGTTTGTGCGCATCAGGCAATAAAAAACGTCGAAGAATTTGGCAAGAGAAAGTTTGTCTTCACCGACGATTCGGCCATTGGCATGGGGGATGGACAATGGTTTGTCGGTTATGCCGACTGCTTTTGCAACGCAGGTGTGGGTCATCACCCACAGTGTCCCGGTAGTCAAAAACCACCGCCGCAACCAACCGCCCCGCCCCCTGCGGCCCCAAAGCAGGAAGCATCGGTCAGCCCTTTCACCATTCATATTCTGGGTAAGGAAAATCGCAAGGTTGCGGTGGATGGCAGTCAGCACAAGGCGCGCGTGGATGCACGCGCCTTGTTGACCAAGGACAAGCGTGCAACCTACGCCTTCATCTTTGACCACAAGGGTGAAATCACCGATGCCTATGAGAGGACCGTCTCTGCGGGAGAAGTTAAAATCAAGAAAGTCGATCCTAAAAAGCTCTTGGATACGGTGCGGGCGACGTTGAAGGGATAAGGATGATACGTGACTGGGCTTGTTGACAATTGCATCATGGGCGACAATTGCCTATAAGATGATGCAACCCAGTAACCGGCCTTTGCTAGGAGTTCGCCCATGCCTGAATTTCAGTATGCCCCCGTTTTGAATCCTGGACCCGGGGACACCGAATATCGCCTGCTCACCAAAAATCACGTCTCCACTGGTCATTTTGAAGGACAGGAGATCGTCAAAATCGATCCTGCGGGACTCTCTGAGTTGGCAGCGACAGCCATGCGGGATGTCTCCCATTTGCTCAGAACCAGTCATTTGCAACAATTGAGAAACATCCTCGACGATAAAGAAGCCTCGGCCAATGATCGTTATGTCGCATTGGAACTGTTGAAAAATGCCAATATAGCCGCAGGCATGGTATTGCCAAGCTGTCAGGATACCGGGACCGCAACGGTGGTTGCCAAGAAAGGGTCCAGAGTATGGACTGGAGGGAGTGACCAGAAAGCCATCAGCCAGGGAATTTTCAAAACCTATACCGAAACCAATCTGCGCTATTCCCAGGTGGCCCCGTTAAACATGTACGATGAAAAAAATACCGGGACCAATCTTCCAGCACAGATCGACATTGAAGCGGTTGACGGAGACACCTATAAATTTTTGTTCATGGCCAAAGGTGGCGGTTCGGCCAACAAAACCTATTTATTCCAGGAGACCAAGGCTCTGTTGACCCCGGACAAGCTCAAAGCTTTTGTACGGGAAAAGATTATGGGATTGGGAACCTCGGCCTGTCCACCGTATCATCTGGCCTTTGTGGTGGGGGGGACATCTCCGGAAATGACCCTTAAAACAGTCAAACTGGCCTCGGCCCGCTATTTGGACGACCTGCCTTCACAGGGGGATGGTTTGGGTGGGGCCTTGCGTGATCGGGAGACGGAAGCAGAAATTCTTAAAATGGCCAGAGAACTTGGCCTGGGGGCACAGTTTGGCGGCAAATATTTTGCGCACGATGTGCGCGTAATCCGCTTGCCACGCCATGGGGCATCGTGTCCGGTGGGTCTGGGGGTTTCCTGCTCGGCGGACCGCAACGTTTTGGCCAAGATCAATCGGGATGGCATTTGGCTGGAATCGCTGGAGCGTGATCCTGCCCGTTTTCTCCCGGAAATGGATGAAAAAGCGATGAGTGGGGAGGTGGTGCATTTGGATTTGAACCAACCCATGTCGGCCATCCGGGCGCAATTGGGAAAATATCCAGTCAAGACCCGGGTTATGCTGAAGGGATCCATTGTGGTCGCACGCGACATTGCCCACGCCAAGATTCAGCAACGGCTGGATTCGGGGCAAGGAATGCCCGACTATTTTAAAAACAATATCGTTTATTACGCAGGCCCCGCCAAAACCCCACAAGGAATGGCCTCGGGAGCTTTCGGGCCGACAACAGCCGGGCGCATGGACAGCTACGTGGACGCCTTCCAAAAGGCGGGGGGATCTTTTGTGATGCTCGCCAAGGGCAACCGGTCCCCAGCGGTCACCCAGGCATGCAAAGACAACGGCGGCTTTTATCTCGGTTCCATCGGCGGTGCCGCCGCCCGTCTGGCTCAGGATTGCATCCGCAAAGTTGAAGTCATCGATTATCCAGAGTTGGGCATGGAAGCCATCTATAGGATCGAAGTCGTTGACTTTCCGGCGTTCATCATTGTTGATGACAAGGGCAACGATTTTTTCAAGCAGCTCTGATCTTAACGTATCGGGAAAACAAAGTTTGGCAAAAATTATTGCGGGGGGCCGGGGGGGATCATCCCCCCCGGCGGAGGTTTGGAGGCAGAGCCTCCAAGGTTTTGTTTTTTATTTTGACTTTGATTTTGATTTTACAGCCCCCCAAGGGGGGTCTAGGGGCGCAGCCCCAGGGTTTTGATTTTGTTTTTTTGCCCGCAGGGCATCATGTTCTTGTCTTTTGCGGATGTGGTCAGGTTTGATTTCAGCACGGCGCATTTCATGGTTGACACCCGCCATGCTTACGGGGAGGCTCGTCATGTTGCGGTTGGATATTTAAATCTCCGCCTGCATGTGCTGTGTTTCGTTGAAACAATGAATGGCATTCGAGTCATCAGTTTTCGCAGAGCCAATTCACGGGAGGCAAAACGCCATGGTAAACCGCAAACCATTGACGGATGAAGAGGGAGAGGTACGTGAACTAACCGCAAAAGATTTTCACCATTTTCAACCAGCGAAGGCGTTATCACCATCGCTTGCGCACAAGCTGGGCGTGCGTGGCCCGCAGAAAAGCCCCACCAAAGAACGCATTACCATCCGCATTTCGCGTGATGTCTTGGAAGTGTTTCGGGCTACGGGCAGCGGTTGGCAGTCGCGTGTTGACGATGTTCTCAAGGATTGGGTTGCCACCCATGTCTCTTCTGGTCGGCAGATAGTGCCATAGCTAAACATGATGCCCTGCGGGCGTAAAGTCAAAATCAAAACCTTGGGGCGCTGCCCCAAACCCCGCCGGGGGGGATGATCCGTAGAGTAGAGCACAGGCGCGGTGTCTTTCAACCCGTTTCCAGCACCCCCTCA
>JACSDG010000210.1 GCA_015660855.1 Magnetococcales bacterium
TTGGCTCAATTTGGATTCCGGGGGCTTATCCAACCAATAGAACCAAGAGCGAATGTAATAGCCGTTTTCCCCGCACCTTCAGGTTATGGGTAAACTGAAAAAAACTGAGATAACTCGGCAGTTTTTCTTGTGAAATTCCGCGATGTGGCCGTAGCCAAGAACGGAGCAGCGACCAGAATCCTTCCATGGTGTTGACGTGGACTTCGTGGAATCCGTCTCCATCCTCATCACGAGCATATTCTCCTTGGCCGTGGTTAACCGTTTTGTGTTTATATCCCCATAAGGTCAAACGATCATAAATGCCATATTCACGATATTTCCACATGTTTAAGGACGCTCAGAAAGATAAGGTTCGCTTTGGGTATCGACTGGTTACCAAAGGATTCGGGAAAATTTTTCTCTGAAATTGGCGTCACACCTTGTCCGAAAAGACTTCATCCAGAGACTGGGCGTCGAAGATGCGAAGGCTCCAATCTTCCAATGAGGGTAGTTCGGCGCTGGCAATTTTTTCTTTGGCCCAGTCGGGAATGCCACCGAAGCGGCGTTGTAACTGGCGCGTCAGCATTTTTGCTTCGCCTCTCTGCTCGCCTCTCTGCTCGCCTCTCTGCTCGCCAATCTGGATGCCAATTAATCGCCCTTTTTCTATGCCAATTCGTTCCACGCTCGTGATGTACGGCATCTGTTGGTTCTCCTCAAATTTGGACAGTTCATCCCAAAACAGGTCATCGAGTTCTGTCGGTAAGCTCAGTACCCAATCGATGAATCGATATAAGTCAATGATTTTTTGACGACTAAACCCGAGTCGGTACAGGCTGCGCGTAATGCGCTGCTTCTCTTGGAAGCGTTTTTCTGGTTCGTTCTTGGTCTGTTTGCCAGTCAGGTGCGCGAAGGTGACGATGGCAAAAGGATTATCGGACGTCCCCAATTCGGAAAGGTTACTCAGGAAATCCAACAGCTTGACCGTGTTGAACCGATAGACCAGCTCAGTTCCCCAAAGCTCCTGACGATACTCCGAAATCCGCCAGCTTGGCTCTTCGTCAGCCAAAATTGCCAAACCAACTACCGGCTTACGGTGAAGGTCATATGCCCGGTGCTGACAGGTGTACATCCGCTCCGCAAATTCGAGATCTCGATTCCCCTGAATTTCAACATGGATCAATACCCAGAGTTCATCACCATGGATCAACCACACTTTTACCAGCAAATCCACGCGGCGATTGATAGCCTTTGCCTCCTTCGTAATCCGGTCCAATTCTTTGTCCAGAAACTCAGGGTCACGCTGCCAATTAATGCCATCATGAGCCTCTGGAAGAAAGAACTCCAAGAAATCCTTGAAGTACGCCTTCAAGATCTCCTTCCACGGCGAGTCATACTCTGTCGGCTGGCTCTGATTGTCGGGATCGGTCATGTAAACGTCCTAGAATGCTCTGCCTTTGGATCGGATAACGCTGACGTATCAACATACGTCAGCATACGCCAGTCCATGCTCTCAGGGCTGCTTTGTTCTACTTTGTCACATTTGCAGTTTAAGTGTTTGTCTCTCCTGGATTCCCGCTTTCGCGGGAATGACGGCTGCCATTTTCGACGGATTTTCTGCCTCGTCATCCCCGCGAAAGCGGGGATCCAGAGTGCGTGTCCAATGTGACAAAGTAGAAATAGTTTTCTAATCTCTCAGCAAGAGCGCGACTGCTTGTGCCGCGACCCCTTCGTTGCGTCCGGTAAAACCCAGTTTTTCGGTTGTGGTTGCCTTGACATTGACGGAGGTCGGATCCACGTCCAGAACACGGGCGATGCTTTCTGCCATGGCGGGCATGAATGGGGCGAGCTTGGGTTTTTGGCAGATGATGGTGGTATCGACATTGAGGATCTGCCAACCTTTGGATTTTAATAATTTCGCCACCCGAGAGAGAAGAATTTTGCTGTCGATGCCGGCGTAATCGGGATCGGTGTCGGGAAACAGGCGGCCGATGTCTCCCAGGCCCGCCGCGCCCAACAGGGCGTCGATGAGGGCATGCAGCAGGACATCGGCGTCGGAATGGCCCAATAATCCCTGGTTGTGGGGTACATGGATGCCACCCAACATCAAGGGGCGTCCCTCCACCCACCGATGGACATCCAACCCCTGTCCCACGCGTAATTTCATGATAAATCCTCCTGTAACCAACGCTTGGCCAATTCCAAATCTTCGGGATGAGTGATTTTAATGTTACGGACATCGCCGGGAATGACCCGTACCTCCAGTCCCCCCCATTCGGCCAGAGAGGCATCATCGGTGCCTTCGAATCTGGCAGCACGGGCGCGCTCGTGAAGTTTTAAAATGGTCCCGTAACGAAACAATTGCGGGGTCTGGGCCAACCATATTTTTGCACGATCCAACGTTTCAAGGATGAGGCCACTTTGGGGATCGACCCGCTTGACGGTATCGGCGGCGGGAAGGGCGGCGATCAAGGCGTTGTTTTCCCGTCTTCCATCCAGGAGACGGCGTAACAGATTTTTTCCAGGAAAAGGACGGGCGGCATCGTGAATGCCAATCCAAGCATCCGCTGGCAGGTCAAGCGATGCAAGCCCCCGCCACACCGATTCCTGCCGACTGGCCCCCCCCGTCACCGGGGTTTTAACGCGAGGCAACTCGTCCAGGCAGGGTTTTAACCTATGGTTCCACAACGGGAGTCCATCGGCGGCGATGACCGGCAGAATGGCGCAAATTTCTGCATGGACGTGAAAGGATTTCAAGGTGTGAAACAAAACCGGTCGGCCCGCCAGGTCAAGATATTGTTTGGGCAATGGCCCACCGAAACGCTGGCCGTTTCCTGCGGCAACAACGATCATGGTGACGGGGCTTTCCAGGGTCATGTGCGTTTATCCACAAAAAGAGGTATAGTGCGCCACACTGCCAATGTGGGTTGATTTTCGACCGAAGGCCGAAGGAAAGGGGACGGGCATGAGTATAGGGATGGACCACCTTGTCATCGGTTTGGTGACCATCGCTTACGGCGCTGGGGCCATTTTAGTCACCTACAGGCAACTGCGAGGTCAACATGAAGCCTCGTTGTTGGGTTGGTGGCTGGTAGCACTGGGTTTTCTCATTCATCTGGGCAGCTTGTCCAGTGTTCTTATTGTGCAAAAGGGGCAGGTGGCGTTCAACCTGACCACATCTCTGGAGTTTGTCTCGCTGGCGGTGGCCCTGCTTTATCTTGGGAGCTGTCGTGTTCCCAGGCTGGAGGTTCCGACATCGGGCATTGTGGTGTTGCCCATGTTGGCGTTGTCGGTGCTGGCCTCAAGGATTCTGCCCCATGCGCACGGTAACGAAATTTTGACGATCAACAGCCCTGTGTTCATCGCCCACTTGGTGTTGTCGTTGCTGGCTTACGGATTGTTGACCATTGCCGCCATTTTTGCGTTGATGGATGCTTTTCAGGATCATGCCTTGAGGAGCAAGCATTTTGGTCGTTTGTTTGATTTTCTGCCCCCGCTGTACCGATTGGAAACGACGCTGTATCACATGGTTAAGGTAGGGTTTGGACTGTTGACCCTGTCGATCATCTCCGGGGGAGTGTATTCATGGCAGCAGCACGGCACGCCGTTTGCGTTTAGTCACAAGGTCATGTTTACCTGGGCAACTTGGTTGAGTTTGGTGGCGTTGTTTGTTGGGCGGTATTATCGGGGCTGGCGGGGTGTTAAAGGGGCCAGATTTATCCTGTTGGGGTACATGTTTTTGGTGCTGGCGTTTTTCGGGGTTAAGTTTGTTCGTGAATATATTCTTTAAAAATTAGTAACTTACAAAAAAAATCGTTAGGCTCGTTTTTTTTGTTTGACCCTGCGGAGATTCTTTGCTAGATTGTTTGGTTCCTGGTGCTGGTGAGTTTTACGGAGGATGCCTGCAACGGGATGAAGTCTGTTTTGGTTTTTATTCTGGGCACTGGCGCGTGAGTCCATCCCGGGAATGTTCTTTGACAATCTAGTGTAACCATAGGTGTGGGCGCATGCTCATGTCGACTCTTCGGTTCGCCTGGATAGGCGAACGGAAAAAGAAGTCAAGAGTT
>JACSDG010000057.1 GCA_015660855.1 Magnetococcales bacterium
GACGAACGGACAATTCCCCGGATTGACACCTTTCAGTCAATTTGAATATTGGAACCTCTCGGACACACCCCCCGGACCCCCGCAATAGTTTCAACCTAACCTAAAAAAAAAGGGGGGGGAACTGAATGGTTACCCATGGGGAGTATGCTTAAGAAATTCAAGCACAATCTCAGCCTGCTGGTGAATACGATCAGGATGAATGGTGGGATGAACCGGTAAAAAATGAACCTCCCGGACAGCCCGTTGGGCATGCGGGGTTTCCCGACCAATATCAGCAAAAATAGGCATACTCGAACAACAGGGCAACAAAGTAGTGGTCAAATCCACGCCCCGCCGCGCCATAAAACGACGAAAACCGGCCCCCTCCGGCGCACGAAAGGGAAAACGCCAAAATACATTGTGAGAACCTTCCAGCAAACGCGGCAAACGATCCCGGGCCACACCACCCAAACGCTCCAACAAAATCTGCGCGTTTTGTCTGCGTTTTTCATCCCATCCCTGCACCCGCGACAAACATTCAAGCCCCAAACCAGCCTGAACATCATTAAATTTCCAAAGCCAACTGGCAGGCAGCTCCCGCAAACGCAGCACATGCGGGTTGTCGGTTTGCATCTTACGGATGGTCTCCGGACTTCGATCACTGATCCAGCGGACCAGGGGAAAGGTACTCCAGGAAAAAAAAACAGGATGGGTCGCCAAATTAAGGATAAGATTGCGGAAAATAATCGCCCACAGATGCTTCTTGGCGACCGCAGGGAGCTGCCTAGCCTGTTGCCGCACCCCCTCTGCCAATCCCGGCTCCCTGGTAATCACCATGCCCCCGTACCCAGTGGACACCGCCTTGAGCGATGACAAAGAAAAAAAACCCGCATCCCCAAACGTCCCCAACTTCCGCCCTTTCCAGGCGGCGTTATAAGCATGGGATCCATCTTCCAACAACACCAGCCCGTGCTGCCGACACAACGATTGGATGTGATCCATATCGGTCGCCAAACCAAAAAGATGGGTCACCAGCACCGCACGGGTCTTCGGGGTGATCGCCTGGAGCAACCGATCGGGATCCATTTGATAGGTTTGCGGATCAATATCCACAAACACAGGCTTAAGACCGGCAATCAACAACACGTTGACGATATCGTGAATGGTAATGGGGGTCATGATAATTTCACTGCCCGCCGGCAGGTTCAACGCCATCACCACATGATACAGGGCAATCCTAGCATAAGGCTCCGCCACAGCCTGCCCAACCCCCATCATGCCGGCAAAGGCTTGTTCAAACGTCCCCACCCGTTCTTCACCAACCTCGGCACCCGAAATCACCCCCGCCAAACCGCCGATAATCTCAGGCAGCTTGAGATAAATTCTTGTGCGCGGAATCCTGTCATACCAGGGAAGCGTCGTCACACCAACACTCTCTAGCCTTTCGATGTAAACACAAAAACTCCATCCCAATCCGCTGCCGGAGGATTGACCAGATATTCCTTGCACCGATCCAGGTAGGTCTTGGAAGGGCCATCACCAGGAATGACCCCCAACGCCTTTTCAAAATGGCTGATGGCATCTTTGTAGTCTCTGGCCTTGTATCTTTCCAGCCCGGCGTTGTAATGCACCAGCATATCGGCAAGCTTGCCCGTCACCTGCCCTTTTTTGCCCAACAGTTGATAAATGGGAATCGGTTCCTTCTTGCCGATCACCCGCACCGTATCCAACACCCGGCAATCAATATTATCCTTGGCCATTTGATAGGTCGCGTCCGAGATCATGGTGTCGGAGGCATAGAATTTATTGGCCCCCTCCAAACGGGCGGCCAGATTGACCGCATCGCCCATGATGGTATAGTCCATACGCTGCTTGGAACCCATGTTACCCACCACCATGCGCCCGGAATTGATCCCCATGCGCACGCGCAACTCCGCCCGCCCTTCCTTGACCAACCGTTCCCGCATCCCGGCCATGAACTGCTGCATCTCTGCGGCAGCATGGCAGCACAACGTCGCATGGTCGGGTTGATCCAAAGGGGCACCCCAAAAGGCAATGATGGCATCGCCTTCAAACTTATCCACTGTACCGTCATATCTGGCGATAATCTCGCACATGGCGGTCAAATATTCATTCAGCAACAAGACCAATTCCGAGGGAGTCAGTTTTTCTGAAATCGAAGAAAACCCGGCCACATCGGAAAAATAGGCGGTCATCACCCGTTCTTCACCGCCCAAGGACAACTTGGAAGGATCCTTAACCAGAATGTCCACCACCTTGGGCGACAGATATTGACCAAAGGCCCCTTTGATCATTTTTTTCTGGCTCATTTCCTGAAGATAGAAGCGCATGTTGGTAACCACAAAACTCAGGACGGCAGCCAACAGGGCATAGGACATGGAAAACACCAGTCCCTGTTTGATGTAAACCATCGTGACCCCGGCACCCCACAGACAAATGACGAGGAAGGCGACCAACACCCGCAACGTCGGGTGTTTGATGACACCAAGCACCATCATCCCCAACATCAGCACCATCGCCACCAACACTTCATGGGTAACCGAAGCGGGCCGCAACGGTCCCCCCTTCAGCATGGTCTGAATCACATCGGCAATGATTTCCACCCCATAGACCATCCCCACCGGGGTATCAAACCAGTCGTGGGAGACCTCGGAGGTATCACCCAGCAAAACAATCCTGTCCTTGATGGGAAAACTCAACTCGTAGAGTTCCTCTTCATCCTTTCCGTCAAGGTTCAAATAATCCAGGGCTGAGAATCCCGCCGTCTGGCTTAAAAAACGGCTCCCTGGTGGAAGCACCGGGAAATCAATATAAATATTGTTAAACTGGTCCATCGGAATGGCCAAATCAGGCCCAAACCTGATAACACCGGAACCCAACTCCGGCTCCACCCCCAAAAACATCGCCAGTGCCTTGATGGCATAGGGCCAAGTCTTTGCCTTTTCAGCGATTTCCGGATAAACCCTCAACCTGGACAGACTGGTAACCAGACCACTTTGGGAACCAATATTGGTGTAAGCGTTTTGGGTGACCGCCGCCAACTCCTGGGTAGGCTGGTTCAATCCTTCAAACTTGCCGCCGCGAATACTGGCCTGAGACACCAAAAGAACCGGTTCCGCTTTTTTCAAGGATTCGGCGGTGGGTTGGTCTTCGTTGTAGGAACTGGGAAAATCCATCAAAAGGTCGATGGCCACAACCTTCGCCCCCAACATTTTAAGGTTTTCCGCAATTTTGCCAACATCGGTCCGCCTTAGGGGAAAGCTCTTGTATTCCTTGAAAAAATTCTCATCGGTATTGACCAGGACAATCTTATCGGAAGGAAAACGTAACAATTCCGGATCACCATAATTTTGTCGAAGGATATGGCGGAAAGAGATGGTCTGTTCTTCGATAAGAGAGAAAATTTCAAAATATTCCGCCGGAATCGCCAGCATAAAAAACAAAATGGTCGCAAAAATATCGTAACGTCTCAGGATCTTGTTCATACCCCAATGATTCTCCCCGATTAACAGGCGATAGACGGAAGCGCAAAGCTTTTTTACCGTCGTCAACAGGCTTTCAATGCTTGTCGCAACAGCCTCTGAATATTTAAACAAATCAAACGGCCACAACGAAAAAAAAACGGAAGACCAACCATCATTGTGGACATTTTCCCGTTGAACCGCAATGACAATTTCCAGCCTGTATTTCGCTACCGGACACTTTTTTGGCCTTGATCCTTTCAACCAACCTGGAAGTATTTGTTCAGGAGGCCATGTCGGAGATATTCGGGGAAAAATCAACCACAAAAAAGGCGTGGAGGAAACCTCCACGCCTTTGGCCCAACGCACTCATTCAGACAAAATCAGTTCCCGGAAAGCTTGTTATACTCCAGTGCCGCTTCCTTTTTGAGATCCTGCAACTTGAGATCGTGATAGGTTTTGATCAGAAGCGGAAACATGTCTACGTCGCCCGGATGATCCTTGAAATATTTCCGGTACATGTCCATGGCCGCCACAGTCATACCCTTTTCATCCAAAAAGTTGGCCACCAGAAAATCATCACCGGGTGCCGAACTTTTGAGTTCTGCCAGCTTTTTGCTGAATTCCGCCAGGGCATCACCACCCAACCAAACCAGATTGTGTTCGGCCTTGGGGGTGAAAACCGATACACCATCCTTCACCACTTCAACCCGAAACTTGTGGACACCAGGAGTCAACCCAGCCACCTTGGCGCGAACCATGTTGTCCTTGCTGGCAGGAACCTCAACTCCCTTGTTGTCGATAATCAGACGATAGGAAAACTCCGGCCCCATGTTGGACCACACCAAGTCGGGATGGGCCTCGGAAAGGGTAATATCCTGAACAGTGTTAAGCTTTTGATCCTTTTCCTTTTTGTCAACGCTGCGGCGCACGGTGGTGTAACGTTGCGCCTGCTCGAACCTTTGGCTCATGCTCGCCAAAGCGGAATCGCCCGCTTTCTGCGGTTCGGAAAGGGAACCGGTGACCACCTTGATGGTCGCAGCCGTAATCTCCACCTCACTGTTGGCAGCCATGTTCTGGCTGGTATTGGTGGCCTGGTTGATGATGGTCACCGCACCATCGGCACCCGTACGAACCTTGGAGCCTTCAAACACAAATTTGTTGGCGGTTACTTTCTTCCATTCCTTGTCCTTGGAAACTTCCACCGTCCCCTTGGCCTGGGTCAACATTGCGACCGGTGGTGCGAGCGCCAAAGCCTGGCTGGCCAGCCCAAAAACAAAAACGGCCACCAGCAGGAAACTATACTTGATCAAATGCGGTTTCATGACCCTTCTCCCATTAAGATGGTAGTTGCTTGATGACGACTTTTCTTGTCAAACTTTGTTTTTCCGGCACGTCAAAATTTCCGATCCTATTTTCCAACCAGCATGAAGGCCGACCAGATATAAGGATTGCTCCACTCCGAACTCTTCAACAATTCCAACTGAGACTCCCGCATGGCAACATCCACAGCCTGACCCGCCATCAGACGACCGTAAAACCTGGTCATCAGATTTTGAGTACCTGCGTCACTGACCTCCCACAAGGACGAAACAACAGACTGGACCCCCGCTTCCATGAAGGCACGCCGTAAACCATAGACCCCCTCGCCTTCGTGAATTTCACCCAACCCCGTCTCACACGCGCTGAGAACAGCCAACTGTGTTCCCTCCAAGTGAAGCCCCAACACCTCCAATGCCGTCAACACACCATCGTTGACCGTATCCAATTCGCCAAGGAAAGGGGCGTTGGCATTGATGCCGGCAAAAGCCAACCCGGCACGCAGCAACGGATTGTCGCCGGGAGGGGGCATCTGAATGTCAGCTCCACGCTGAAGCTTCAATAATCGTTTTTTCAGGCTGTCGTCCGGCTTGAGAAAAAAACCATGGGTGGCAACGTGAACCACTCGGGGGGGCGACGACAACCCCTGCATCAATTTTTCCTGGGCGTCGTTCTGGGTGTAAATCTGATTTTTTTGACCCTTATCCTTGGCCTGATCGGTAATCAGCTTGCCTTCCTTTTCGGCACCAGGCAGCAAGTCAAAGTGAAGCCCGCGCATACCACTCCCGGCACCACGAAGCCCCTGCATGACCGCCGCCGCACGCTTTTTGCTGACCGCTTCCAACTGTACATCCCCAACAACCTTCTTGGAGTCGTAGTCGGGACCGGCAACAATGAGTATGTCTCCCTTGGCCTCCGGAATCGATGAGGGAAATATATCACGACCCGAAGACAAAATGTGGAGCTTTATTTTTTGGATGAGATATTTTTCATCGGGAGCCACCAGGGCATTGAAGGGGAGAATGTTAAGAATTCCATCGGGAACCAGATAAACGTCCTCACGATCCCCCAGAGAAGCGACAATCGGCCCCCAGACCAGATCGTAAACCTTCTGCCCGACCTGCATGACATCCTCAGGTTCTGCCTCCTCGCTCTGGATAATGGTGCGATACTCCAACACCCCTTTCTGTATCTGGTCAAGATCGGGGTAGACCACCATGTTGAATGCAGGTTTGCCGTTCTCGACAACCATGGTACTGGCCATCAGTTTGGATTTTCCATCTTGATTAAAAACCAGAAAATCCACCAGAGCCGCTTTGGGAGGCAAAAGAGAAACCACCTGATCGACAGAATATTGGAGCGTCGTGTGCCGATAACGCTGGCTGGCCTGTCCCAGACGACGCTCAATATCGTTGACCTTGCTTCCCAGATCGCGAATCTTTCCAATATAGCTGTCCTTGGTTTCCGGAGTTGGCCCGGAAAGAGTCAACGACGCCAACTCCTTGCGCGCCTCGGCCAACTTCTGGGTCAACTCGGTCAGTGCCGGATCTTTGGCAATCTGACTGACCTGCTGGATTTCCGAGGTGATCTTCAATAACAACCCTTTGCGCTGCAAACTGACATCAAGAGCCTCCCGACCTCCGACATCCGGTTGCAACAGGGTCAAAAGGGAAAGATAGGCACTCAGTTCCGGGGCATGCAGGCGAATATAGCCTTCACGGGCATTTTCATCCGCCACCCACAGCATACGATTCAAAAAATCGGTACGCCGCTGAAAACCTTCCTGCCGCAAAGGGAAAGATTCCTGGAGTGCCGCCCCATCCTCCATCACCCCCGCCAAGGTGTTGAGAGTTTCAAAAGTGTAGGGGTGCCCCTTGCCCAAAACTTCCTCATCCAGGGCCAATGTGGTCTTAAGAAGTTCACGAGCCTCTTTGGTGCGTTTTTGCGTACGGTAGAGCGCGGCCAGATCGTGCATGGAACGCAAAACGTCGGGATGTTTTGCGCCAAGGACTTCCTTGCGCAACAACAGCGCACGCAAAAACAAGGTTTCAGCCTGTTTGACCTGACCGGCCTTGTGCTCGGCCCGGGCCAGGTTGTTCATAGCCTTGAGGGTTTTTTGATGTTTTTCACCCAGCTCCCCCTGCCAGACTGTCAAAACCCTTTGAAACCGCTTCGCCGCCTCCTTGTGTTCATCCTTCAGGAGGTAGAGATAACCCAGATTGTTGACGATGGCGATGGTATCGGGATGTGACGCCCCCAGCTTGGCCTCGGAAAGGGAAATGGCCTTGTTGTACAAAGCCTCGGCCTTTTCAAAAACGCCCTGACTCTCGTAAAGCATGGCCAGGTTGTTCATGTTGGCCATGGTGGTGGGATGATCCTTGCCGAGCACTTTCTCCGAAGCTTGCCACGCCTGACTGAACATGGGTTCGGCCTGATCAAAAAGCCCTTCGCTTTCGAGCGTCGTCGCCAGATTGTTCATCATGGTGATGGTCGCCGGATGCTCGGCACCAAGAACTTTTTCAAAACCTTCCAAAGCCTGGCGATAGTCCTTTTCCGCCCCGGCAAAATCCCCCATCCGCCGTTTGAGACCGGCCAGATTATTTAACGTGGTCAGACGATTGGGATGTTCATTGCCCAAAGTCGCGGTTTCAAAGTCAAGAATTTCCCGGGTCAAGGTAACCGCATCCTCAAAGTTACCCAATTCTTCATGAACCTTGGCCAGGTTGCCTTTGGCCGCCATACGAACCTCGGCCAGTTCAGCAGCACCACTCTTGCCCAGCACACCCTCAAGCTGGGCACGGGCTTCCTTGAAGCGTCCGCGCATCCGCAACAATTCCGCCTGATCCGACAGCGTCCCCAAAATATCGGCATGGTTTTCCGGCAGGGCACCCTTTTGAATGGCCAAAGCCTTTTTAAACGTGGCCTCGGAATCATTCATTCGCCCCATGACACTTTCAAGGACGGCCAGTCGGTTGAAACACCAACCGGTCTCGGGATTTTTATCTCCGGCTACCTTTAAAAAATTGCCGCAGGTGGTACTCAGGAGGGGATGCGCCTTATCGTAGAGTCCCTGGTTTTGTAAATCGACGGCCTGGTTCAGGCTGGCAGACAGGTCCGCCAGGGGATTATTAACCGGCTCCGCCGCCCCTTTCCTGGCCTGGGCCAACTGTTCCTGAAGTGCCTGCGTCTGGACATGATCCGGATTGTTCGCCTTGTTGGAAAGTTCCACCGCCCGCTCCAACAGGCGCACTCCGTCCGGGTGACCACTGGCGGCCGCCAAACCGTACCAACGCGCCGCCTCTGACGGATCCGCCCGAACCCCCTGTCCGGTATCGTAGAGAATACCCAAATGTTTCCGAGCACCGGGATGCCCCTGCTGGGCAGCCTTTTGAAACCATTCCACCGCCTTGGCAACGTCCTGTTCCTGACTGGCCCCCATGTAAAGCAGCACGCCAAGACTGGCTTGCGCCTCGACATGGTCCTGTTGGGCCGCCTTTTCAAACCAAAGCTTGGCCTGGGCAGAATCGGCCTTGCCACCCTGACCCAGGTAGTGGAAGTTGCCCAACTTGAATTGAGCATCGGCGTTCCCCGCCTCGGCCACTTTGCGCGTCTCGTCCATCTCCTTTTTCAGCGCATCCTCAGCCCCGGCCTGAATCTGGCCCGGTGCCAATCCTTCCGCCAGCATGACCGCCAACAGAAAAACAATAAAGCGATAGATGGTGTGTTTGGATCGTGTTTTCATGTTGGTTCGGATCACAGGCACTGGTCAAAGTTGGACGCCGGATAAAGACTCTAAACCGCTCACCACAAACCGCCTAATACCGTCATTTCATCGAACTGTGGCCTAAAAGTCAACAGAAATCCACCTGTTTTTCCTGTCCTTGCCGGCACGGCTGGCCAATCATTTCAATGTTAACGCATGTTTCACGCAAAGTCACCTTGCGTAACAAGAATCTGTTATGATAACATCATGGATTATAAAACATTTTTTTTATTGTCACCTAACGTTCCGCCCGTGTCACCGCAAATCGACAAAAAACAGAAAATGGTATCCGTCCCTTTGGAAAAATGTCTTTCCCATCGTCCAATCCAGAACGTCGGCATTTTCATTGAGGGATCGATGGTGGTATAATGAACGTTTATCAATTTCTATTTTTTTCTCCGCTCTGCAAGGCTTTGGAACACCGCACCAATCCTTTGAGGTGTTTTTTTAGCCAATAACGTGAGGTCTATGGCAATGTCTGTGGAAACCATACGAAAAATAAGCGTCAGGGATCTCAAACCCGGAATGTACGTGACCGATTTCAACCATGATTGGCAAGATCCCTGTTGCAAAGACAAGGATCCCAACGCCTTTCGTGGTCCCCGCCGCCTCCAAACCGAAGCGGAAGTTCAAGCAGTCATCACACACGGTATCCTGGAGGTCTACATTGATGTCGCGAAGGGAGAAGAAGCCGATGGAACCAGCCTGAGACAGGTCGAACAAGCCCTGTCGGAGCAACTCATGGCCCTGGATGACGATGATGAACTTTCCTTCAAGGCGTCGGCACCCATTCCTTTCGAGGAAGAGTTATCCGGAGCGGCTGAAGTCAAATCCAGAGCCAGAAAAATTGTCGGCGATGTATTGGCGGACGCCCGGCTCGGTAAACAGGTGGCCCTTGGACCCGTCCAGGATGCCGTCCGCAACATGGCCGAGTCCATGTTCCGCAACCCCGACGCCATCCTGAGCCTCAGCCTGATCAAAAAACGCGACGAATATACCTTCATGCACTCGGTCAACGTCGGCGTATTCCTTATGTCTTTCTGTCGCGCCCTAAAAATGAAAGAAGAAACCATCATCAAGGTGGGTGTAGGCGGCATGCTTCACGACATCGGCAAAATGAAAACGCCCGAATCCATTCTTAACAAGGCCGGAAAACTGACCGACGAAGAATTTTTGATCATGAAGCAACATGTCACTTTCAGCCGCCAAATTCTGGAACAAACACCCGGCATCCCCGAAATCAGCGTCTTTGTAGCCGCCCAGCACCATGAACGTTTCGATGGTACCGGTTATCCCCATGGCCTCAAAGGGGACAACATCAACGAATTCGGCCAAATGGCTGCCATCGTCGATGTCTACGATGCCATCACTTCCGACCGCGTCTACCACAAGGGTAACCCCCCGCACGTGGCCCTCAAGCGCATGATGGACTGGTCCAAAAACCATTTCAATCCACGACTGTTTCAAAAATTTGTCCAGTGTGTGGGAATTTATCCCATGGGAACCCTGGTCAGGTTGGAGAACAACCTCATCGGTGTGGTCATACGCTCCAACGCCGAAAGCCTGCTCCATCCCTGCATCAAGGTGATCATCGACGGCAAGGTTGGCAAAAAATTGAAACCCATGGACCTGAACCTGATGGATCATGCCAAAGACACCACAAAAGGCTATCGTATCATCCGTTCCGAGCCGATTGACAAGTGGAAGGTGGACCCCAAACAATTCATGCCGCAACCTGAACTTTTTTGATGAACCCCGAGGATGGAAAAGAATCACCGGCCCGCAATTTTTTCTAAAGCCTTCGATAAAACAGGTCGATGAATACTCCAAGAGACGTTTTCTCAGAGTAAATTGAGGGAAGTGTCATGGAAAACAACACAGTCAGCAACACAGTCAGTAACCCGTTTAATTCAGTTCAACTCGCCGCCAACACGATCAGTACGGGCCAGGGACCGGCTCGGACGGCAAAACCACAGGAGGCAAGCACCACACGCATGCCGGTAGACGATGTCGATCTCGGAGGCCTGGAGTCCATCTCCCAGGCGTTCAAACTCCTGGGAAGGACAGAACCCCTGCCTGTCCCGGAGCCGGTTTATCGGGCCATTCAGCAATTGGCCAGAGATGTCCTGGAAGGGTTGCCTGACGGCACCGTCAGCATCCACTGATCCGGCCTGATCAATAGACAAAAACCAGGCACGGTGCCCAAAGTGCTGACCCCTGGGGGGTACCGAACAGGGTGCCCTTCGGGCAAAAACCAAAACCTTGGGGGCTGCCGCCTCCAAGCCGCCGCACGGGGGGGAATAATCCCCCCCTTAACCCCTGCGGTAATATTTACCAAACTCTATTTTTCCGATACGTCCCGCTACGAGGGGCTTGGGACGCTGCCGTTATCGATCAGAGGAGATTCCATCTGTTGCCCGGCAGCACCTGCCGACTCCGCAGTACTGGGATCCATCCCCGCACCAACTGCGGCATCCACGGCCTTGCGAACCTGGTCTGGAGCCGCCGAAGTAGCACCGACAACAACCTCAAAGGATTGTCCTCCCGCCTGAAGTGCCGCCTGGACAACCGCCTGGACATCACCTCCAGCCTGAATGACGGCCGCAGTGACTTCCCCAGCGTTGGCTCCTGCCTTGACAGCTCCAGCGGTGATCGCTGCCGGATCACCACCCGCAGCCATAGCCGCCATAGCCACCTCGCGAATATCAGCCCCCGCCTTGGATGCCGCCGCCAAGGCTTCGCCAGCGTTACCCCCCGAAACAATGACCGCTTGTGTGGCGGCTTTTTCTCCAACCCCACTTTGCATGGCCCCGTTCATGACTTCTGTAGTGCTGGCTCCCGAATCAATCATTGCCTTTGAAATTTCTGCGATATTTCCCCCCGCTTGAATCGCAGCACGGGTAATTCCGGCAACATCACCACCCATGGCCATGGCGGTAGCGGCAACGGTGGCCGCATGACCACCGGAGGCAATCACCGCCGAAGCCACATCCACAGCATTGCCGCCCGCATTGATGGTGGCCTGGGTAATGGCAGCGGGGTCACCGCCAGCAAGGATGGCCGCCCCCGCCACCTCGGCCGGATCGGCCCCCGCCTGAACCGCCGCCGCCGCGACATCGCTGGGATTGATCCCCAAACTCACCGCCGCCTGAGTCAAAGCGGCTGGATCGATCCCTGCGGCCACGGCAGCAGAGATAATCTCCGCTGTGCTCATGTCCCCCGATTTTTGTGCTTGCAAAATCACCGATTCGACAGAGGCTCCCGACGCCATGGCCGAAGACATGGCTCTGGATTCGGTGGTCTGGGAAAGTTGAACCGGAGCTGCAAGCTGGGCTTCGGATTGTGAATCTCCCCCTTTGGCGGACGATGATGACTCTGCTCCTGATTTGGCAGGCTCTCCCTGTGATTCCGGTCCAGGTTGACCAGAAGTGGAGGGCTGGGTCGGCGCGGGTTCCGTCGCCTTGCCACCCTCCTTTTCTGCCCCGGCGGGTGGTTGTTTTCCTTCCTCTGCCGCTTGTGTTGCGGCCTTGTCCGATTTGGCATCGGCATCCCTGGCCTTGTCACCGCTCGCACGGGCCTGCTCTCCAACCACTTGAGATTCCTTGACCGCCTGGGCGATTTCCGGCGATTTGGCCGCCTGAGACACACTCTGTTTGAAGGCTTCCGCACCGGCCCCGACCGACCCGGCCACCGCCTTGACAATGGCATCGGCGGCGGCAGACCCGGCCACCTGGGATACGGCGGCCGCGACTTTGGCAGCGGCACCCGCATCCAGTTTTTGGGCGATGGCCACCGCGACCTGAGCAGCTGCACCTGGCCCCGCCACCTGGGCGACCGCGGCGGCCACCTTGACGGCGTTCTCGGCACCCGCACTGGCCATAACCGCTTCGGCTATTTTTGCCGCCGACGCCGCCCCGGCAACCTGTGTCACCGACGCTGCCACACTGGCGGCTGAATCGGGACCACCCGCCTTGGTGGCCGCCTCGGCCACATTGGCGGCACTGGCCGGTCCCGCACCCTGAGTCACTGCTGCGGCAATCTCACCCGCCGCCTTGGTCCCTACCGCCTGAATCATTGCCGTGGCTACGCTGGCCGCTGCCTCAGGGGCCGCTTTGGCTGCTGCTGCGGCAATTTGACCGGTTGCCGCCGCCTGGGCTTGCGCCGGCAGTCCCGATACCGCCGCCCCGGCCGCTGCCCCAGCCACACCCGGATCGGCCTTTGCCGCCGCCTGAGTAATGACCGAAGCGGCATCGGCATTGTTGGTGGTCCCCTTGGCGGAAACCGCTTCGCGTACAATCACCGAAGCCATTTCGCTATCCCCTTTGGGTGAAGCTTCGACCGCGTTCTTGACGATGTTGGCCACTTCCTGGCTGTTTGTGGCCACCGAGGCGGAACCTTGGACCACATCCTTGGTGGACTCCAGGGTGTTCTTCCGGTTTTCGCTGTTCTGTTTGTCCTGGTGGGAGCGCAAAACCGCATCCGCATCAGGAACGACGCGCTGGGCCTCAAGTTTGAATTCCTGAAGGGCTTGCGTCTGTTGCGGAGTCAGAGCACCTTTTGTCGGTTCAAGAATTCCCACACCGGCGGCTTTGACCAGGAGAGAAAGTGCTTGAGAAACCTCTTCCCCTGCCGCCGCCCTGGCCTCCCGAATCAAGGAAAAATTCCCTGCCAAGTGCTCCAGCCAACCGTTCAGAGAAGCGATCCATCCACGCAGTAAAACCACGAGCCAACGTAAAAAAGAGCGAAATAGCGTAGACAGGGAAAACCCTTTCTTTGCGACTTCTTTGCCACCTGTGAGCTGCTGATCCGCAGTCATACGGTTGGCTAAGGCATCGGTTTTCATCTGTTCCGGGGTCAATGGTGTCCCCTTGGGCAGTTCATCGCCAATCTCCGCACGCAACAAACCGATTCCCTGAGCCGCGATGGCTGCCGGCAGGACAGAAGAATCCACGGGTGCATTGGTCGCTGCTTGCGAGGCAGCAAAGTGACCTTCCGTCAGCTCGACCTGTCCACCAGCGGTTTGGACATGGCCCACCCCTTTGGGCAGGTTGATGAACTCTGGAACTTTTTCATCGACAAACCCTTCCGCCACCGTACCGCGTACCCCGATGGTCGCCGTCCGGGTGCGCAAACTGACATCGGAATTTTTCGTTTTAAACCCGGAAGTCAGACGAAAGGCCCCCTTTTCCACCTTGATGGTATTTTTGGTTTCGCTGTTTGTCGGATTGAAGACAAACTCATTCAATACCACTTTGCCATCCGGTCCAACGGTGAAGGTGGTACCATCCCTGAACTTGAGAATGGCCACCGCCCCCGCTTTGGTGACAATTTCTTCCCCGGTATGGATTTCATCATTGGCCTGAAGAGGTTTAATGTCTTCCCCACTGCGTTTGCCTTGGGCATCGCCGGTGATGTGAAACACCCGTCCGATGTGAACCGGTTCGTCGGCAGCCATCGCCTGGGAAACGGTCAGGGTGGCAAGCGATCCATCGAAGGAAAACCCAAATACCATGACGAACGAAAAAAACACGCGAAAAAAAAACCCGCACCTTCCTTTCGACAGTGTTCCAAGGGAAAAACGCTGAGGCTTGCGGCTATTGGCAAACGAAGGCATGGCTGGGGTGTCCAATAGTGAAAAATTTGCGCTGAGGGAACTTGCAGGTTGGTTCTGCACAGTTTTATGTTATGATTTTCCCGACAAGGATTCCATCATTTTCGCGTAGCGAAAAAATAAAGCACGGCGAAATTTGGGAGAGCAGTATGGTGACGTTGGTGGTTTATGTAGACAATATCATGCTTGCCGTGGCCGAAATGGATTCGGCGTCACGACAAACCATTCGCAGCAGCATTAAATTTTTGCTTGAAGAACGAGGCCTTTCATTCGATGAAAGGTCTGACGATGATCTTGTTCTTTCTTCAGGGCACAGAATAACCTGGGTCGAAAGCGGACCGGCAACTCCCGATTTTGTCAATCAGGCCCTGGAGTTCGATCACAAAGTCAAAACACTTGCGACCATTTCACGCGTCCATGAATGCTGAATCGTACCCGATTCCCCGGAACCGGGGAGACTGACGGATAAAGATGTTCATTCCCTATTTTTTTTAGTATTCTGCGAGGGAGGAAATAACGTTTATCGCGAGACATCGTTGCCCATGATCTATTTTTCAGCTTTCTCCCTGCTTCCCGCAATCCTCCTTGGGGTTGCTATGTCTGTCGGCTGGTCTGTTCCCGCGTGGGCCGGAACTGAAGCAACTCCGCCGCAGGCGTCCAAATCTACCGAAACCTCTACCCCCTTTCGCCGTTTTCTCACCCCCCCTTCCCGGTTAACGCCTCTCATCGAAAACTGGAAAAATCAGTCCAGGGGAGAACGTGAAGCCGCCCTGCATCTTTCCGGTAACGTTATAAATGGCCTTCGAGTTTACCTCGACTCCTGCTCCAACAAGTGCCATCTGCCCCATGGACAAGGTTCGATCAACGGAGAATATCCGCAAATCGCCGGACAACTGCGAGAAGTCACCATCAAACAACTGGCCGACATTCGCGCCAAAAATCGCGACAATCCCACCATGTACCGTTTCGCGCTGCCCAGCGAAGTGGGAGGTGTCCAAAACATTGCCGATGTCGCCGCCTACATCGAAACCATGCCCATGACCCAGGAGAATGGCAAAGGTCCCGGGACCGACCTGGAACTGGGGCGGCGCATCCACGACCAGGATTGCGTCGTCTGTCATGGAGCCCATGGGGAAGGGAAGGCGGAGCAATATTATCCATTGTACCAGGCGCAGCACTATGAATACCTGGTGCGACAATATCAGTGGATCCGGGACGGTCGGCGGCGTAATGCCCACCCGATGATGGTGGAACAAATCCAAGGTTACACCCAGAAGGACATTGCTGCGGTGATGGATTATGTGTCTCGACTCAAACCCAGTGCCGCCAAACTCAAAGGTCTGGCTCCAATTTCCGCGCCCCGGTCCGCTCCCTCTGCCCCCAAAGATGACCTCCTATGAAAAACATCGCAGCCGTGGGCCGATGGTTTTTACGTCTTGCAGTGGTTGTGTTGTTGTTGGTAACCACGGCAGTGTTTTCGCAGGGTTCGTCAGCCTGGGCTGCTGCGGTCGACCCCATTGCCCAGGCGGCCCAGGGGGAGGCGGACAAAGGACAGGCGGCGTGGGATCAGGAAGACTTTTCCCAAGCCCTGGGACATTTTCTCGCCGCCCACGCCCTTGCCCCCAACCAGCTAGACACCATCAAAAGTGCCGGTACCTTGTCGCAGATGGCTGGTGATGTCCAGAATGCCCTGACCTTGTTCAAAAAAGGCATCGCCGAGGCGACCCAACAAAAAAATCCTGAGTTTCTCGCCCTGTTCAATGAACGGGTTGCTGAAGTGTTGGAAAAAATTCTCCCCGAGTGGGTGGAAACTAGGCTGGCCGCCGCCGAAACCATGCCTGAAACTCCCGAAGCCCAGGCTGCGGTTGCGGTTTGGAGCGGCCTGATGGAAGAGGTTAGCAAGTTGAGTGATGCTGGAAAGGCAGACCAAGCCCTGATTTTGGCCAATGAGGCCATGAAAAGCGCGAGTAGCAACTTTGGCCCCGAGCATTTGGCCACCATCAACAGCCTGCGTGAAATAGCAGCGTTGCATGTAGCTTTGGATCAGGCCGAACTGGCTGAAACCACCTATCGTCAACTTTTACAGACAGCCCAAAAATCCCTCGGGCTGGAACATACAGAAACCCTTGCCATTCAACAACAATACGCAAGTTTTGAGCAACAGCGTGGCAACTGGGTCGAAGCGGAGAAAAATTGGCAACAAATACGTCAGACCTATGCCAAATTTTTAGGCCATGAGCATGCTTTAACCCTGGCGGCCGATTTACAGACAGCATCCTTCTATATGGGGCAAGGTCGTTTTTCCGATTCCGTGGCCATTTTTACCACCATCTGTCCGTTGTATATGGCTTCCTACGGTGATTTACACCCCCTCGCAGCCGATTGCCATCGTCGCTACGCCGAAGCACTGTTGGGACAGGGGGAGCACGTCGCCGGAGAAAAAGAGTACCGTCTGGCTTTGGATGCTTGGCGGCTTCCAGTTTCCAAAGAGGATCCCAAGCTGCGCGAAATTCAGACCGGATTGGCCGAATCGCTGCGGTTCCAGGCCCGATTTGACGAAGCAGCAAACATACTCGATGCCTTGCTCGCCCTTCCTGAAACGGCGGACGAAGCGGGACAAACCGCACATTCCCAGGCTTTGGGAGCCAGGGCGCGATTGCATGAAGATCGTGGCCAACTGGACCAAGCCGAGGGCTATTACCATCAGGTTTTGGAGCTGGAAACCAAACTTTTGGGAGAAAATCATCCCAACACCCTTTCCACCCAGAGCGATCTGGCTGGCGTACTGCGTCGCAAAGGACAGCTGGTTAAGGCAGAAAAAATGTTCCTGGATGCCTATGAGCGTTTTCGGCGCCTGTTGGGTCCAAAACACCCAAGCACCCTGGTGGCGGCCAACGATTTTTCTTTGACGTTGGAAGAGGAGGGACTCTATGAAACCGCAGAGCCGCTTTTTCGCATGGTTTACAACCTTTCCGGAGAGGTTTTCGGTCCTGAGCATCCCAGCACCCTGGCCAATCTGAACAACCTGGCGATGCTGTATGAAAGTCAGGGAAATTTTGAAAAATCGGAACCTCTCTACCAACGTGCCATTGCCGCCGCCAAAAAAAACCGTGGCGACAAACATCCCGATACCATCGCCTTCGTCAACAACCTGGCCTACCTGCAAATGCTACAGGGTAAATATGATAAAGCCGGAGAATTGTTCGTTGAGGTACTGGCAGCATGGAACCAAACTCTTGGCGAAGAAAATCCAAAAACTCTCAAAGCCTTGAACAATCTGGCCAGAACCCGTTTGAGTGAAAAAAAATTGGATGTGGCCGGACCGCTGTTCGAGAAAGCGTTGCGCCTTCGCACCTCCGTCCTTGGTGAAAAACACCCCGATACCCAACGCACCATGCTGGACACGGGGCGATTGTTGCTGGCCCGTGGCCAACTGGACCAAGCCAAAGAGGTGTTGACCAAAACCCTGCAATTGAACGAGGAAACTCTGGGCCAGGAGCATCCCTACACCTTTGAAACGCGCAACGCCCTGGCCGATGTCCTTGAAAAAGCCAAAGATATGCAGGGTGCCCTTGAAATGCGGCGACAAGGTTTCATGCACCGCAACCGTTTTCTTGATCGTGTGCTTTGGGTCGCCGGGGCCAACACCCGTGAGGGCTACATCCGTCTGCACCGCCCAGAACTCGATTCTTTTCTCACCTTGCTGACGCGCATGCCCGAGACCGGTGGCGATGTCGCCCGGCAGGCACTGGAAGTGAGCCTGGAACGTAAAGGACTGCTGTTAAAAATTTCATCGGAAGTTCAGCAAATAGCGTCCATGGGACAAGATCCGAAATTGGCTGAAATGAGCGCGAGACTGAAAACCTTGCGGAAAAAATTTACCGCACTCACCCTTTCCGGCCCCACACTGCAAACCGGCGTGCGCCATTTGGCCTATTTGGGCATCCTGGAAGAGAAAATTGAACGTCTGGAGGGAGAACTGGGTCGAGCAAGCCAAAAATTTCGCCAAAGCATCGCCAAGGTAGGGGTTGATGACATTATTTCCCACCTTCCCGAGGACAGTTTGTTGGTGGACTTTTTCGTATACCATTCCGATGACAAGGAAAAACTTCTCGCCGCGACACTCACCATGGAGGGCGATGAGCCCCGTTTCAGCCTGATTCCCTATGATAACTATGAAGATATTAAAACCTTGATCACTCAGTTTCGCGAGAGTATCCAGGGGGAGGATGTAGAAGAGGAGGAGATGAAAAAAGTTGGGCATGATTTATACAGCCAACTCTGGGGACCGATTGCCAAGGAGGTGGAAGCACCCAAAAAAGTGTTTGTGATCCCCGATGGTCTTCTCAACATTGCCCCATTCAATGCCCTGGTCAACGATGAAGATGAATTTTTGCTCCGGGCGGTTGATTTATACATCCTGCAATCCAGTCGCAATCTTATACCCCAGGAACTTGGACAGGCCAAAGGTCCCATTTTTATTGTCGCCGGTCCCGACTATGATTCCAAAACCAATGTTGCGGCAGAAGATTTGGAGGTTCTAGATAAAAGGCGTCGATCCAGCGAAATGCCGGATGCCATGCGCGGCGCATCGGGTGGTATGCGTGGACTCAAGTTTGATCCCCTGCCCGGAGCGGAAAAAGAGGGCAAAGTGATCATGCAAACCATCGGGCATCGCCAATCGTGGGAGACTGTTTTTTTCAAAAAACAGGTGGCCCGGGAACAGGTGTTGCGTGAAATCACCGCATCCCCGGAAATTTTGCACATTGCCACCCACGGTTTTTTCCTGCAACCAGACACCACCTTAAAAAAAAGGTTGCTTAAAATGCAACGCGGGGCCGACCTAAATATCCCCCCCCCTGGGGACAATCCATTGCTCAGAGCAGGTCTGGCCTTTGCGGGAATCAATCAAAGTGCCCCTTTCCTAGGTGAGGTCGATACCGACAACGATGGCGTTTTGACCGCCATGGAGGTGTTGGGACTCAACCTGGGCGGGACCAGGGTTGCGGTGTTGTCGGCTTGTGAAACCGGACTTGGGGAGATTCATGAGGGAGAAGGTGTTTATGGTTTGCGCCGCGCCTTCAACGAAGCGGGGGTGCAAACGGTGGTCAATTCACTCTGGGAGGTAAGCGATGCCGGGACCCAAGCCCTCATGACGCTGTTTTACGGTAAGTTGATGAAAGGTACTCCGGCCCACGATGCCTTGAGGGAGTCGCAGATTGAGCTGTTGGATTCTTCGGAATGGAGCAATCCTTACATTTGGTCGGCCTTTTTCCTGGTGGGGATGGGGTGATGACCAATCGGCGTTTTTTAAAAATAATATTTCCGATCTTTGGGGCCGTCGTCTGTTTTTCATGGATGGTTGCCGCGTCCGCCCAGGCGCAACAACCCCTTGTCATTGTCAATGACAAATCCAACGTCCTGCACCATGTAGCCGGCAATGCCTTGTGTCAACTCGACCCGCAATCATCCTGCAAAACTGTCCAGGCGGATGGTGAAGTCGGCAGCATAGAGCAATTGCTCGGCGGCAAGGCGCAACTGGCCGTTGTGACCAGCGAAAGTGCCTACCAGGCTTGGATGGGACAGCTTCCTTTCAAAGGTAAACAGAGCAGTCTGCGTTTGGTGTTGCGCTTGCAGCCGGAGGCAATGGCTTTGGTGGGGCGTCAGGAGGCTGGCATTGCAAAGCTCAAGGATATTTTTGACAAACGCGTCAACATTGGTGCCCCCGGAACGCTGATTGAAAGGTTGGCGTTGGAGTTATTGGTTGCCTGTGAAATCTGGCCTACGGATCTCCTCACGACGGGACATGAAGAGGTGGGATTGATGCCGGAGGCTTTCAAGCAGGATCGGCTGGATGCCTATTTCCATGTAATGGGTCACCCCGCCAAGGTCATTCTGCAAACCCAAAAAGCCACCCCGATCACATTGGCGTCTTTGGATGAACCCTGTATCGGCACCCTGGTAAAAAAATTACCTTATCTGCGTAAAATGGTTATTCCCAAAGGTTCCTATCCAGGGATAACCCAACCTGTAAAAACTTTTGGCGTCGATGCCCTGCTTTTGACCACCGATAAAGTTCCCGCCGATGTCATTTTAAAGTTTACCGAAGTCGCCTTGACCAATATCGACGATTTCAGGATGCGCCATTCCGCTTTTCTCCCCTTGGATAGAAAATTTTTGACTGAGCCTTTCGTTGTTCCTTTCCACGATGTCGTGAAACCGCTCTTGGGACGTTGAATCGTAACCATTCAGTCCCCCCCTTTTTTTTCAAGGTTGAAACTATTGCGGGGGTTAAATCCATCCCCTTAACCTGGGGTGTCCAAAAACGGCCTTTTTGGTGCAGTTTCCTTGTCCGGGATCTGGGCTTCGTTAACGATTTTATGATTGTTTCGTAAGTCGATTTTTCGT
>JACSDG010000058.1 GCA_015660855.1 Magnetococcales bacterium
TGTTGGGGTTCGAGTTCGTCCAGCGTATAAACAGGGGCGATAGGGGCTTAAGTTAATGGCATTGGGATGATCCCCCCCGGACCCCCACAATAGTTTCAACCTAAAAAAAAGGGGGGAAACTGAATGATGGTTACGAAACAATGATCAAGGATTATTGGGCAATAGCGTTCCTTGAAAAAAATTAACTTCTGGATCTCGCAAATAACGGATCAACCGCCGGATGGATAAAAAGCGCTTATTTTTTTCCTTGTAAACCAGGGTAACTGGACGGCTGTAGGGATAGATGGCAGACAACACGTTTTCTCGCGTAGGTAGAACGCCATCCAAAGAGAGAATTTTTAGCTGATCTTCATACCCCAGGATGAAGGATTGCGACATAATAGCAATACCTCCAGGTTCCTGCATTTCGACCAGCAATTTGGGTGCGGATGTCATGGTGTTAACATAGCGAAATTCATTGCGCAGGGGAATCTCTTCATCCAAAAAGAACGTTCGTATATTTTCGATTGTACCCGATTTTTTGCGGGTGAGGATGGGTTCGATGCTAAGGTCAGGGAAGGCAGGATCGAGTTCCCGCCAGCGGGTTCTGCTGCCGCTATAGATCGACTGGACCTGTTCCTTGGTCAGGTTATTTACGGGGAACTCTTTTTTTGTGACGGCGACCAGATAATCGAAGGCGATGGTCTCCTGATGCAAAATGCGTCCCTCCTTTTCGGTGAGACGGCGCACCACACAGGCCAGATCAACTTTATTAAAATAGACCCCCCGGATTCCCCCCTCCGAACCACCTTTATTGTCAACCATCAAACCGATATGCCTATCGGTACGGATTCGGTCCGCGCTTTCCATAAGTGGTGTGCAGAGGGTCTTGGCTCCACTAATTTTCAGGACATCCGCAGAGGCTTCTGTCCCAAACCAAAGAGTTAACAGCGCAAAGAATGCCAAAAACAAATACATGAGGGACTCCCCATTGTTAAGACAATTTTACACTGAATATAATCTCTGAAATTGACGTCTCGTGTAACCGTTCCGTTCCCCCCTCTTTTTATAAAGTTGAACATAATGCCCTGCGGGCACAAAGTCAAAACCAAAACCTTGGAGGCTCCGCCTCAAAACCGCAGCACGGGAGAGATGATCCCCCCCCTTAACTCCCGCAATACTTTTTTTTTAAAAAAAGGCGGGGGGACCGAACGGTTACGACCAAAGCCAACCGTGTGCACCGTCCTTCCGCGCCTGTCTTCTATTGGTATTCTTTATATTTACACGCAACGGCTCCGAAAACTTGAAGTTCGCCCTTCACTTCAATCAGGGGATATCTGGAATTGAGCGGCTTGAGATATCGCTGGTCACCGTGGAGGGTGAATTGTTTGAGCATGGGGCGATTCGTTCCTTCCCGTGCCACGACAAATCGATTGTGCGAATTTTCAAGCTCCGGGTCGATGATAATGACTTCTCCCTCAAAAAATTCAGGTTCCATGGAATCGTCAGGCACTTTCAAGGCAAAACAACGATCACTGGCTTTGGGAGCTACGGGAATCCAGGAGAGCACTTCCGGATTGAACTCCTCCTTGGGCTTGTCGCAGTGTTTGATCAACTCTTCCCAGGAAATCAGCGGAATACGGGCAATCAGAGGGTAGGTGTGGTGCGATTTGCCACCGCCTGCGGAACCGTTGACATCGGACAAATAGGAAGACGCCCCCGGAAGTGCCATTTCGCCACGACCACTATCCAACCAAATGGGATCCACACCACACGTCAAAGCAATGGAGATGGTCTTTCGGGACGAACGCGACCCACCACCTTCAAGTTTATGAATTGCGGTCTGGCTGATGCCTACCCTTTCTGCAAGGTCTTTCTGGGTCAAGCCAGCATACTTTCTGGCCTGTCTGATTCGGGTACTCAGTGTTGTCGTCATGGCGATAGGCTCTTTTGTTTGGGTTTCCCACCTTAAGGGATGGACCATTTTTTATTTAAAAACAACAGACTTGACTATCATTTTCCGCAAACGTCCACGTTCAAGGATAATCCAGTTTAAAACCAATGGCCCAAAGCTACCAGAAAGCCAAGATGAATGGAAGATGTTTTATTGCAAAAGTTCTCCATTTACCCGTGTTATCTTGCCTACCGCACTCTTATCCGATGCCAACCGTTGGCAAAATGGCAGACCAACCACCATTTCTTGTATGCCAACGTGTTTTTTAAACCGAAACAATTTGAACGAGTATGAAAATTACCTAAGACACATGGAAAACCATGGTCCCTGTTAACGTAAACCGATGAATCTTTGGCAAAAGAACGACAACCGCATGCAGATGGGGGTGTTTCAGGACATATTAAAGTATAGAGTTTATTCTATAGATTATCAGACGCGCCGCGTTGAAAAAACAAAAACATCTCACCTGACCCCTGCAAACCGCAACACATTCTCAGCCTCCCGACTCATCCCACGCGCCAGAAGCAGTTCGACATAGTCGGCCTTAAGCCGGGAATCGTCGGGTTGTTCGCGCATCAATTTTTCGTATCCCTTCAAAGCTTCGGGCCAACGGCCTACGCGCTGATACATGCGCGTCCAGGCAACCCGAACACTGAAAGGGGGATCCTGAATTTTTTCCACTTTGGCCAACGCCTTGAGATAAAACGGCTTGGCCTTTTCCACCATTCCCAGGGAGCGATAAACCTCGGCCAGGTAGAAAAAAGGTTCATAGGTATCATCATGACGGGCCAAATACCGGCCAAGATAGCCCACGACGTTTTCCCATTCGCCGGCATAAAAGGCCATGTATCCAAGACGCTTCAACGCTTTTTCATCATTGAAGTCCTCCTTGAGGATTTTTTGGTAGATCCTGCCGGCAATTTTGGGAAGGTTTTTTTCCTCGGCCAGTTGAGCCAATTCCTGCAACCTCGCGACGGATTGGGTGGCCTGCATTTCCTTTTCGAGGATTTCCTCCATTCTTTTCTCGTCCCCGATCCAGGAAAGGGCGCGCAAAAACGCATCCACCAAAGCCGGATTTTTTCCCGGATCGGACAAGCGCGGTCCGGCAAGAAACACCGCCTGACGTGCCGCCCCGACGCTTACCAATATTTCCACCCAACCGGCCAAATCCCGTTCATTCGCCTTGTTAGCACGCCCCTCCAGCCAGTCCAGTGCGGTCTTTTCTGGCCTGGGACCCAGAATATACATCAATTGCGCCACCTCCTGGCTGTCGGGCGGGGCCTCTGCTGCCGCATCGAGAAACGCCTTGATCCCCATTCCCTTTTCCCCCGCCTCGATGGCCAACATCCCGTACTGCCTTCGACTCTCCGCATTCACCACCTGCCAGGGGGCGTTGAGGCGGGATTGCAGGATGTTCATCACCTCCGTCCGCACCGGCTGCCTGGCCCGCCAGGAGGCAATCACCACCTCTTCATAAAATCTGTTCTCACTTTCATCCAGCAGGTATTGAATAGGTTTCAATTTTTGCAAAGCCGCCATCGCCTGGTGATCGGCCAAATCCAACCGGGCCAGCAACAACACCCGACCTCGCCCCTCCCGGCCCAGCATGTTCAAGGAATCATCCATAGGTTGGACCATGAGCCTGTCCAACGCCAATTGGGCCAGACGCAATTGGCGGGTATCCAAGGCCCGACTGGCCGCGTCGGTCAAAAAACCATTGGCCAGAGTCGGTCGCTGGGCAAGCCATGCCATACATTCATCCTCACGCCCCCCGTGACTGACCAATAAAATCGCCCGGGCCTCCTCAATGCGATCACCCGCCCGAATTTTTTTGATCTTTTCAAAAAACTCAAGCCCTCCATTCACATTTTTTGCCTGGATGAAATATTCCGCCAGTTCTCTGAAAACGGCGTCGGGAATTTTTGGATCCTGCGCCATGGCCATCAACCTTTCTCCGCCCTCCTCCAGACGGCCAATCCGCATCAGCAAAGACGCCAGACGCAAACGCCACTCGGGTTCCAAAGTGGCTACCCGTCCCCGTTGCAGCCAACGTTGGAACTCCTCCAGACTGGAACCCGCCCGCAGGTGCAGTTCAGCGGCCAGTACGGGATAACTTTCCAGAAATCTGTTCTCCAACAGCGGCAACGCCGCCCGTGCAACAAAACCTCCCCCATTGGCCACAATGCCCTCAGCCAAAGACTGCTGCAACCATTGCGGTCGTTCCCCCTCCGGCAAAGTTGCCATGACTTTGATCGCCTTGCCAAATTGGCGCAAACTGACCGCAACCTCCGAAAACAATGCCACCCCCGCCTGAGGCAATTCACCCCTGCGCAAGGCCGTTTCCAGGATCGGGAAAACCACTTCCCCGCGACCGGTTGCCAAAGCCACCTGCCCCCACTGCAACAATACCTCCATGGAATGGGGCATCAACCCCCGTAAATCCTCCACCCACAACCATGCCAGTTCCGGCGATCCCCCCTGCTGCAACAGTTCGGTCACCATGGCCGACGAACGGCTGCCGCGCTGCCTGCTGAGCCAATCCCGCGCCTCGAACAAAGCATCATCCTTGCGTCCAAGGTTAAGAAGCGCGTACACCAACATTTGCATATTTTCCGGATCCAACCCTTTGGGGATACGAGACTTTAATGCCAACAACACGTCCACCGTCCGGGCATATTGCCCCCCGCTCATCAACAACCGCGCCAGATCTCGATATCCACCGACCTGTTCCGGGTAACGCTTGAGCATTTCCTCCAAAATTTGCGTTTGTTTGGTCGGGTTGGCAGAAAAGCTGTACAAATTGGACAGTTGTTGCAACACTTCCACGGTGGGATCCAAACGATGCAATATTTCAAGGTTTTCCAAATAATCCATCGGCCTTTGGGCATACTGATACAATTTTCCCAACTCTTTGCGCGCCTCAAGGTGATCAAAATGGGTTTTTAAAAAATCTTCCAGCACCAATATGGCCTTGTCAATCTGGCCGTTTTGCAGATAAAGGTTGGACAAGGGTAAAATCGCCGATGCGGGCAGCTTGCGATCTCCCTCCATTTGTCTTTCAAAAAATCCCAGTGCCTTGGCATAGTCCTGGTCACGCAAATGCATCAGTGCCAATGTTTCCATCGATGGCAACAACAAATATCCAAGACCGATTCCTGCCAGGCTCAGAACAATACCCATGAGATAATATCGAAACATGCCACCATCCAACCGTTTATTCCCAGACTAAAAAAAATTCCGTAATACCCATGCCCCCGGGTATCCTTGTCGGACAAAATCGCCATAAAAAACATTCTTTTCATTCATCGCCCACCCTTGAGAAGGGTTTGCAATTTCCGCCTCCATGGTGCATCCTGCACACTAACATTTGTTCACAGGTCTGCGCCATGCCCCACCATTCCGCCCGAAAGCCCCTGCCCTGGATCCTTTTTATGGTCATCCTTGTTGCCTGGATCACTCCGGCACAGGCCGATTCCTGGGTCGTCTATTATGCCGACAAGGAACCGGAAACCCGCTTTGAATCCTACGATCTGATCGTCTTCGACAGTCTGTACCATCCCCCCCTGGAACGCCTGAAAGAACGCGGCAAAACCATTCTTGGTTATTTAAGCTTAGGCGAAGTGGAAAACCATCGGCACCATTTTCAGGTGGTCAAAGATCAAGGGATGTTGCTGATGGAAAATAAAAATTGGCCGGGGAGTTTTTTTGTCGATGTGCGCAATCCCCTCTGGACGGCCATGGTGATTGAAACCTTGATACCGGAACTTCTACAACGTGGATTTCACGGCATTTTTATCGACACCATGGACAATCCAGGATATTTGGAAGACCTTGACGGTAAACTCTACAAAGGGATGCGTCAGGGGGGGATCGATCTGATCAAGGCGATGCATCGGCATTATCCCGACATTCCCATCATGCTCAACCGTGGCTTTGATCTGCTCGAAGCGTTGCTTTACGATGTGGACATGGTTCTGGCCGAATCCATACGCAGCCACTACGATCAAAAAACCAAGGTCTACACCCTGACCCCCGATGCCGACTATGCGGCCACCACCGCCCAACTTCGGCGGTTCAAAGAAATTCGCCCCCGCCTGGGGCTGTATTCCCTCGATTATTGGGATCCCTCCGATACCCGGGGAGTGGCTGCCATCTATCGCCAACAGCGCGATCATGGCTTGACTCCCTATGTTTCCACCATGGAATTAAACCAGGTTTTTCCTGAGCCGAAACCATGAAGCCCTGGCATTTTTATTTTTTCGTGGCATTTATTACTTTTACTTTTTTCCCCAGGGCATGGGCCGAGGCTGCGCGAGAGACAGAAATTCCCCGTGTCATTTTGTCTTTTTTCGACTCCAGGGAACAAAACGGTGAAGCCTGGTTTGGTCCCACCCACAAATTTGCCGAAATGCCGCTGAATCATCTTGGGCTGGTCGTACGTTATCTGGACATCAACCAACCGCTGCCCGACCCGACCACCCTAACCGACATTCGTGGCGTTCTGTTGTGGTCCAAAACCAACAGTATGGATAACCCCGCCCCCTTCATCGAGTGGAGCATTGCCGTCATGAAGGCTGGAAAACGATTTGTTGTCATGGGATTACCCCCATGGCACGCCGATCGCAGCGGCTTGCAGACCCCCCTGCATCTGACGGAAAAATTTTGGCGTATGTTGGGATTTGGCTTTCGCGATCAATGGGTATCTTTTACCCATGACTTGGAAATTGCCCTGTTGGATCCCACCGTGGTTGGTTTTGAGCGTCCCCTGCCCAAACTTCTCCCCGGCTATCTGGAAATTTTACCCGGCAACCCCGACATCACACCCCACCTTCTGGTCCGTCGTGGTTTGGCGCAAAAACAGGAAAATGTCCTGATTGCCACCGGTCCACGCGGTGGATTCGCTGCCTCTGATTATTTTCTTTTTTCCGATCAGGATCCCACCGAGGATCATGATTTTTTCCAGTGGATCATCAATCCGTTTGAATTTTTCCGTTTCGCCTTTGCCACCGATGATCTTCCCAAACCCGATGCCAGCACCCTGTCCAACCGGCGTATTTATTACAGTCATATCGATGGCGATGGTTTGCGCAACCTGACGGAAGTCAAGCCCTACAACGAAAAAAAAATGACCGCCGCCGAGGTTATTTTAAAAGAGATCATCGAAGGCTATCCCGAGTTTCCCGTCACTGTGGCCCCCGTTGTTGGCGATTTGGACCCCCAATGGTACGGATCCAGACAAACCATGGATATTGCCAGAAGGCTCCTGGCTCCCCCCCAGGTTGAAGTGGGTAACCATACCTTGAGCCATCCTTTGGATTGGGGATTTTTTGAAAATTTTGATCCGACTCTGGAGATTCCATTTTTAAAAAACTATCCAGAGCAGAAAGACGGCAGCGTCTCCAATCGTTTGTTGGAAGTTTTCGGCATCACAAAGAAAAAAAACACGGTTTCCATCGATACGTCTCTGTGGAAGCAAATTTCCGTATCGGTCGAGGATCCCACTGGCAGAAACCCCGCCAGGAAAGAACGCCACAACAATTATAAAACTCCGCGCGCCTATGCCATGAAACCGTTCCGTCTAGAAGATGAAATTCAGGGAGCCAACCGTACCCTGCAACAGGTGATACCCCCAGGAAAAACCGTCAAGTTGCTGCAATGGTCCGGCAACACCCTGCCTTTTGAAAAGGCGGTGCGTATGGCCCGTTTGTCGGGAATGGAAAACCTCAATGGGGGCGACTCCCGGTTTGATTCCAAATTTCCCTCGGTAGCCTGGGTGGCTCCACTGGGACGGACGGTGGGAGAAGAGTGGCAAAGTTACGCCTCGGCCAGCAATGAAAACACCTACACCAGCCTGTGGACCGAACATTTTTTCGGCTTTCAACATCTGGTCCACACCATTAAAAATACCGAATCCCCCAGGCGGTTGATTCCTTTCAATATTTACTACCATTTGTATTCAGGGGAAAAACTGGCCAGCCTCAACGCCCTCAAGCACAATCTGGATTATGCCCGCTCCCAGTCTTTGGCTCCGGTTGCCGCCAGTTTTTATTCCAGCATTGCCGCAGGGACTGTAAGAACAAAACTGTTTAACATATCCTCGGGTGCCGTGGAAATTCGCGACCGGGGAAATCTGCAAACCGTTCGTTTTGATCGTGCCACCTTGAAACAGGTTGATTTTACCCGATCCATGGGCATCATTGGTCAACGCCATTACCATGGAAGTTTATACGTTGCCCTGGATCAAAACGTCACCGCGCCCCGGATCATGATCGTCCCCTACACCACCCCCGCCAAACCACCCCCATCTTCCCAACCCTATCTGGTGGAGGGACGCTGGCGTTTGTTTGGACTAAAAATCAAGGATTCTGGGCATTTTGAGTTTTTTGCGCAGGGGTTTGGTCAAGGTGACATGACCTGGCAAGTACCCGAAGGGGGGGAATATCGCATAGAAACTTTCAATCTGAAGGGAACCCCTCTGAACCGGACCCATGCGACCGCCGGCGACGGTCTGCTGCGCCTGAATATCGCCGCATCCGCCATGGATGAGGTGCGTATCGTCGTTTCCAGACGGGAGGAAAAAAATGGATCCTGACAGAGGTTCATCGATCCGTCCCTCACAAACAGGGGCGTCGCAATGGCAAAGATCTCCCGTGATACAATCGCCGGACGGATTATGGGTCAACGGCTATCCGGTTATCGAAGCGTGGGAAAAGCCTTTGATGCGGCGACTTGGCGAACTGGTGGTCGGGAAGGGAGATGGTGTCGTTCTGGAAGTCGGTTTCGGCATGGGCTGGAGTGCCGACGCCATCGCGCAGCACGGCTGCCGCCACCACACCATCATTGAGGCACATCCAAAAATCGTTTCTCAAGCCCGACGTTGGGCCAGTCTACAGGTTCATCCGGTAACCATCCTGGAAGGGTTTTGGCAGGATGTCGTCCCGACCCTTCAATGTCGTTTCGATGGCATCCTTTTTGATACTTGTCCCGTCAACGAAAGCGAACGCAACTGCTGGCACTACCCGTTTCTGCCCATAGCCTGGGATCTGCTGAACCCCGGAGGAGTCTTTACATATTATTCCAATGAAAATTCCGATTTCCGCGCCCAACATCACTGTCTTCTCGAAAAACTTTTTCCCGTTTTCCGCCTGGAACGGGTAGACGGACTCCAACCGCCGGACACCTGCCTTTACTGGCGGGGGGATCATATGGTGGTGCCGGTGATCAACAAGCCGACCTGAATCGTTACCACATAACCGCTACGGCAGAATGGGTTCCGCAGACTTCAGTGCCCGTTCCAGGTCAAACAGCCCGGGGTGACCAAATTTGTAGGGGATTCCCAGCAACCGCCATGATCGGGCCAACGGCTGGAACAACTGGAGATAATTGGCCCGCACCTCACTCTTGGGATTGCCTACTCCCGGATTCCAGACGTAGACTTTTGGCACCAAATTGTTATTGGCCAGAGCCAGGGCGAGAAAATAGCGTATATTCATATCGCTGGGCGGCAAAGAATAGCCGATAAAAACAATTCGCCTGGCCCGTTCCAAATAACGCTGGCACAGTCGCCACTGCCAGGCCAGCGAAGAGACATCCTTCTTCCAACTGGGAGGGACAAAAAGCATCCGCTCACCTCGGCGAAAGCTTAGGTTATCTTCGATGGAAGTATTGATGTATCCCTTATCACAGATCAATCGGCCATCCCAGCGGATTGTTTTTGACAATTTAAATTTCAATTCATCCGTTATTTTTTTTCTTTCGCCTTTGTTCACTGGTAGCTCAACCCAGTTCAGCCCCCCATGCGGTCGGATCACCAGGGGATACTCTTTGAATGTTATATCGCGATTTTTAAACGATTCAAAATCAGTCCAGGGAGAAATTCCTGCGCCTTCCTTACATTCTGAGCAATTCAGCAGCCACAGTGCCCGGTCGAAGGCCAAGTCCCAGTTGAACTGGATCACCGCTGGACAGTACCCTTCGTCATCCCGATAAGAAGCCAGACCCAGATAGGCCATCAAGTTGGTGTGAAGACTGACCTGAGCATCCGGGTCCAATAATTCGGTGCGGCTTTCCCGTTTGATCCCCCGGATTCTATCCAAATTGAACCCGTCAAACCGGTTTTCGATATCCAAAAACTCTATTCCCGCCTTGTGGTAAACCAGGAACAGCACCCGTTTGAAGACGGTCAGTATTTCTTTGGCTTCTTTGGCCTCTTTTTTTTGGTATCTATCTTTTTCGTCCAGAATGCCCTCCCACATGGCCGCCAGACCGTAGAGTTCCTCCATGTTGAGCAGATCCAAGTGCATGTAGCCACCAAACCCCTTGATGCGCTCGATAAAACACTGCATCTTGCTAAACATGTGCTGGAACGGACACTCAGAAGATCCCTTTGATCCCTTTGATTCCTTTTCCACCATCCGAAGCAGCAACGCAAAGGCGTGGTCGAGGAAACCAGCCAGGGTAGGTACTCCCAATCCCAGGGAGCAACCGCTCCCCAACACCACCACAGTGCCCGGAGCACCGATAAATTTTTGGCTCGTGCAGGCACCGGTAGATGTATCGCTCATACCCCCTCCTCATCCCGTTCACCAAACAGCGGTTCCACCCAGGCGATGCCATTCTGGCCAATATCATAGGCATGGGGACGCATATCGTGGCTGGCCCCGCGCATCTTCAGAATGCGAAAATAGCGGATCAGGTCACCGGAGCGGTACTGGTGGTAGTCCAATTGGATCACCCCCGCCGCCAAATACCGTTCCTGTGTGCCGAGGAACAGGGGCTGGCGGCGCAGAGTGTATCCCCCGTCACGCACCGCCTCGCTGGAAAATAAGGTTGTCACGCCAATCTCTTCCAACCAGCGAATCAGGTTGAGGATGTGTAGTCGCCGCCCTCCGGATTCTCTGGCCCGGTCATCACCGACAAAGCCGTCCAAAAGGGCACTCAAAGAGTCAATCACCACCAACCGATGGCGTTGTCCTTTGAATCGAGAGAACATCTCCGCCAACAAATCCTTGAGCAAACGGATGCGCACCTGGGGATCTGGCAGTGGTCGGGTCATCAGCGTGAAGGTTCGGCATCTATGATCCTGACAGAAAGGGGTAGTGCAGGTGTAATAATCGCCCGTAGAGTTGCATTCACCTTTGATCTCACCCAATTCTTTCGGACGAATGACATGCGCGTCAGATTCGTCAAGAAAACGCAAGGCACAACCGCCGCCAGAAATATCCTCCATGGAAAAATTAAACTGGGTATAGCCGCTATTATTTCTACTGTTGTTATGGTTTCCTGCTCGATTTTGGAGGTGGGGATAGCGCAGCTCATCCTCCACACGACCACTGAGAAAAGAAGTTGCGTCGATAAAAACAAATGCATTCTTATTTTCTATATTTTCTTTCTCGAAAAAGGCACCATGTGTAGCCAACATGCGTGAGAAACTGGATTCCAGGGAAATAAAACAGCGCAACACCCCATCCGGTTTTTCTTCCCCATCCTTCGACTCGGGACGTCGCAGCAAGCCGTCCAATTTATTCAGGGGATGCTCATTTTCGAACCCCACACACCCCTTCCCGACGGATGCTCGCCGGTAATATTCGAGCAGGAAGGTGGTCTTGCCGGTACCAGGATCCCCAACCAGGGCCACAGTGGCACCCTGAGGCAGTCCACCATCTTTACAGGAATCCCCCGAGTTGCTACAACTACCCTGCGTTGCCATCAACAACTCTCCTTCGGGAAAGCTTTGTCCAGAGAGGAGAAACCGCCACCTTGATCCTCTTCCTGGGGGGAAGGTTTACCAGCCCGATCTTCAATCGACCATCCTTTTCAGACTTGAAGGTCCAACAATTTGAAAAATCGGGCTGAAACGGGTAGCCATTGACATGGTTGTCCCGCCCCGGTACCGATGGGGGAAACCGTTCAAAGCGAAAGGTGATCTCACGCTGACTGGAATCTTTCTTTTTCTCGAACAGAATTACACCATCAAAAAAGGTCTCGATGTACCTGGTATCCGCTTCAGGGAACACCCCGTCATGCAGGATAGCGAATACCATCCCTTTGTTATCGATAATCTTTTTCTTTTTAGAATCTGCTACTTCTCCCCCGGATTTCCACACCCCTTGTTCCATCATCGCCCTCACCAGCAACATAGCGTCCCGTACTCCCATGGAGCGATAGAGATTGCTGATGGAATTGATGACGAAACAATTGAGTTTGCCAAGTTTTTTATCGGGGAGGGGGGGATTCAGAAGCTGGCTACCGATGGAAGTAAAAAGGCGCATCATCTGCATGGGGTTGCCTCCACCCACCAGATGACTGGTGACATAGTCACCCGTCCATTGCATTTTGGATTGATCCAATGGGGTATCTTTGAACTGGCCAAGGGTATCCACCATAAAGAGCTTCGGTAGACACTCTTTCTTTTTTACTAATTTAAGCAATTCCTCTATCGGGTCTCCTTTTTTGCGGGAGTCGGAATCGAGTCGGGAAAGGGCAACATTGTCACTGTTATCATCCACGAAGATGGAAACCATATTGAGTGGGGTCAAGCTTTTGTCCTGGGAGGGCGAATCGGCATCTCCATCCACAGCGACGGAAAAAATCATCAACTCCGCCAGCCAGGGGTAGATGTCCACCAACCCAACCCCTGGAGCCAGTTTCAGGAGATATGAATAGTAGGAAGGAAACAGGGGCAACCTGGATCTTGCCTTTTCGTCACCACTGTTTGCGACCCCATTGTCAGAGAGTTTCCAAGCCCCTCCCCACCAAAGGTGCCAATCTTGATAAATCTCCGCAGCACCATTCGCATTGTCTTCACTCATACCACGCTCCATCCGCCAGTACCCCCGTCATGACACGCCGACCCTTTGAGGTAAAAGAACCAAATCCAGATCCCCTTCATGGATCAGTTCGGCCAACTCCATAAACTGGTCGAGAAGGTACCGTCGCAGCACCGACGGCTCTTTCGTGTTCGCATCAACGCGCCAGGAAATTTCCAGGGTGGGACGAAATTGATCGACCAGGAAGGGGGCGGCTGGACTTTGCGGAGTTCCTTTCCATACCACCCGTAAATGATTGTAGCCCCAGGCTTGCAATGCCCCCTCTAACAGACTGCGATCCAGGTTCACACCTCGTGACAACGCCAAGTTGGGTTCTTTGCGCCCGTGAAGATACAGCAAGGGTTCCTTGCGCCCGCAAGGGCACGGAACAACCGCTAACCGTCCCAGATCACCACTACGGTAGCGCAGAACCGGCAGCGAACCCTGCTGAAAGCTGGTCAGAACGATCTCCCCCATTGCACCGGTTGGCAGTGGTTGATCGAGATGGGGATCCAAAATTTCCACATACACGCTGTCCTGCCAATAATGAAATCCTTGGCGTACAGCGCACTCCACCCCAACGACGCACTCTGTCAGACCATAGGCATCGTAGACGAATGCACCGAAACGAGCCTCAATCAGCCGACGCTCGGACTCCAACAACGATTCCCCGGTGGTTTCCACCAGCGTTAATTTTGGCCCACTATAGTAGGGTGCCCAGGCTGCCAGAACACTGGGGGTGCTGGAAATCACCGTCGGGCGAATGGCATCACAAGCCTGCTGCCAAGCTGTCACCCCTCCGTGCAAATCGACACCATGGACCTGGGCACCAGCCTTTCGGTGACCGTCCATGGTAATTCGTCCCACCGTCCAGCTCGCCATGGGTAGCAAAACCATACTGCGTGTATTGGCATCAATCCCCTCCAGAAGGGAAAACCGTCCGCAAAGTTCCGCAACCCGCTGGAGGTCCGCATCTGTAAATGGCATCAATTTGGGTTTGCCCTGTGTTCCGCTGGAAAGAAACAGCCGATTCCCACTGGGAAAACAATCCTGGCACTCTGAAGTGAAACAGGCAAGTTGCCCCGCGCCAAGGGTGGGAAGCCGCAACCAGAAAGGATCTCCAGGTTGTTGCGGAAGGTTTGGGCCGTGGACAGGCCAGGAATCATACAAAGGGGTGTGTCGTACTACGTCAAAAAGCTCAGCAAGAGTCAGCATGGCCGCAGCGGAACTTGGAAACACTACCAAGCACCCGTTTCGCGCACCTGAATTGCCTTGCCTCCCGCCGCTCCCAATGTGGGATCCAGGAGCACCCTCAGAGAAACAAAGCCTGAAGCGACAACATCGGCCACATCCAAGGAAAGTGCCGCAAAAATCTCAACCAAGCTGTCCGGAGATTGTCCGCTCGGCAAGCGGTCCAAGGTCAGCGTCAAACGGGTACGCCCCCCCTCCAGGTGGTGCGCCCAGACCGAAAGTGTCTTGGTGGACGGACGCAACATTTCAAGAAAGCGTTCAAGCATTGGAAAGTCAACAGTCACCCCGGTAGGCAGTTGGCAGGCCCGGCCCTGGCGACAGATGTAGGAGAAATATCCCGGTTGGTCCTTTGAAGCAGGACGCAACATAACCCGGTCCCCCAATGGATAACGAACGATCGGCGTTGCTTCGCTCCAGCGGCGAGAAACCAACAATTCCCCCTCTCCGACCGCATCAATGACACCATCATCCCGCCGCACCTCAAGATGGACCCAATGTGGATTCCAAAGATAACGCCCAGGTTGAACAGGATCCTCATGGCCGATCACCGCCTCACTGGCAGCAAACAACATGTGGGTGGTGACTCCCAAGGCGGTCTCCAAGGTGGTACGGAGGTCGAAACTGGCGGGTTCCCCGACCAATATCACCCGCCGGAGGGAAGAAGTTTGCGGCAATACTCCCATTCGACGTCCCTCCTCCAAAATCTGGAGCAAGGCCACGGCGGTGCTGGGCAGGGTGATCAGCGTATCAGCTTTCAGCCCATGCACGATTGAAAGTGTGCTAGAAAGGTGCGGACGATAAGCCCCGGCACAAAACACACTGGCCCCCAGGTTGGTCAATGCATCGCCAAGATTATCTCCGGAAAACCAGGGAGAAAAAGGGACAATCACGACAGCCCGACTCTTCCGAGTCACCCCCAGTGCCGCCAGGCAATGGGCACGATAAAGCACCAGTTCCTGCCAGTCGCGGGAAGAAAAGTGGATCCTTTTGGACTTGCCAGTGGTACCTGAACTCAGATAAACACGGCCAAACTGCGTCGCCGCACCACTCCAACGCAACGGCTCAGAGAGAGCGGACATCACTGCCAAATCAGCCCAGCAGACATCTTTTTTCATTTTATTGGCAAAGCGGTGGTCGGTTTTCATCCGGGCCATGATCTCATCAGCCCAAACCGGTCCCTGGATCGGTGTTGTTGGACCGGGATAAATCGTTGATTTTACCATCGTCAGCATCCTTAAGTAGAAAACACGACTCCAGAAGTCATCAAGCTTAAGCTAATGTCTGGTTTTTAGGTAAATTTTCAATTGTTTCTCGGCAATCGTCAAGGCTTGGTGCGCACGCTGCGGCCAAGCCTGGAGAGGCATTTCTTTCTGCCAGGAATTTCTCTGACAAAAAGCACCATCTTCCAGTCTACCATGAAATGGCATGAAATCATCATTTTCTGTATCATTGAAACCGTTCAGCAGTTGGGCATACTGTTGGTCGCAACTTTTCCACCCACCACCAAGCATCAAATCCCGGACAATTTTCAACAGCTTTATGGCATGAGGCATGGAACATTTTCGGCGGGGGTGGTCAATGATGGACCCCACCGGCATAGGTTCGGCGACAAGACCACCCATAAACCAGTGCCCTGGGGTAATGGCATCTGGCCGGTGGGGGGCATAATCCAGCAGCAGGTTTAACACCCCCATCAACCACTGTGGCTCCGGCAGGTTATAATGCCCGACACTGTAGAGCAGATCTGGCAAAGTGAACGCCTGTAAGTTAGGTAACATCAGGTTGACGAAGACCCCTTTGGCTTCCAGAAACGCCAACCCTTGGGCTACCTGTTGCAATGCCTCCTGTGGCGTGAGAATAAAACCACCCGCAAACAGAAAAACCCCCGGATCCAGACCATAGGCCTGCGCATCAGACAGGGCTTGGAGAAAATCGTTTTTGTCAAGATCCTTGGCAAAGATCACCTGTCGCAGAAAATCGTTTTCATGCTCGAAGCCCATATTGACGACCACGTTAAGAGGTTCAAGCAAGGGTTGTAAACGATCCAATTCACCACTTTGCGCCGCCTTGATCAGATCCTCAGGGCGGGTCTCCAGCATCAGGTGCCAGTCCACTCCCTGTCGTTTGCCAAAATGGAGAAACCGCTCGAGGATTTCGCGGCGATACTCGGGGGGAATTTCGCGATCGCTGAAAAAGCTGCTCTCCCCGGCCAACTGCAACATGTAAACACGGTCATGTTTTCGCTGGCGCAAGCGATAGCCAGGCAGTCGGCCATCGGCCCGGCGGGAAAAAAGATCGTCAAATCGGGCCAAAAGGTCATCCACCTGCGTGAGCAAACCCGGATAAGGATCCTGATTTTTATCCTGGGGTGGGCGTGGTCGAGCCGAATAGGCGCACGGAGCACAGTTGCCCCGTTGGAAGTAGGAACAGGGCAAACTGCGCAGAGCCACAATGGGGTAGTCCCCACCCGGACCTGGCTCAAAATAAATGTCGGCCCGTGCGAAGGACGGCATGTCGTGGTGGACCGCTTGATGGCGACGCATCTGTACCTGACGCAACTGTCTGGAGATGGTTTTGACCCGATCTTTCAGCGTATCCGGGGAGAGGGGATCCTTTGCGCTCAAGGGGGCGTTCAAGAGTTTCCCTCCTGCCACAACCTTTCCAGTTCCGGCAACTCCGGTATTGAATGGGACGCCATACCCAAATCCTTGGCCAAATGGCCATAGGCCGCATGAATGCGTTGCGGCAGGAGCCGGTCGGAGATTTCAGCCCATTCGCCCATTTCAAACTGTTTCCGACAAGGACAGTTCGGCAATTCCAAAATGTGTTTGAAGTCCCCGGTTTGGTTCCAAAAGTTGATACCTTGCACAACCCGGTCGTGGCAGACCGGGCAGGTCGTGGCATAGTCTTTTGGGGGATAAGGGGCATGGTTGATTCCCTTGATTTGCACCAAGCGACGCAACTCCTCAGGCAGCATTTCCAGCAGAAAGACCGCCCGCCACAGGTTGGTCAAAGAGTGCCGCCCTTGGGAGATCAAATGATCGACAAGACTGTAGGCAACCCGGTTGGTAACCATGACAAACAGATAATCCGCACCCATTTTTTGTGCCCATCGTATGGTTTCAAGGGCATCTTGCACATCCTCCCGGGCACTCAGAAACGGTTTACCGAGCAACACATAACAGTCGAGGGAAAATCCTTTGCGACGAATCAAATCCGCACTTTCCGTCAGATTTCTGGCACGAATCCCCTTGTTAACGCAAGCAGAAAGTATAAAATCCGAACAACTTTCAGCACCTAAAGAAAAGGAAAGAGACCGCTCGTCCCTTCCCGAAGCGATAGCAGGCACCACATCCAGCATGGCGTCGAGCCGTTCGGATGTGACAAACCCCGGACGGGTTTCCACAACAATAAAGCGAAAACCAGCACCAAAAAGCAGCCGCAGAAGCTCCGGACGTACGGCATCCGGTATTTCGGCAGGGTCCAGAAAGCTGCCGTTGGAAGTAAATACCAAGGTGTGATAGATGCGCGGATCAAGGCGATGTATTGCCCATCGGGTCTGTTCAACCAATTCTTCCGGACTTGTAGTGCGTTGGCCCGTGGAACCCAAAAAATAACCGCACATTGTGCAACCGGAAGTGCGAGACCAACCACAGGACGGCGTTCGCAACGTAACCAACGGCATCAGATAGGATCCCCGCATCACGTCCAGGGGATGGTGCAGGCGCACATCCTCAAAATACAGGTCGGCTTGCCTTAGGTTCAGTTCCAATTGCGACGGATTCCAACCCCGCCGAAGTCGACACATCACCTCGGTCAGAAAATACCGCACCTGGGTACGCCCCGTCGGTTCTTCCCCGCACCGGCAGCGACTTTCCCCCCGCATACTCATCCGCTTCCTCCGCAAGCAAAACCGCATCTGCTCCGAAAAAAAATGATATTAGTCACCTTCCGCCCATCACTCCCGCTGCTCCAACCTCGCCATTAAAACAAATTTTGCCAACAAACGACACTGTTTGCAGAGTGGGGCAACGTCCCCCTGTTTCCCAGGGAGAGTATAGAATGCCTTGGACGGTGTTGGAGGATGTAGCGTATACTGCCCAAGAAGGTTCTGTGAGGATTCACCCTGGAGGGAAACCATCATGAGCACAACCATTGCCTTTGACACCTACGCTTACGTCAAAAAGCTCCGTGATGCCGGGGTAGACGAACGCCAGGCAGGAATTCAGGCCGAAGCTCTTGTTGCCATGGTGGAAGACCGTCTTACAACCAAACAGGACATGTTCATGCTCAAGCGGGACTTGGCTGGCATGGAAACCAATCTGCGTGGGGACATCAAGGAGATGGATGTCAAGGCCGAAACCAGATTCAGGGAACTTGGCGGCAAGATTGAAACCATGAAAGTTGAAATTTTGGCCAGGGTGGATACCAAGATCGAAGCCTCCAAGGTGGACACCCTCAAGTGGACGGCGGGCATGTTTGCAGCCCAGACCGCATTGATCATCGGTGCGATGTTCGCCATGCTGAAAATGAACCAACCGAATCCGCCGCCAACCGGGTTCCCCCTTGCCCCCGCCCCTGAAATGCGATTGCCTGCCCCCCCGACGCCAACGCCTGTTGTTCCTCCCCATTAAAAGCCGCTAGCCAAGGCTTCGGGGCAGACTGTCGCAGCAAACCGTCCAATCTTTTAGTTTTTGCCCAAAGGGCATCATGTCCACGCAGCCAATGATCGAAACGACGAGCATGGCCATTGTGGCGTAAGGGGAGTCTGGGGTGTGGAGATCGGAGAATGGCTGGCTATAGTTTCAATTGTTGTTACACTTTGTGCTGCTATTTTTGTTTTCATCAGGGGAGATCTGGAGAAGAGTCCCCCTGATCGCAAACGGGCACTAGAGACTCTCTCACAGCCCCAATTTGGGACCATCTATCTTGCCACCCTCGACGGTACCCTAAAACGATTGGACCAATTTTTCGGAAAAAATCTGCTACTGTCGTACCGATCTTTTGACCGATGCCTCATCCTTTCCTTTGCCTACAGCCTCGGATTTTTCTACATCGGATGGCTTTTGGGCGGCAGCGGTCGCATTGGGCAGTTTGAACTGCTTGCCAATGTAGAACTAGACAAAAAACTCCTCACCACCTTCATCCTGGCAGGGTATGTTTGGTTTCTTTGGCTCATTTTTAAAAGGAAAACACAGGAAAACGTCAAAAATTTCCTGCATAGGCACCTAGGATTGAGCTGGCTTTCCTCTGTAAACTCGCGGAAAATCATCGCCGACGTCGTCGACGTCGTCGTCAGCGTCGTCGGCGTCGTCGGAGGCGTCGTCGGAGGCGTCGTCGGAGGCGTCGTCGGCGTCGGCATCGGCGTCGGCGTCGTCGGCGTCGGCGTCGGCGTCGTCGGAGTCGTCGGAGTCGGCATCGTCGGCATCGTCGGCATCGTCAGTGCCGTCGTCGTCGGCGGCGTCGTCGGCGGCGTCATCGTCGGTGTCGTCGCTGCCGCCGTCGTCGTCGTCGCCAGTCTGGGAGGGCATCTTAACGAAAATCATTTAATCTTGCTAGTATTTTTCTGCATTCTTCCCCTGGCCAATGCCCTACTGGACTGGTTCTCCTGGGGTTTCAGTCGATGGCTGGGAAAAGAAATTAAAACTCTGTATACACATAAAGAAAAATCATCTCCCATCTGGGGGTTGCTTTGGCATGCGGCGTGGGACTTTATCATCGCCGTTGTGCTTATGATCGTCATGGCCTTCACTCTTGTACTGGTATTGGAAGGTGCCAATATTATTGCGAGATATTATGGTTTTTTCACCATCCTGGACATCGAAGACACCCTTGTGGCCCTGGAAGATGCCCCCTTCGGCGAACATGCCTGGGTTACAGCCATGCTGCTCACCACCCTCCTACCTACGGCAGGTCATTTGTTAATGGTCACCTTCGCCATCGTCGTACTTCTCCCCGACATCTTCAACTTCCGCACCAATGCCCACCAAAAACTCCTTTTTTTTCACTCCAGCATGAAAGAGCGGCAGGTTCTCGCCGACCTGAACTTGGCTGCGATCTACCTTTCCAGTTTTTGGGTCATTTCTCTCGCCTGTCTGAGCGGACTGGGATGGTTGATCTGGATTACTGGATCCACGGTCATCGGCCCGGCGGCAACGCAGGTCTGGAAAATCGCCTACAAAAGCATGCTTTGGTACAAGTCTTTCTACTTGTGAGCCAGTCTTTGGTGGCGCGTAATTCTGGGGACACCCGACAAAATTGCTTCTATAAAATATTTTAGTCGAAATCTTGGGACAGTATATCCATTTCACAAGAGGCTCCAGCTTGCGATGTAGCCATTCAGACCCCGTCATTCCCGCGAAAGCGGGAATCTAGGATTTGCGGGACTTCCCTGGATCCCCGCTTTCGCGGGGATGACGTTTGTCAAAGGGGGGCAGATTTCCCCAATTCCCCGGAATTCCCCCAAATATGAGTTACCAAGACCGGGAGGTATGAAGAACTCTCAGGATGATAAGTTTTTCACCGATGACTTTGTAAGGAACGAGGTAGGGGTAATCGGTGATAACCAGTTCCCGTGTTCCAGGTACTCTGCCCGGCCTACCTTGGGCCGGAAATTCTTTTAGTTTGGCAGTCGATTCCCTAATCCGCGTAGCGACAACTTCAGCCGCTTTAGAATTATCCTGGCCGATATATTGGTAGACGTTTTTCAGGTCGAGGATAGCCCTTTTATACCAAACCAATTTCATCGGGGAGGTTCCATTTCATCCTCGGAACCCCAGGATGCCAGCCAGTTATCCACCTTTTCATGCTCAATGAAATCTTCCTCAGAGGCGGTCTCCACTTCCCGGACAGCCTCCTGGATGGCCTGAATCTGCCAAGCCTCTTGTTCCAGGTATTGGCGCAGGGCCTCATTGGTCAGAAATGATTTGGTCCTGCCGGTGGATTCGACCAACTTTGACAGGCCGTCTTTCAGATCATCACTAATGCGCACGCTTAAGGGTGAAGTTCCTGGCATGGACTTTTCCTGTTATCTGTCATACAAGGTATACTTTGTAAGATGATAGTAGGCGGGAGGGGGCAGAGTCAATCGGAAATCTGGAAATCTGGGGACAGTATATCCATTTCACAAGAAGCTCCAGCTTGCGATAGGGAAATGGATATACTGTCCCCAGATTTGTAAATTGAAAAATGAGTTCCCTATGCCAGACAAACCGGGTATCCTCCAATCGATAACGCCGTGAACAGGAGACATCGTTATGTCGCAGGCCGTAACCTTTGATGACGTCTGGAAAATGTTCCAGGAGACAGACCGTAAATTCCAGGAAATGGTCCGGGAAGACCGTGAGCGAAGGGCGGAACTCGACCGCAAGTTCCAGGATACCGACCGCAAGTTTCAGGATACCGACCGCAAATTTCAGGATACCGACCGCAAGTTTCAGGATACCGATCGCAAGTTTCAGGATACCGACCGCAAGATTAAGGAAGTCAGCCAGCAGGTTGGCAACCTGGGCAGCCGGTGGGGTGAGTTCGTCGAAGGCATCGTTGCCCCCGCCTGCGAAACCCTGTTTGCCGAGCGGGGCATCCCGGTGCATCGTGTCTCACATCGAGTCAAGGCAAGGAGCCTGGACGATAGCCGCCGCATGGAGATTGATCTGTTGGTGAACAACACCGACTGCGTTGTCCTGGTGGAAGTCAAGAGTCGCCTG
>JACSDG010000059.1 GCA_015660855.1 Magnetococcales bacterium
ACTGTGTTCACGGGGGAGTCTCCTTCCAAGAGTACATTCATCCACAGCCTACCACGAGCATCCAGCGAACGACAGACAAAATGCTGCCCGTGTAAAGCAGCCAGCAACCCCCGGGGCGATCAGGCGTGTGCCTCAAAGCGGCGGTGAGGCTTTAGGCAATTCCGGGTGTGTGAGGAACTCCCCCCTTAACCCCCGCAATAATTTCAACCCTAACGTAAAGAGGGGGGGGGGGACTGAATGGTTACGCACAATCAAGGCAACACGGTGAAGACAATGTTGGGTGATTCGGCGTACATTTCCGGGGCGTACATGGCTTCCACGCGGGTGGGCGGTAATTGAAAATCGCCCGATGTATTCAAACGCACCGTATACTCTACCTGCCATTTTCCTTTGGGAACCCATTCATAATAGGCCCGGAAAAAATCAAAGGAACGTTCGGTAAAAGCGGGCCAAGCCATCCCCTGGTTTTTCTCTCCCGTCGTCATAATTTGCGAATCCTTGCCCAAACCACTGCCCAAAAGGGTACTCCCCCCCGGCACCGGATCTTCCACCACCACCCAGGTCATGTCTCCCTGGGCTTCCAATTCCAAACGCACCCGGTAAAGATCACCCCGATGCCATTCCCCCTCCTGTTTTTGCTCCACTGCGGTCACGCTGCGCTGTACCCGGTAACCGGCAAAGAAAGGTTCCGACAAAGGGATGGCCCCCCGTGTTTCCACCGTCAGCCAGGGTTTGCCCCCACCAAGGTGTTCCAAACGCAATTTCGACGGAACTTGGGGCCAGGGGTGTTCAAGACGACCCCCTTCAAGCTGCGACGACCAATCGAGGATTTGTTTGTCGCCAGCAAGCTGGCTTAGGGTCGTTCCCGATACCGCCTCCCCTTCAAAAGCTTCGGCAAAACGCTGGACGGCAAGTGTCCCCCAGGCGTTGGCAACACTGGTGTCCCAGTGTCCCCGTTGCCGTCTGGCCAGGCTTCCCCGCATCATGCGCCCCATATCCTCCTGCCAATCCTTCTCCCCCAGCAGGATCAGTATAGCCCGATTGGCATTGACATCGGCAGAAACCATCAACCACCACCAACGGTCGCTCTGCTCAGTGGAAAAGCCCATGGTGCTGCCGGCAAAGTTCAGACGTGCGCGTAAAATGTGCAGGGCGGCCTGTTTACGCAGGTCGCGGTCGGGCCAGTTGGCGGCATGGTTGAGCAGGTCAATCCAATCCAATACCGCCGAAGTTGGCCACAGGTTGGGTTCCACCGCAATCGATCCCGCCAACTGGGGATCCAAAGTGTCATATCGGGCCAAGGCAGCCAAAGCGGCAACCTTGCGCACAGCAAGGTCGGCGGTCAGCAAACCTGAATCCCGAAGTATTTTTCCCGCAACAAAGGCCAGCAACCCTTTTTTCATCGCTTCCAACGATTTCTCCGGAATTTTCCAGTGGGCCGTCGCAGCGAGCGTCAGCAGATAACTGGTCAAGGTATCGCTCCCCTGCGACATGCTGGGAAAATATTTAAGCAAGCCATCCTTGTCCAGATGGCTGGGCAGGGATGCCAGCACTTTGCCGCGAAGACTTTCATCCCCCAAAACAACCGCTTTGGACAGGCGTTGCTCCATGCAGGTGTAGGGATAGCTTTGCATGTATTCCCGCACCCCGGTCAAATGGCCAGAAAGACTCGGTGCCAGAGAGATTCCCACCCCACCCCGACCCGGCAAGGCGGCGGCGGGCATGGCGATGTCCATCTGTGTTTCCTTGTCCATCTGCGACAGGCTGGCCTGGAGAATCCGCACGGGTATCGCCGGTTTGACCTCCTGGGTCACCTTGACCTGTTCGGAAGCTTCACCCGCCGTCACCGCCACATCCCAGGATAACTTTTCCGTTTTGGGTACACTCACGTCCCAAAAAACTTCCTGGGCTTCGCCAGGAGCCAAAGTGATGGCCTGATTCTCCAGTTCACCAACCCCTTCAGGGGTGATTTTTGCGCGCACCTGCCCCTGAACCGGTTTTTCTCCCGCGTTTCGTACCGTAAACCCGGCCTGAAACCGATCTCCCTCCCGCACCATCGGAGGTAGACCGGAAAAGAGCACCACATCCCGTGATGTGCGAATGGTCGTGGCCCCGGTACCAAAAAGACCCGTCCCCGCCGAGGCGATGGCAACGATGCGAAACGAAGTGATGGCATCGTTCAGGGGCACCTTGACGCGTGCCATCCCTTTTTCATCCAGTTTGACCCGCCCCTCCCACAGCAGCAGGGTATCAAAAAGTTCCCGCGCCGAGCCACGACCACCCCCACCGCCCTGGGGCACGGCCTTTTTACCAAAATGCCGCCGGCCTATGACCTGTCCCATGGCGGTGGCGGTTCCCACCTCCAAACCCCGCTCCGCCATCATCCCTTCCAACAATTTCCAACTGTCGTTGGGCAACAGCTCCAACAATCCTTCATCCACCGCCGCCAGGGCAATTTCTCCCCCCAAAGGCACAGGGTTGCCATTCGGAGAGTTGACCACCACCGACACTTCCGCCGTTTCCCGGGTTTTATAAATTGTTCGATCGGTTGTCACCCCGACGTTCAACCCATAATCCCGCCACCCCACCTGCAACCGGGTCATCCCCAGACGCATGGCGGGCCGTCCCATATCGACCAGGGCTGTGGGTTGCACCTCGCCGCTGCGTCCCCGCACCGCCATGACCGCGATAAAAACATTGGGACCATAGTTTCCCAGGATGGGCACCGAAACCAGAGGGGCCTGACCTGAAAGCGGCTGCACGCTGGCCTCCATCACCCCTTCCCTTTCCACCACCACCAATCCGGTCGCCTCCCGAAAGGGCATGCGAACCTGCAACCTGGCCTTCTCTCCGGGTTCATAACGCTGTTTTTCCGGGAGAAGGTCCATGCGATCCCCTTCACGGGCGGCAAACCAGGTATCCTTTTCTTCCGGTACCCAAACCTCGGCGTGGGCAAAACTGGCATGGCCCGCCGCATCCGCAACCTTCGCCCGCAAGATCAACTGACCCGCCGCCGGAGGTACCCCTTCACAGAACAAACGCCCCCGTTCATCACTTTTCCCGGAACAAAACTCTTGTATTTTTTCAATGTCGTCGTATTGGTCATAGGAGTAGAATCCCCCCAACAAACGTTTGCGATGGCTGAATGTTTTGCGAACAAAAACATCCACCGCCACCGGAACCCCCACCTGGGGTTTGCCGGAGGTGTCCAGGGTGGCCACCTGGAAGCGAACGGACTCCCGCCCCTGCATCCAGTTGTCCATTTTAATTCCAACCACCACCGCCGCCGGCCATAAAGTCAGCCGCGCCGCCGAGGTCAATACCTCACCATTGGGATCCCGGTATTCCATCTCCGCCAAAAGGCTTTTGGGTGATTGAATGGCTCCCCACCCCTGCAATACAACCCGCCCTCCCCCAGCCCGGTCCAGGTTGGTTTCGACCACCGCCAGGGAACGTTCACCCGTCCCCGCCTTCGGGGAATTTTCTCCTGCGTCATACCGTGGGCGTCCCAACTCTGTCCGGCTCTCGCGAACATCACCGTTGGCCCATTGAAATCCTTCATAATCGGGAAAAGACACCGTTTTGGGTGACAGCATCCCCCGCACCTTGACCGGGGCATGACTCGCCGCGCCACCGGCAAGATAATGGACTTGCAAATCCAACTCGGCCTGGCTGGCGTTTACCAGGTCGGATTGGACCGGTTTGACCATCCCTTTCATGAGGGGTACCCGAAAGGTTTCAACGCGAAAACTGCCCGTGGAAAACCGGTCCATGGAAATTTCGTAGGTTCCAAGTTTGGCTTCCTTGGGGATTTCAAAGCGGTTTTCCGCCGTGCCCATATCATCCCAGGTCAGGGGCAAAGAATATTCAGCCTCACCGCCGGCATGGCGCAGGGTTACTTTCTTGGGTAATGATTTTTTCTCCAGCAACGAAAACCCCTGGCGATCATGTTTGCGGATCCAGTGTTTCATGTGGACGGTCTCTCCCCCCCGCAACAAACTTCGGTCCAAAACCGTATGGGCCAGGTAGGGCTTTTCCGCGTGGGGGCCAGGGAGATTGAAGTTCCAGCGTTCGATCCCCTGACTCCAGGAGGACATGACAAAGGTGACATCTTCGCCCAAACGGGCGGCAATGCTGAACGCCCGTTCTCCGCCGGGGCATTCGGGCAATTTGAAGGAGGGGGGCAATTCTTGTTTGATTCTCAGGAGACCTTCCTTATCGGTAGTCCCCTGGGCAAACATCTTGCCGGTACAATCGGCGACGGTGACCTGGGCCTCCGGCACGGGAAGACCGCTATCCAGGGCGGTAACCCAGACCAGGGAAGATTCCCGCCCGTGAAAGAAATGGGCCGCCATGTTGGTCACGAGGGCGGCTGTCTGCACATGGTAGGGTTTGGCTGCACCGTGCAGTGCCAAGCCCAGGCGTTGACTGGCCAGTTCCACCACATAAAAACCGGGGTTGGGCAGGGGGATGCCCATCACCTCAAATTCTTTGGCCCCAAGGGGTTTGGCAAGTTTGAAGGTGGTCAGCGAGGGGCGTTCGGCGGCGGTGAACACCGAACTTTCACCAATCCTTTGATCGATGATGGAGGTGCCTGTTTTTTGATCCCAATGGTTTTTTTCCCTTTGAACGGCATTGATACGCTGGAGCCAGGCAGGAAAATCGGCGGGATTAATCACTTTAAAGATATGCCCACGCACCTCGGATACGGGGGTGGGGTCATTCCCGGTCTTGGGATGGGAAGACTGGGGGTCTTCACCCAGGACAGCTTCCAGATTGCGGAGAGTCACCGGCAGGGCCGGTTCGGTTTTGGCTTCGATGAGGCCAAAATTGGCGGAAAACTTGGCCAGGGGGGGAAATTCATCAATCTTGATCTTGAGGGGGAATTCTTCCTGGTTGGCCAGGGAGCGACCGGCGTCATCCTTGAGTCCCTTGGGCAATTCCAAGGTGAACTCTCCCATTTCAGGAAACGGTTGCGGAAAGGACATCTCTTCGACAAACTCCGCCTGGGCCTCCTCACTATTAAAACGGGGGTGTCTGACTTCTCCCATCCCTTTGAGAACAATTTTTTCCGCCAGGTTTCGCGCGATGGGGGCACTGAATTTCAACCACAGAGAACGGATGGGGAGGCAGTTGGCATCCGCGTTGACCCGATCGCAGGAAAAACGGGCATGAAACGGTTTGCGCACCTTGAAGCTGATCGTTTGCCCGGTACCCGTGGCCACACCCGAGGTGGAGGTCACCCCCTGATCCCAAACCAAACTGACCTCGCTTTCGCTGGGCAGATGGCGGTTGCATTGCACCGCCGCCACCGGGGCATTGGGAGACTCCATCCATTGAATAAAACACCCATGGTCGGTTTCACCCGAGGTGGAACAACCGGAATCGAAGACCAGGTGATCTTCTCCGGTTGCCGACATTCGATTCAGATAAAAATCAACCAGATCGTTATTGGCTTCGATCAGGGGTTTGCGTTCTTCCGGGGACAGCAGGCGGACGCCGATTTTTTCGGCCACCCCCGCAACCTGACAATGAACTTTCGCGGCAATGGAAACAGGATCGGCGGCGGCATCCAGACCGAGGAGGAACACCTGGTCTTCGTCGATCTGCTCGTTCCCCTCGGGGGGCAGGGAATTCACAATGGCCGGCCCCCCGGTGGAAAAGGAAAATTTTCCTTCCGGTCCCAAAGGTTGACCATCAAGGGTTTTTAACGTTTCCTTTGGATAAAAAGCGCAGATGATTCCGGCGGGGAGGTCGGAAGCGAAATCGTAGATCCAGTTGCGGCCATCGGCCCAACGTCCCTGACCTTTCCAGGGGCACTGAACAATAAAGGGATCCTCCAGACGGGGATCCCCCAGGGGTACCATGGGATGGGTAAAACGAACAGTGACCTGGCGCACCTTTTTAACGCTGCCTCGGGGGCTGGCCCATTCCACACCAGGAGAGATGCTGGTTGGGGATTGAGCCAATTCCTGGATGCGCTGCCGGTAAACCTCCATCAGACAGGCCACGGCGGCCTTGGGATCGGCTGGGTTTTCCCCTTTTTTATTGGAAATGTGGCAATGTCGCAGGCGTTCGTCCAGCCATTGCAACTGTTTTTTCTTAAATGTTTCGAGTCGATCCTGGCCCAGATTTTTTTTAGCCCTAGAGAAGGCGTCTCCCATCTCTCCGTCGCGACAGGAAAGATTTTCATCCTGACAGATCAGCAACTCCACCGGCAGTTTGGCCCGACCGCAATCGAAGGATGGGGCGGCAACCGCCACGGAAAAACTGACAAAAAACACAAACGCAGCGAATACGACAGACCCCATGGTTGAGACTCCCAGAATACTTTTTCCCCTGCGGGCGAAAGTTGCGTCACTGCCATCGATATTTTAATAGTTCCCTGACCAACGACAGTTGCGGCAATTCCACAAGCATTTGCCCCAGAACCTCCGGGCTTTGCCCCCCCAATTCCATGCCAATGGTATACAGGCCGCCAGAACGGGTTTTACCCGAAATGGATTTACCATTGATATCATAACGCGCCAAAAGCTCCAAAACCTGCAACAGTGCCCCCGTTTGATGCTGCACATTGAAAACAATATGCAATGACCCCTGATTGTTTGCTAAATCCCAATAGCCCTTCTCCCACTCCTTTGGATGAATCCGCAGACAATCCTGACGATGCACAATCCATAAACCATCTTCGGAAAGCCGCCCGACGACGGGCACCTGGGGGACAGACAAACAGCACGTTGACCAACGAATGTCCTCACCCGTCAAAGATGTAATTTGGAAAGATCCAGCGACATTGCGATTGATTCCCTTGAGGGTGGCTCGACCGCTCTTGAGAGCCTGTTTGATCAACGTTTTCGCCCGCGCCGTTTTGACCCAGTCAAGCCAGGAACGTTGCGGCCAACCATTTTTCGCCGTCAAAATACGCACAACATCGCCATCCTGGAGCGAATAATCTGCGGAACGATGAATTTCGTTCACCTTGGCCCCAATGCACCGATGACCCAAATCGGTATGGATCATGTACGCAAAATCCAAGACCACCGCCCCGACGGGAAAAGTATGCCTGTCTCCCTTGGGAGTATAAACATCCAGGAGATCGGGAAGGACATGCGCGTGGACTTCCGACATGCGCAAATCGCTGTCACCCAGAGTCGCCAAAAGACGCATGTACTTGGCAGGATCCGGCCCACTGACCCCCCATTCGGCCAAAATGCCCATGCGATTGGGACGATCATCGAATTGACGCACCACCTGTATGTTGATGGGATTGCCCTCCCAAAAAATTCGACTGGTCAAAGCCCGAAAACCATTAACGCGAGGCGCGTTCATATAATCACGCACATGTCTGGGCAAAGGACCGAAAAGGGAATGCATTTTTCCCAAAACTCTCCAGGCGGCATCATCATCGGCCACGATCAACCGGATTCGATAAACAGGCCAGCCCACCCGCATCAACCGGCCCGTCCCGGGCTTCTCGGACAAACAAAAAAAGTCAGAAAGGGTCTTGCCCTCGATGGAGAAGTCCTGCGCCATGTTTTCACCCAACACCTGCCACAAATGCCGACTCAACAGATCCATTCTGGCACGCCCCTTCATGAGCAGGTTGTCCAGAATTTTTTGGGCTTGTCTGTTTTGTACCGGCATCAGAAGCGGCAAAATCCGGTCGATGATGGCATCGGCCAGGGTAATCATCCCCAGACGCCGGGCGACACCCACGTAGATCAATGAAAGGCTGGCCTTGTTTTTGGCTTTGTCGGGTCCGTGAATATGCAAAGTTTCGGCGTTGTGATAAACATCGAAAGTTTTTATGATTAACACGCGCAAATCTTTGGAGGCGGCCTGAAGAATACGCCGGTAGGTAGCGGGAAGATCCCCTGCCCCCGTTTGCAGATTGCGTATTTTCGACAGGGCCTGGACCAGACGCAAAACGTCGGGATTGAACGCCTGGATACGCCGATGGGCCTCAGCTTCGGGGGGGGCGTCCTCCATGGCGTCGTGCAGCAGAGCCGCGCTGACGGCGACCTCATCGTTCAAGCCCCAGGAAAGAATATTATAGGCGACACTGATGCAATGACTGACATAAGGACCACCGTCGATCTTCCGGGTCTGGCCTTGATGAAACTCCATGGCCATTTGCGCCGCCTGCGCAATGCGCAGGCCGACCTCCTGACCCAGTTTAACCCGAGACAGATTGACGAGTTCCTCGATTTGCCGTTCAGGTCTCATGGGGATAACGGTTTGGCATTGGACACCGTGCCCTTGGGGAAAAAATCAAGATCAAGAACAGTGAAGGGAGCTTCTTGTTTAAATTCAAAGATAAAACCTTGGGGTACTACCCCAACCCCCGTAGGAGGAGATGATCCCCCCTTAACCCCCGCAATCCCAAAACTGTCCAGACGAACCATGGTACATGGATATTTTCTGACTTCAAGGGTTTCACACACATACGTAAGGACACCGTGCGGGCGCATAATAACAGGCGGAACATAATGCCCTGCAAACAAAAACCAAAACCCTGGGAAAATAATTCCAAAGACCTCTTATTTTTTTTAGTTTTCCGGTTTTCACGCGTAATCCGTGGTCGAAACGAAAATCAATGCCGATCCGAGGTTATGTCATACCCAACGAAGTCCCGTGGACCAAAGGACCGGTCCTCCCTTTCCAAACAGATATGTGTTCGATCATTCTTCGATCCATCTCTGTGGAAAAAAAATCTTCGGATATGTCCTCTAGCAGGGGGCACCCTGCCAAAACATGCTTTTGCCTTGGAACCATATAAATGACCGTCACCGGATGAAAGGAACGCTGGATCCTTGCCACCAGATTGGATACGACCATTTTCATGACTTCCTCGCCAAATGGATTGCACATGAAAACCACCACCGGATCGTCGGGGATGGGAAAATCGGCGGCATCACCATAAACAGAAATGACATTCCGGCAAAGAACCTCATGACTCAACCCGAAAAATTTTTGCAGATTTTGCATCGCTATGAAATGCAGCTTCTCGGAAAACTCGATCCCGATGATTTTTAAAAATGGTTTCATGGCCGCCAGCATCAAAACCAAACCTTTTCCCGAGCCAAGATCAACAAAGACCGTGTTTTCACAGATCATCCGATCCCCGTTGAACAGTCGAACCAGCAATTCTTCATTGCACTTTTGGTATTGAACCGCATTCTTGATATTCTGACTGGTGATTCCAAGTTTCTCTGGATAGATAACCCCCTCGGTATCGACACCATAACGGTAGGCAAGAGTGGTCTTCCTGGAAATGATCCATTTTTTAAAATACTTATAGTAAAATTTTCTTTTGACTCTTTCCGTCGAAATTCTTTTCGCAGAATAATATAAATCATAGACCGCTTGGTAGAGAAATCCAAGAAACAGGTTGTTTTTTATTTTTTTCTTGATCATAACACACGATCCGTGTTTGTTGCAGCGCAGCCCAGACGTTAACCATTCAGTCCCCCCTTTTTTTTCTTTGTAAACTTTTGCGGAGGTTTAGAGGGGGATCATCCCCCCCTTGCTGCGGTTTGAAGGCGAAACCGAACGGTCACCCTACACCTGTCGCACTGGAAATACATGGCTGACACGGAAAGCGGAGGATTTTTTTCGCAGATTCATCTCCGTTTCCAACCTGATTTTAAGATGTCTCCGGACATGAAGGCGGATCAATACAAGCAGAGAAAGATAATGATAAGGAAGATCGTAATAGGCCAGTCCAAGAGAAATACCGGCGAAATAATATCCCAGCAATCCAATGATGAGCATTTTGGCCAGAACAGAGGCCCATTGCAATTCCGGATCTTTCCGGCAACGCATGATTGTCCAACGACCATAATTAAGGCTGGTCAAATGCATCAAAACCCAGAGAAGCAAACCAAAATAACCCTGTTCACCCAATACTTCAAAATAGATGGAGTGGGCATCATGACGGTAGACCCCAGGTGTATAATGGTCAAAGACCCCCTGGCTGAATGTTCCAAATCCCCCCCCCAGAAAAGGACGGTCCGCTGCCACAGCCTTCGACAGTTGCCAGGCGTCAAAACGCCCCAAAACGGACAGATCCTGGAGAATTTCCGCATCCTTTTTAATCAAGGTGTGTACCTCTTCCAACATTTGCACCGATCCACCAGAATCCGGCAGGCGTATCTCAGGTAATTCCTTGTAGATCATATTTCCCGGGTTGAATGCAACCGCGTCTACCAAGAATTGAATGTTCAAGGACTCAATCATCGGAGTTACCCTCTGCATCCATTTTTCAGGCATCAACAGTACCGCCGATGGAACAATTAATAGAATAATTAAAGTAGAGACAAACTTCTTCTTTGAAAGAAACCAGAAAACAGTTCCCATCCCCAGCAGACCAACCAGTCCCCCGCGTGAATAGCTCCCAAAAATGGCTAAAACGCATAAAAAACTATGTAATAACAAACCCAACCGAACAAAAGGGTTCTTTACTGCCTGTAAAAAATAGAGCGACAAAGGAAGGGTCATGTTCAAGGCCAAAGCAAAGGTATTATTGTCTGAAATAAAGGAATATTCCGGCCCCATCACCCGGAAATAACCCCCTTTGACCAACGTGAACAAGCCTCCCTTGAAACCAAAAAAACCAATAGAAAAAGCAATGACCCCAGCCAAGATAATGATTTGTTTTTTGTCTTTTATGATTATGTATGTAACGATCACCATAATCTGTATCTTGAGGAACCGGTCCCACTCCGCCCATGCGGAGGAATATTCAAAAGCGTTGTAGGTGGTCACTAAGGTCCACAAAATAAAGAACAACCAAAATATTGTTGGAATCGTCATTGGCACACGAATCTTGATGTCTTTGGATTTTATAATCGCGATCAGTGTCACTATGGCCACAAAATAATTGAAACGAAAATCGTAGGCAAACCCCCAGGTCAACCTGTGCGGAGTCATGTAGGTCAGCCAAGCCCACATGTAAACGCCATAGTGGGGCCTGACAAAAATGAGGGGCAGTGATCCAAAAACAATGAGGGTCAGAAGCAGGTCGCGCATTCAATCCCCGTTGAAATACGGCCTGGATTCTGGGCAATGTGGGCCATTTGAACAAACCTTGTAGGAGATGACTCGTGGACACCACCTCGGTCTAAGATTCATGACCGGGCGGTGGGGATGGTCTCGTGCATTGGAATGTACACCCGAATACCCATGCAACGTTCCGCCGATCTTAGCCGTTTTTGATCAGATGGCCAAGCGATAGCCTTGATCAAGGCGCATGATCACACCTAAAAAAGCTTTTGACGCCGTTGATCTCCGAAACCCGCCACTTTCACGCCACATGTGGTGGCTGAATGGAGACCATCTCAACCCTACCAATGTCGTGACAATAAATTTATCCAGTGTTTTATCATGATTTTTTTTGCTACCATGGGGTGCTGACAAAAGGGAGCATGGACTGTGAATCAACGTTTTTTAGATACCTGCGCCCTCCACGTGGCCACCCTGGGAGGAGTTGGTCGGGTCGGCGCGGCCCCTGGGACCATGGGTTCGCTGGTCACGCTTCCCCTGTGTTATTGGGCCGTGCAGGCCGGTCCGGTCTGGCACCTCCCGATACTCGCCGCCATCATTACTGTGGGGACCTGGGCGGCCCACAATGCCGCTCGACAACTGGGCAACAAGGATCCCAGGGAAGTGGTGGTGGACGAAATGGCTGGGATGATGCTCACCATGGTGATGGCTCCCCCAGGTTGGGGTTGGCTCATGATCGGATTCCTCGCCTTCCGACTGTTCGATATCTGGAAACCCTGGCCGGTCAACTGGATTGACCGAACCTTGCCGGGGGGATGGGGTATCATGGCCGATGATCTGGCCGCCGGGGCTTATGCCTGGTTGGCGGTCGCACTATCTAGCGTCTGGATGGAGTAAGAATGAAGTGCCTGCTTGTTTTACCTCAATGGAGTGAATCCAGGTCGATCTGCCCAGCTTCCGGACGACCGCATCTGGACCTGTTGCTGCAATGCCTGGGCTACTCCGAGATCATCATCCGTGAACTGGAACCTGATTCCCCTTTCGACCCACGGGATGTCGAAGAAACCTTTGGCCTGATCCTCATCCAGGCCGACAGCCGCAATGCCTATGGCAGACTGCGCCGCTCGGTGCTATCCAACCTAGGGCTTTCCCTGGGGCTGGACGGTGAATCCTCCGACCGCCTTCGCGTCGTAGGTGCGCGTCCCCTCTATGACCCTTCTGGCCTGCCCAGCGGTTTTGTCATCCGCCGCCGAGGGCGCATTGTCGCCTACTTCGATCGGCCCGTCTGGGAGTTGCGTATGGAGCTGATCCATGTCGTCCGGACTCTCCTGCACGAAGAGGAAAATTTTCGCCGTCCCCGTTTTGACATCTGCTGGCTCGTGGAATCCTATGGCCAAAATCTGAACCTTCCCTCTGGCGCAGGCGATGACGAGGTCGCCCAATACCAGATACGCTACCTCCCTGATGGCGACTCCGCTGTCATGATGTCTTCCACCATCGGTGAAGAATTTCGCAACCGGCTGCGCTCCCAGTTTGGCATCCGACTGTACACCCTGAATCCTCGCCCTTTGGAGGAGGTTTGCAGCCAACTGTTCAAAAACGCCAACCTTACCGTTGCCGTCGCCGAATCTTGTACCGCCGGTCTGATCACCGCCCGCCTTTCCGCTGTTCGCGGCAGCAGTGCCTATCTCATGGCCGGTTTTGTAACCTATTCCGATCAGGCCAAAAGTCGTCATCTGGATGTCGCGGATGTCATCCTGGAACGTTGCGGGGCCGTCAGTCCGGAGGTCGCCTTGAGCATGGCCAGGAATGCCCTGCGCAACGCCAATACCGACTTGGCCGTCTCGGTCACCGGAATTGCCGGACCCGATGGCGGCAGCAGCGAAAAACCTGTCGGAACCGTCTATTTGGCCGCTGTTTCCCGCAAGGGAAACACCCTGGAACATAAGGCCAGTTACACCGGCAGCCGTGATCGTATTCGCCTACAGGCCAGCCAGACGGCTCTGCATCTCCTCCGTCGTCTGGCTCTTGAATACCGGCAACCATGAAACAATGATCGAGTTTTCTTTTCTTCTCTCCCTTGTCGTTGGCCCCGTCCATGAAGGATGACCGTGACACTTACGTTTTTCGGTCGCCTCTGTCACGCCTCAAAGGCCTTGTTGTACCCAAAAACCGGCGACCGCGTACCATCTGTTGCGGTATTTGTTCCGGACTGACCATGAATCTGGACCTGACATGTCAGACGCAGCTTTTTGTCGGTCTTTTTGAACGGGAAACCTTTCCTTGGATCCGACGTTTGACCAAGGAAATCGAAACGGCTTTGGACATCGGTGCCGCCCAGGGGGAATTAACCCTGTATCTGCTGAAAAAAACCTCGGCCAAACACATCATGGCCTTTGAACCCCAACAGCAGGAACGCCACAGGTTGTGGAAAAATCTGGCCTTGAACGACATGGATCACGCCCACAGGCTGAGTCTCGACTCCCGTTTTGTCGGCCTTGGAAACCATCCCAATGTCATCTCCCTGGACAGCCTCAACGACCAAATAACCACTCCATGCTTCATTAAAATGGACGTAGACGGCGGGGAACTGGATATTCTTCGTGGGGCAAAACGCTTGTTACAACGTCCAGGGATGCGCTTTCTGGTGGAAGTCCACTCCGTGGACCTGGAACAAAAATGTTTGGGACTTCTACAACAGAACGGGTATACCACACGGATCGTCCCGAATGCGTGGTGGCGAATCATCCTTCCGGAACTTCGCCCCGGGCATAACCGCTGGCTGGTGGCTTGGCGTCATGGCGAGTAGCCCCCTCCAGATCCGAGTTTTGGCAGGAATCTACGGATCGATACGGCGACCTTTGATTTTCTTGTCATGATCGATTACAAGCTATCAGGATGCCGTATAAATCTTGACGTATTGGAAAAACAAAGTTTGGCAAAAATTATTGTGGGGGTCCGGAGGGACCATCCCCCCCGTGCTGCGCTTTTAAGGCGGCAGCCCCCGAGGTTTTGGTTTCTGCCCTATGGGCATCGTGTTCTAAAAAACATGCCTGTATCGGAGAAGCAAAATTTGGCAAAATTCTTGCATTAGTCCTGCGAGAGATCATACCCCCCGGTTGGGGACGAAGCTCACTAAGGCCTTGATTCTTGCCTGTGGGGTGTGCTGTTAAACAACACCGACTATAAGATATAAAAATGAATGAAACGCGTCTCTATTTAGCCTCACAGGGGTATTTGGAAAATGTTGATGAGGAGCAGCGGGCTTGGGCTATAGTAGTCATTTGCCTCGTTTTTGCCGTCCTGCTTACGGGGCACCTTCTGATTCAACGGTCCCACAGGTTGAAATCAGAAAAAAGAAAAAAAAGAAAAGAAAGAACTGAATGATACTCCAAGGATTTGTCACGGGTTTTTGTATTAACTGCAATTGCACAGATTTTTGAGAAAAACAATGGATATAGCTACAATTATAGGTTTGTTGGCTGGTTTCAGCCTGATGGGCTGGGCCATCCTCATGGGTGGATCGTTCATGCTTTTTGTCGATGTTCCGAGTATCATCATCGTATTCGGAGGCACAATATGCACCATGTTCATAAAACATTCCATGTCAGATGTGTTTGGTTCAATGGGAATTTTTATGAAGTCCATCGTCAACGACCCGAAAGATCCCACCGAATACGTTGCCAAAATGAATGAACTGGCCAACATGTCCCGCAAGGATGGTCTGTTGGCATTGGAAAAAGTCAAGGTTGATGACAGTTTTTTGCAGCTTGGTATCAATCTGTGTGTTGATGGAGCCGATCCCGATTTTGTGGAATCCGTTCTCAATAAAGAGTTGAATTATATGAATGACCGACATTCGGGATGGATTGCCATTTATGAGGGAATTGGCGAAGCTGCCCCGGCCTTTGGCATGATTGGCACCCTTATCGGCCTTGTGCAGATGCTGGCCGACATGAGCGATCCCTCGAAAATCGGCCCGGCCATGGCTGTCGCCCTGATTACCACCTTCTACGGTGCTTTTGTTGCCAACTTGGTTGCCCTTCCCATTTCCGTCAAACTCAAAGCCTACAGTCAGAAGGAACAGGTGACACGGAAGATGGTCATCGATGGATTGGTAGGGATCCAAAAGGGGGTTAATCCCAGAATGCTGCAATTTTCTTTGATAGCCTCTGTCCCGCCAATGCAACGAAATATTGACTAATGACAAAAACTCTGTTTAGCCTTTCAATCACGTTTTAATAAAGGTTGGGTCGATGGCAGATTGTCCTCCATGTCCTCCATGTAAAAAGGGTGCTCCCGGTTGGCTTCTCACATTCGGGGATTTAATGTCCTTGCTGCTAACATTTTTCATCCTTCTGGTGTCCATGTCAACAATCGACAAGCCCAAGTTCAAGGCGGCATCGGGATCCCTCAAGGATGCCTTTGGTGTTCAGCAGCTTGAGATAGTCAATTCCTTGCCTACCGGAGAGGATCTCATTGCCATTGAATTCCAGCAAGATTTGATCATGGTCAAACTTAAAGAAAAGTTGGAAGTGCTGCTGGTCCCCTCCATCAATCGCGGGGAGGTAGAACTTGTCGAGACCAACGCAGGCTTTTTAATTCATTTGGATCGGAGTTCTATTTTCCAGAATGACAGTAACGTTTTATTGCCCAGCGCAAAATCACTGTTGCTACAACTGGCCGTCTTGATGCGTGACATTCCAAACCTGGTACGAGTCGAAGGTCATACAAGCAATCAACCTCCTCTGGCCAGTTACGCAAGCAATTGGGAACAGTCTGCTGCGGAGGCTGCCGCTATTGTCCAGTTCCTTGCTACGGAGGGCGAAGTCAATCCTGGCAAACTTCAGGTGAGAGGCATGGGGCAGGTTGCCCCACGGGACAGCAACGACACAGTTGATGGCAGAAAGCGTAATCATCGACTGGAAGTCATGATTTCCAGAGAGGCTTTCCCGGGAAGGCCTTGAGGTAGAATATGAACCGATTTGTCAAAGGGCTAAGGCTGGCTTTGGCTTTAGTACTGGGTCTGCCATTCCTTGTCTTCTTATTGCCAATATTTTTAGTTTATGTTTTTGTCGAGCGTCGTGCTGGCCGTCCCTTGCCTTTTGATTTTAAAGCCCTGTGGGCATCGGCCTTTGATCGTAACGAGCAGACCATCACCCCCCGTTCTTCCCCACCGAATTCAGATGCCGTTTTTCGTTCCAATGTGGTAGAAAATTTGGACAGGGCAACCAGGGATGACCTGAACCAGGGGGGGGCAGACCCTGAAAATCTTCGCACGAATGTCAAGACGATTGGCATTGCCTTGGTTACCCATGGTGGCAGTCCACTGGGGGGAGAAATCTGCCGTAATCTGGCTCGACTGGGTTACCGGGTTGGGGTAGCTTGGCAACACGACAGAGAGATTGCCGACGGCATTGTCACCACAATCCGACAGATGGGTGGTGAGGCTGACGCATTATTCTTAGACCTGGGTAATCCGGATAAAATACAAAATTTTATCTCCGAAGCCGAGAAAATGTTTGGTGGCAGTCCCGATTTATTGGTCAACAATGTTGCCCATTTGATTCCTACCCCTATCCAAGACACTTCATGGGAGATGATGAGTTCTGCGTTGCAAATTAATTTGCAGGGACCGATGTGGCTGGCCTTGAAGGTGGCGGTGCGCATGACGGAGAATCGAGGTGGTGGGCATATTATTCATGTGATGGATTTGTTTGGGGAACGACCTTTGAAGGGATATCTGGCCTACAGTGCCGCCAGGGCTGGCTTGATCATGGCAACCAAAGCCCTTGCGGGAGAGTTGGGTCCCAAAGTGCGCGTCAACGCCGTAGCTCCGGGGGCGATGATCACTTTCGAGATCAAAAACGAAGAAAAAGAGCAAGGAAAAGCCAGTGCTCCCCCCCTTTGGGAGTGTATCCCCCAGGTTCAACCAAAGGCGGTGATATCTGCGCTGCGCTATTTGTTGGACGCCCATTGGGTAACCGGTGAGGTGCTGCATGTGGATGGTGGTCGTCGCATGTTCCAAATCGGGACTTCTCCCTTTCTCGGATAACCGTTCGGTCCCCCCTTTTTTTCTTTAAATGGTTTTAATCTTCGCGGGGGTCCGGGGGGGATCATTCCCCCCGGCGGAGATTTGGAGGCGGAGCCTCCAAGGTTCTTTTTTTGATAATTTGGACAAAAAGCTTCATGCCTATGGGGGTTTTTGGGCGAGAGAACCCAAGATTTTTGTTTTTTCCCGCAGGGCATCATGTTCTTTGGATGGGTGCCATGTGTGGTTTTTCCGGTCGCATTATTCCCAGAGGTATAACCCCCGCACGCCATCTCCAGGCGGGTCTCCCCTGGCTCGCTAGGCGTGGACCTGACAATCAAGGATTCTGGTCCAGTCCCGATGGCCGCGTAGAACTTCTGCATACGCGACTGGCCATTGTGGATACTTCCGCAAAGGCCCACCAACCCCTTTGGCACCCCGAACGCCAGGTTGCACTGGTTTTTGTCGGCGAAATCTATAATTTCACCCACCTTAGAACCCATACGCTGGCGGGTTATCCCTTTCAATCCGACTCCGACAGCGAGGTCATCCTAGCCCTCTACCTGACCCATGGGTTGTCCGCCCTGGCCCGGCTCAAAGGGATGTTTTCCATGGCCATCGTCGATCTGGAACGACAACGTGTTTTTCTCATCCGCGACGGCGTGGGAAAAAAACCACTGTTTGTCGCCCGGTGGCATGGACAAATTTTGTTTGGCGTCTCCCTCCTGCCCTTGCTGGCCGCCGTGGGAATGGAAATACCTCTCGATGCCAATGTCGTCGCCGACTATTGGCGCGAAGGAGTCATCCCTCCCCAACGTTCGGTGTTCCGGGGGGCTGAACCCGTCCGTCCGGGAGAAATCAAGGAATTCAACCTGGATGGTGTCTCTTTGCCTTCCGGTACCTGTCTGCCCGAAAGCACCGGCCCCGTTTATCGGGGTGAATCCATCGGTCAGGTTGAGGCGATGGTGGGCGATCTATTACAAAATGCCATCCGTTCCCGGCTGCATAACAATCCCAACCCCGCCATTCTGCTTTCCGGTGGGGTGGATTCCACAGTGATCGCCCAGGAGTTGAAAAAAATCTGCCCCTCTCCCCTCCACGCATTCACCCTGGGCAGCATGCTTCCCTGGCTCGATGACGAACCCTATGCCCGTTATGCCGCCCACCGTCTTGGTTTGTCCCTGACCATCGTTCGCCCCCCTGTCCGACTTTTAAAACCGGTCGAACTGGCGCAGTGGGTCTGTCGGTGCATCGACTTGCAGGACGAACCTTTCAGCCCTTTATCTTTTGTCCCCCTTTGCCAGTTGATTGAAAAAACATCGCAACATTCACGCATCGTTTTTGGCGGGGATGGCGGTGACGAAGCCTTTCTCGGCTATGACCAGACACGCGCCTGGTACCAGGATGACCTCCTCCCCAACCCCTGCACCCCCATGGCCAGCGGTCCCCAGGGTCCAGAATGGCTGAGTCTGTGGGGACAACGGGCGACGGGGTGGGATCTCCTTGGCCACCATTTCGTCAAACTCGACCGGGCCACCGCCGAACAGGGCGTGGAGGCGCGCAGCCCCTACCTGGATTGGGATCTCATGCGTTATCTGCGCAGCCTGCCTCCAGAATGCCTGCTGGTGGACGGACGCTCCAAAGGGTTGTTGAAACGACGCCTGCACGATTGGCCGGATTGGTTTGTCCATCGCCGCAAGGTGGGTTTCGCCTGGCATTTGCGCTGGGCTTGGGGTATGAGCGGTTTTGCAGGGCTGCGTGAATTGATCGATGCGGAAAGCCTGGACTGGTTCGGGGATGTTTTGCCTCCCGCCCTCCGTCCACGGCCCACAAACTGGAGTCATGGGGTTATGTTTCGCCATTTTGTCAAAGTTTGGAAACTGGCCTGCTGGTCAGGGTTCATACGCCGCACCAAGGCGACGCAAAACCTGTATGCTTCTCCACCACCCTCCTTGACAACCGGTCTCGCCCCATCATGAACCAACCCCATGAACGCCCACCCACCTCCATGCGCATCCTCATGGTCACCCCCAACCTGCCTCCCATCACCTGCGGCGTGGCCGACCATACCATCAAACTGGGCCGGGCCATGATCCAACAAGGGGCACAGGTGGTCGTACTCGGTAAACATTGGCGCGACCCTTCCCCCGACATGCCGAAAGAATTTCAAGCCTTTTTGCGCTGGGACGGATCGATTGGATCCTTGATGAAAATTGTTTCTGAGGGGGACTTTCACTGGATCTGGTTGCAAATAACCCCTTACGCCTTCTCGCCGCGCTTTGGTGCCCCCGCCAAGCTCATCCTTGGCCTTTATCGCATCCGCCGCCGCCATCCCACCCTGCGCATCGCCACCTGTATTCATGAAACCCATTATCTGCCCGAATGGCTGGGAAAATTTAAACATATCATTTCTTTCCTGCAAGAAACCGCATTTACCGTGTTGACCGGTCTGTCGGACTTGGTCATCCCCTCGGCGCGTCTTTGGGAGGAGTATTGCCGAGTCTGCTACCATGTTCCTGAAGATCGAAACCGTTATCTTCCCATCGCCGCCAACATTCCCCACCTGCAACCAGACCCTGGGACGCGGGCACGGATGCGCCAGGAATGGGGATTGCAGCCCAATCAAAAAGCAGCCATTGCCTTTGGCTTGTGGCGGTCACAGATGGCGGCTCTCCAACGTCTACAACCCTCCCTGACCAGGGCATTGCAGGATGGAACCCTTGCCAGAATTATCCTGGTGGGAGGCGGCCAGGAACCCAGGCCGGAAGCCATGGACCGTATCCTTGATGAATTCCCCTGGAAAAACAAGGTGACGGTTCTTGGTCCCCAAGCAGAAGATCAAATCGCAAAAACAATCGCCGCATGTGATGTCGGTCTGGTTCCCACATCACATCGTTTCTGGGAAAAAAGCGGCGCGGCCCTGGCCTTTGTGCAGGCAGGTCTGACCTTGTGGGTCTTTGACGAAAAACAAGAAATCCGGATTGAGAGTGGAAAAAATTTCCAGCCCCTCTCCTGGTCGGAGCTGGCTACCAAGGCGTTGGCCTGGATGCACGAACTGAAAGGGTGAAACCGCAGCGTTTGCCAAAGAAGCCTGTTACTCGATGTTCAAGTTTTTTGAGGCTTGACATATGATGGGGATGTGGAAAGTGGCAGCAGTGTCAGCTCATCAGACTCGAAACCGAGCGTTGCAAGG
>JACSDG010000211.1 GCA_015660855.1 Magnetococcales bacterium
GATGCCTTCGACAAACTCACCCCACCGGCTGCCCAGGTTGCCAACCTGCTGGCTGACCTCCTTAATTTTGCGGTCGGTTTCCTGAAACTTGCGGTCGGTATCCTGGATCTTGCGGTCGGTATCCTGAAACTTGCGGTCGAGTTCCGCTCTTCGCTCACGGTCTTCCCTGACCATTTCCTGGAATTTACGGTCGGTTTCTTGGAATTTACGGTCTGTCTCCTGGAACATTTTCCAGACGTCATCAAAGGTCACGGCCTGCGACATAACGATGTCTCCTAGTTTGCTGCGTTATCGGTCGCAAGGATACCCGGTTTGTCCGGCATAGGGAACTCATTTTCCAATTTATGCCGAACAAAAGAACGTGGAATCAATGCTCCAGTTTTTCTTGAGCTGGGCTTTCAAGATTTCCGCTTCACGTCCCAACTCTACGCAGTGGATTGGTGAACGGTTGTGTATTAATGTCTTTTAAGAAGGCCTGTGATGCAAGAGGGCAGGAAGGTGGTGCGGTTTTAATTTTTGGGTTTTGCCTTTGATTTTGGTTTTGACTTTTTTTTGCCCGAAGGGCATCATGCTCGTTCCAGTTAAGTCATAGAGTGAAGGATACCCTTTTATGGAATCTGTTGAAATCGCCAAATTAAAGCCAGGCCAAGCTGTTACCTTAGAGTTTGGTAACAAAGAGGTGATTCTGACTCGGATGGAAGAACCGCGCAAGTTTAAGATGGAAGATTGGTTTGAGGATGAGGCGGAAGTTTTTATCCTTGAGGACACCATCGAAGAGGACGAACCTTTGCACTATAGCCTCAAACCGGTCAGCGATCCGGCGGGGTTATTGGCCCGGAGCAAGGGGTTGTTTGGTGTCGACAGCCCTGTGCGCGATTTTTTGGGTCGCGTGGTGGGTGGCATAGAGATGGAGGAGGAAGAAGAAGAAGAAGGGGAGGAGGAGGAAAAGGAATAAGGTATTTTTTTTCATGCCGCTCGCTTTATAACTTGGCGTGTCGAAAAAAATAAAGCTTGACAACATCTGTTGCGGGGGTTAAGGGAGGGATCATCTCTTCCTGTAACCATTCGGTTCCCCTCTCTTTATGTTAGGGTCGAAATTATTGCGGGGGTCTGGGGGAGGCTCCCCCTGTGCTGCGGTTTGGAGGCGGCAGCCCGCAAGGTTTGTCTTTCGATTCATGATGCCCTTCAGGCAAGAACCAAAACCTTGGGTGCTCTTGCCTCAACCCCCCTATAGGCAATGAAGCTTTTTGTTCCAATTATCAAAAGAAGAACCTTGGGGCGCAGCCCCAAACCCCGCCGGGGGGGATGATCCCCCCCGGACCCCCGCAATAATTTTTGCCAAACTTGTGTATAATGATATGCCCTTAACCTCCGCAAAAAAAACATTGTCAAACTCTGTTTTTTCCGATATGTCAAGAAAAATGCTGCACTGCAAGAAAAAGGGTTGAAACCTTCTGGCATGGGATATAATATGGTTCGAGGGTCGACGTGGTCAGGGAACATTATTTGTGCGTTGTTGTATGTATAAAACAGGTTGGGTTGTAAATTTCTACGTATCGGAAAAATAAGGTTTGGAAAAAGTTGTTAAGGAGTGCAACAAATTCCATTTTTTCACGAAGGTTTGAGGAAAGATTGTGGAGGGGCAAGATTGAATTGAAAGTTCATTGGGTTAGGATCAATTTTATAGGTAAAGGTTTGGAACGGGTTGACGATAAGTCTGGGGCGTGAAATAATTCATCATGGCCTGAGAGGCAGGTGGTTATCAATCACGATCATTTCGAGGATAAAGAGGCTCTGTGTCAACTGCGACAAAAAAAGATTTAGCTGACGATGATTTTGTTCCAAAGAACGCTGAAACTATCGTCAATCCAACCATACCTGGCAATTATCCGTATTGCCGCATTCGCCCGTTCCCCACGTTAGGCCGAAACGATTATGGACCGTTTAACTTTGTATTCTTGACGGTCCTCATAAGGGGGATTCCTCGAGTCGTCGCAAATCGCGGGGGTTGGGATCCCGCCTTGTTATCTGCGGTTTCTCTTTTATTTGACAAAATGACTTCCATAATTGACGACTGCCGCGGTCGGGTCAATAAGATTCTGGAGAGTGGGCTGTTGGCCGTTTTCCCATGGGGAAAGGATCTGAGCTGTGTAGTACCCGTTGTGCAACCAACTTTTGAAGAAGCCATCGCCGCTGCGCAACAAGCAGCGTGGCAGATTCAGCGAGATTACTTACTCTTTGTAAGCAACAGCAAATATAATACCGATTTTTTGGGTGGGGTTAGTGTCGTTATCAACTTCGGTGAGGCTTATTTGAGCCTTTTGGGCAATGCTGCGGCTTACATGGATTTTACCTACATCGGAACGCCGATAACCGATATGAAGGATTTTGGCAGGTCTTCCAAGCCAGGAGAGTTGTGGGTATTGGACGTTGATGGCGTATCCGATGACAAATTTATTGGCCATGAGGTCAGCAATATAATCAATGGTGAAGAAGTTATATCCCGATGGCTGGTAAGGCCGAGAACCAGTCGCGATAGTGAGGGAAGAGAACCGGTTGCGTGTTGTCCAAGCTGTTTGAATCATGAGAGCTGTACTTCCATCTGCGTCACGGCCAACGAAGAGGGGACGAAACCGGGAGCCGTGGTTCCTCCGTCGGCGATAACGTTTGAGAATCAGTTGCAAGCCTTTATGAACGCACCTGAATATAAAAAAATGAATGATGTTATAGGGGGAATTCCAAAATTATCAATGGGAAAAATAGACATCAAGGGAGTCGTTGTCCAGCTCATGAGGCATCCTTTATTGAGTGGTTTGGGAGGTAAAACTCTAACCTGTTGCAAGTTTTGTATCACGGATGATTCTGCGCCATGTTCTTCGCCGGATCACAGGAATCAATTTGCCTACATCTGAGTCAGGAGAATCAGCCATGAGTATTCGAAAACTTCCCGGAGAATTCCTTATCAGCGAAACGCTGGATGAGGTTATTGCTAACCAAGCCACTCTTGAGACGTACGTAAAAGTGGTATCTTTATTGGAAAAAGGAGACCGACTTGCCATTATCTCCGGTGAAGGTGACAGCGTGATTTGGGGTAAAAAAGAATTACTTGATTCTATAAAGAATGCTTTGTCAAAACTTGAAGATATTCTGATTGTGTTTCTGGTGGGACCTATTCTTGCCATCCCAGAAGAAAAACTGGTTCCCTGGTTGGATTTTAGCAAGGAATTTCCTGGAAAATTTTTACTTCTTGGCGCGATGACCCGAGAGCCTGTTCATGGTTTTGGTTTGTGCCCAAAAGATTCAAGATTAAATATAGATAATTTATGGCTATTTAAGCAAAAATATCATAAACCTCTTGAAAGAAGGGCGAGTAGGTCATTTCGGATGACGAACTTGGATGGTAGAAGCAATGCGTGCACATTTATGCATTCTTATGGGATAAATATTGAGAAGGGCAGCGATACATTATTAGGTTTGCTCAGGGGCGACGCCAAGTCGTTGTTTGATGAGATCAAGAGTCGCAAACTGCCGATAGACCACATGACGTCAGAAAATCTTGAAGTGTTGATTAATGAGAAGAAATTGCCATTCAAAAAAATAGATATCAGGAAAGAAATTGGTGCGGCGGCTGAAAAAATTCGCCAAAGCAAAATTGTTGAGTTCAGAGAGTTTATTCGCGGAATTGAAGAAGCGTTATGTCCAAGAGCTTCTGGGGTGTAACCCATTCAGTCTCCCCCCTCTTTTTTTAAGATTAAACTATTGTGGGGGTCCGGGGGGGATCATCCCCCCCGGTGGGGGTTTGGGGGCAAAGCCCCCAAGGTTCTTCTGCCCACCAAGGGGGGGCAGGGGCGCAGCCCCAAGATTTTTATTTTCTTACACCTGTTTTTTTTATTTTGTCTCAGCATCTTGACAATAATGACGTTATGCCCTTCAGGCAAAAAAATCAAAATCAAAACCCTGGGGCTGCGCCCCTAGACCCCCC
>JACSDG010000060.1:0-19969 GCA_015660855.1 Magnetococcales bacterium
TCCTGATGGCACGGAACTGTTTTGGGGCGTGCGGTTGAGCCGATCACGGGCGACCTTGAGGTCGGCCAGAAGTTTGAGTGACAGCAACCTCAACTGGTCATGCGCCAACGATCCTATGTAGGACTCGTCCAGTTGACGCAAATCGTGATCACTCAGGGTCATGGTGTCGGCTCAGGAAATCCAAAGTCTCTCCAAAACATCACGCTCAAACTCTCATTAACATGCCAACTTTGTCAAGGGGGGGTGAACGGTTACCTCAGGATTCTATTGACGGCCTCTGATTATCCTGGATTTTATCTTTCCAGTCCACAATAATTCGTCCCCCATGGCTCTATGTAACTGTTAAAAAAAAGGTTTCAGGAGAATTTCCGCCGCCTGGGCAATTTTTAAAAAAACCGCCCCATCCCCCCCCGCATCCGGGTGATGCTTCTTGGCCAATTGCCGATAACGCTGGCGGATGGACGCCGGGTCGGCGTCTTTGGGAAGTTCTAATAGTTTAAACGCCTCTCCCCGTCGTTCGTCCCAGGCCAACCGTTGCCAAAAGCTGTCGAGCATCGCCCCAACGTCGGCCCGGGTCGTCTTTTCCAAATTTTCCAGGTCCAGATAATACCCCTGCAAAGGATCATAGGTGGCCATTTCACCCTCTTGGCCCTGCCTGGGCCAAGGTTTGATCCGAATCATGAGGCAATGAATTTCCAAATCTCCTTCTTCCCTCTCCAACAGCCGTGACTTTAAGGTATAAAGTAGATGAAATAATAAAAAATGAGTTTTAAATAATTCAAGTTCATCGTTAAGCGGGCGACTTGAAAAAAGGGGAAGGTTCTCCTGTTTGAGGATGCGATAAAGGGCGTACTCTTTGATGCCCGCCGGATGGAGCGACAAAATGGCGGCCAAACGGTCCAGCAAGCGTTCTTTGACGGCGTCGAGGCAGACAGGGGTGGCAGGGTCCATGATCCACGATTGAAATATGGGAGAATTAACGAGGTCGTGGTAAACTAAATGGTAAAATCCCCGTGGACAAGTGTTGATGGGGTAGAATGGGACCGGCCAAGATGATGACAGAACCAACCCATCCCGTGGCACCAGAACTGTTGCAGCGTCAGGTTCAGGGATTGACCACGTTGCTATCCTTGCAGGAAGAAGCGCGCAAGGCGCAAAGCTTTGCGGAATTGGCGTTTGTGGCGGTCAATGGTACCTTGCGCCTGGTCGCCTATGCCCAGGCGATTTTTTGGCGTTGGTCGGGAACCAAAAAAATCACCCTGGCCGCCGTTTCCGGTGCCCCCCGGTTTGACGCCAACGCCCCGCAGATGGTTTGGTATCGCAAGGCGATCACTTCTTTGGTTCATGCCCCAGGATTGGACCAAATCCAGGAAGTGGCACTGGACCGGTTGCCCAAAGCCATCGCCGCCGACGCCCAATCCTGGACCCACACCCATGGATTATGGCTCCCGTTGAAACATCCCCGGAGTGGCGAAATCTTCGGTGGGCTTTGGTTGAGCCGTGATCGCCCCTGGGAAGAAGGGGAGCGGTTGCTGTTGGAACACCTGCTGCAAGGGTATGCCGAATCGATGGCCCTGTGGCAACGGCGCAAAATTCCCGGTGCCGCCGTGGTGCGTGGTGTGCTCAAAGGGGGATGGGCTTTACTTCTCCTGGCGGCATTGATTTCTACTTTGTTTGTCGAGGTGCGGCAATCGGTCCTGGCACCAGCCCGGGTGGTGGCGGTGGACCCCTCTATGGTCACTGCCCCCATGGATGGCATGGTCGCCCGTTTCTTTGTCGAACCCCATGCCCAGGTTAAAAAAGGGGATCTCCTTTTTGCCCTGGATGCCACCGAACTCAATCACCGTCACCAACTGGCCCGCGAAGAACTGGCCCTCTCCCAGACGCAGCTTCGCAAGGTCGGACAACTCGCCTTCGCCGAAAAAGAACGCCTGGCCGAAATCGCCACCAATAAAAATTTGGTCCGCGAGGCCGGTGCCAAAGTCGATTATGCCGTGGAACTCCTGGAACGCTCCCAGGTCCATGCCGCCGTCGATGGTATCGCCGTGTTCAGTGATCCCAACACCTGGCTGGGGCGACCCGTTCGCTTGGGGGAACGGGTCCTGGAAATCGCCTCCCCCGACCGCGTCGAAGTCGCCATCGACCTGCCGGTGGCCGAAGCCATGCCGTTCATCCTGGGGGCCGAGGTTTTGCTTTACCTGGATGTGGATCCCCTCCATCCCCTCGCTGGAACTCTGCGCTTCGCCGCCTACGAGCCAACGCCAACACCGGAGGGAAAACTGGTCTATCTATTGAAAAGTCAATTCAATCCAGGGACTTCCCCGCCGCGTCTGGGGCTGAAAGGAACGGCCAAGGTTTATGGTTTCAAGGTTTCCTTGTTTCATGCCCTGTTTCACCGTCCCATCGCCGCCTTGCGTCGTCTGGTGGTGCTGTGACCGGGGAGAATATCCTTCTGCCCCCCTTGCGCCAGGATTTGCGCCTCCTTCCAGGGGGGGCCGGGTCGGGGGGCGAACCTTCCTGGTTGTTGTGGGATCAACCGCGCAACCTGTTTTTTCGTCTGGGCTGGGCCGAATTTGAAATGCTTTCCCGCTGGACTTCCACCCCCGACCCGCAAGCATTGATCGATCAGGTCAACCATGAGACCACCCTCAACATCACGCCACAACGCCTAGTTTCCCTGGTCTCTTTTTTGGTCACGCAAGGATTGACGCAACTGGGTAGTGCCGATTTTCGCAAATATTCGCAACACCAAAGCGTGTTCCAATTTTTGTTGCATCACTATCTGTTTTTTCGCATCCCCCTGGCCCGTCCCGATCCCTTCTTGACAGCCATTGTGCCCGTGACCACCTTTTTGACGCATGGGCTGACCCTGTTGATCTCCGGACTGGCCCTGCTTTTGGGGGGATACCTGACCTTGCGGCAATGGGACGCCTTTACCGGGTCGGTGCGGGAATGGACGACCCCGGAGGGGATGAAAATTTTGTTCGTGACCATTCTGTCTGCCAAACTGGTGCACGAACTGGGACATGCCTTGGCCGCCAAACGTTTGGGGTGTCGCGTCCCCGCCATGGGAATCGCCTTTCTGGTCATGTGGCCTTTCTTCTACACCGATACCAACGAAACCTGGCGTCTGACCCAAAAAAAAGATCGCTTTTCCGTCGCCATGGCCGGCATTGCCGCCGAATCCCTGCTGGCCGTCTGGGCTTTGTTGGCCTGGGCCATGGTCGATGACGGTCCTTGGCGCGGAGCACTTTTTTCCCTGGTGGCCGTCATCTGGACCAGTACTCTGCTCTTAAACGTCAATCCATTCATGCGCTTTGACGGTTATTTCATGATCTCCGACGCCTTGGATATTCCCAACCTTCATGAGCGCGCCTTCGCCATGGGCAAATGGTTCATCAGGACAAGAATACTCGGTGCGTCCCTCTCTCCCCCCGAACTGTGGACCCCAAAATTGCGTGCGTTTTTGATCGTCTTCGCTTTGGGGACATGGCTGTATCGCCTTGTTTTATATTTTGGCATTGCCCTGTTGGTCTACCACCTTTTTTTCAAAATGTTGGGGGCCTTTCTCATGGCGGTGGAACTCTATTGGTTTCTTTTCCGTCCCATCGTGGGTGAATGGGGCTGGTGGTGGCAAAATCGCAAGGAAATGGCGGTTGGACATGTTCGGTTGTGGATGTTGCTGGTGTTGCTGGGGGGGGGATTGTTTTTCCTGCCGTGGCAAAGCCCGGTCAAAATGCCTGCCGTGCTTAGGTCTTCTGTTTACGCCCGGGTTTATCCTCCCGAAGGGGGGATGATCCAATCTCTCGCGGTTCGGGTGGGGCAACAGGTCAAACAGGGGGAACCCCTCCTCAAACTGGATTCCCCCGAATTGAACGGGCACCTGATCCAGGCGCGGTTGGAAGTCGTCCGCCTGCAAGGGGAGTTGACTCTCCTGGGTTCCAGATTTTCCACCAATCGCCTCGTTGCCGAGCAACAATTGGCGAGTGCCAACGCCCGGGTGTTGGGTCTGACGGTTCAGAAAAACCGCCTTGATGTCGCATCTCCCATCACCGGAACCATCACCATGCTGCGCGATGGTCTGGTCTCGGGACTTACGGTGGGACGCGCCGATAACCTTCTTGAAATCCGACAGTTTGGTTCGGAACATATCGTGGCTTACGTCGCGGAAAAAAACCGGCACCTTATCGTCCCGGGATCCCAAGGGGTCTTCTATCCCGATCATGCCAGCTTTCCGGTCATGAACTGCCTTTGGGTCAATGCCGATCCCTTTGCCGTGGCTCAACTCGAAGACCATCTGTTGGCCTCGGTCCATGGCGGTCCCATCGAAGCCGAACGCTTGGAGCACGACGCCCTGCGTCCCATCCAACCTTTTTTCATCATTCGTTTCAAGCGGGAAGGTTTTGATCCTGCGGTGGCGGCGGTGCAAAGTGTACCGGGTATGGTTATTCTGCCTGGGCAGCCGGATACGTTGGCGGGACGGGTGTGGAAAAACGCCGCTGCCCTGTGGGTCCGTGAGATGGGCTGGTAATCCGCGCATCTTTGCCGAATAGTATCTCTGATACGATAACCTTACCCCTCCGGTTTTTTTTCCGGATGCGCCGTGACTTGACAGGTTTTGTCCGCCTTGGGCCGGTTCATGGTCGGTTTTTCACCATTGATCCGATAGTACAAATCTTCGGCAATGTTGGTGATGTGATCGCCAATGCGTTCCAGATTTTTGGCGATGAAAAGGAGATGAATGCACGAGCTGATATTTCTCGGTGATTCCATCATGTGGGTCAACAGTTCGCGAAACATGCCGTCATACAGGGTATCCACCGCCTCATCACCCTGCCAGACCGTCATGGCCTGTTCGGTTTTTTCTTCGATCCATGCCTGGCGCATGCGGTCCAACTGTTCCAACACCATCAGCCCCATGACCTTGAGACCACCCGCTGCTTCGGGCAGGGGATGCAGTGCCAAGACACCAACCCGTTTGCTGATGTTTTTACTGAAATCCCCCATTCGCTCCAGTTCGGAGGAGGCCTTTTGAATGGCGATTACCCAACGCAAATCGTCCGCCAGCGGGCTTCGCAGTGCCAATATTTTGATGGAATCTTCTTCGATGACCAGGTCCAGATCATCCACCTTGGCGTCGCGGGCAATGACCTCCTGCGCCAGATCGACATCAAAATGGGATACGGAGATCATGGCGTCGTGAATCATGCCGTGCACCAGTTCAAACTGGTGCACGAGCATTTCATCCAAACGATTGAGTTCCTGGTCAAAGGCGGCCACCGTATGCGGATGGGTACTTTTGGGCATGGACTTGAATCCTTCAAGTGTGGCGTGGACCTTCGCCATCAACCAAAACGGCCGGTGACGTAACCTTTGGTGCGTTCCTGCTTGGGGTTGGTGAAAATAATCCCCGTTTGATTGAATTCCACCAACTCTCCCAAATGAAAAAAACCGGTAAAATGCGAAACTCGTGCCGCCTGCTGCATGGAATGGGTGACAATGACGATGGTATAGTTGCGGGCCAGATCGTCAATGAGTTCCTCGATGCGGGCGGTGGCAATGGGGTCAAGGGCGGAACAGGGTTCATCCATCAGCACCACTTCGGGATTGACAGCGATGGCGCGGGCGATGCACAGCCTTTGCTGTTGCCCTCCCGAAAGGCTGGTTCCCGGCTCTTTCAATCGATCCTTGACCTCGTTCCACAGCCCCGCTTTGACCAGACTTGTTTCCACGGCTTGGTCCATTTCGGTCCGATCACGGGTCATGCCGTGAATTCGCGGGCCATAGGCAACGTTGTCGTAAATGGATTTTGGAAACGGGTTGGGTTTTTGAAACACCATCCCCACCCGTGCCCGCAACTGTACCACATCCACTTCCGGGCCGTAGACATCTTCGTTGTCCAGGGTGATGGATCCAGAAACCCGACAGCCGACGACGGTGTCGTTCATCCGATTCAAACATTTTAAAAACGTGCTTTTTCCGCACCCCGATGGACCGATCAACGCTGTGACGCGGTGCATGCGTATGGGCAGGGCAACGTCTTTCAGTGCCTGTTTGGTGCCGTAATACACGTTGACATTGTTGGAATCCATTTTAACCGGATCGTTGCCGGCACCCGCAGCCCCAGGGGGAAGGCTGGATTCGGAGGGGAGGGTGTTTTTTGCTTTCAGGGTAAAGGAATTTTTCACTTGATGATTATCCTACCATCGCCGTTCGACACGGTTGCGAATATAAACTGCCAGGGCGTTCATGGTAATCAGAAAGATCAGCAATACCAAGGTGGCTCCGGCGGTTTTTTCCAGGAATGCCCGTTCGGGACTGTCAGCCCAAAGAAAAATTTGTACGGGAAGTACGGTAGCGGGATCCGTCACGCTGCCCGGGATGTCCATGATGAAGGCGACCATGCCGATCATGAGCAGGGGAGCTGTTTCACCCAGAGCGCGGGCCATGCTGATGATGGTGCCGGTGAGCATACCGGGGGCGGCCAGGGGCAGGACGTGGTGCAGGACCACCTGCAAAGGACTGGCCCCCAGGGCGCGGGCACCATCGCGTATGGCTTCGGGGACCGATTTGAGTGAGGCCCGGGTGGCAATCACCAGGGTTGGCAAGGTCATCATGGCCAGGGTCAATCCTCCAACCAGGGGGGCGGAACGGGGCAGATGCAGCAGGTTAAGATAGAGTGCCAGTCCCAAAAGACCAAAAACAATGGAGGGGACGGCGGCCAGATTGTTGATGTTGACCTCGACAAAATCGGACCAACGCCCCTTGACGACGAATTCTTCCAGGTACACCGCCGTGGCGACACCAAGGGGAAACGAAACCAAAAATGTGATCAACAGAGTCAGGACCGACCCTTTGATGGCACCGAGAATACCTGCCATTTCCGGGTTGCGCGAATCGCCGTTCAAGAAGAACGGGCTGTTGAATCGCAGTTGCAGGCGACCGTTTTCTTCCAGGCTTGCCAGCCATTGCGCTTGCTTGTCGGAGATATGGCGGGCCTGTTCGGGAAGATCCCGTGGTACGACTCCTTTGACCCACATGTCCACATCGTCCGACGCGCTCAACCAGATTTCCTGGCTGGTGGATAGCCATTCGGGATGATCTTTGAGCAGGGTTTGCAGTTGGGACGGTGCGCCATCGCTTAAAAGTTTGTTTAATTTCAGTTTATCGTTACGGTTGTTGACCTCGGGGAAGGCATGGTTCAGGGCATTTTTCAGTACGGCCCGATAATCTCCCCGTCCCAGGGAATCTTGCGACAGGTTGCCATCCGGGTCCAATAATGGTTTTTCAAAGGGGATGGTGAGTTGAATCCGGGCTTGAAAAAAAGCGGTGTAGCCCTTGAATGTCATGGTTGCAAGCAGCAACAGCAGCGTGGACAAGGCAATTCCCAGACCAGCGATGCCGTACCAGCGAAATCGTCGGCTGGCGGCATGACGTTTGGCCAGGTGTTTTTGTTGGGCGGGTGTCCCTTTTAGTGGACTCATTGTTGTTCGTGGTAACGTCTGACCACCCCCAGGGCGATAATGTTGAGTATCAGGGTAATGCAGAACAGGGTCAGTCCCAGGGCAAAGGCGGCCAGGGTTTTGGGACTGTCAAATTCCTGGTCTCCTACCAGCAGGGTGACGATTTGCACCGTCACGGTCGTCATGGCTTGCAGGGGGTTGGCGGTCAGGTTGGCCGCGAGTCCGGCCGCCATGACCACGATCATGGTTTCCCCCACGGCACGGGAGATGGCGAGCAGCAGGGCACCGACGATGCCGGGGAGTGCTGCCGGCAGCACGACCTGGCGAATGGTTTCCGCCTGGGTTGCCCCCATGGCTAATGAACCATCGCGTATGGCCTGGGGAACGGCGTTGATCACGTCGTCCGACAGGGAAGAGACGAACGGAATGATCATGATGCCCATGACGAGACCTGCGGCCAGGGCACTTTCGGAGGCAACGTCCAGACCTGTCAGTTTTCCCAGGTTGGCGATGGCCGGGGCGACCGCCAGCGCGGCGAACAGGCCATACACCACCGTGGGGATCCCCGCCAGTATTTCGAGGGCGGGTTTGATCCATCTGCGCACCTGGGGTGAAGCAAATTCAGACAGATAAATGGCGCAAAATAAACCCACCGGCGCGGCGACCAATATGGAGATGCCGGTGATCATCAGGGTACCGGCGAAGAGGGGGATGGCTCCAAAGGAGCCTGTCCCTCCGACCTGATCGGCGCGGATGGCGGTTTGGGGACTCCATTGCAGACCAAAGAGAAAATCGGTCACAGGGACGGAGGCAAAAAAACGCAACGTTTCAAAAATTAGGGAAAGAACGATCCCCAGGGTAATGAACAGGGAGACGGATGAAGCGGCGACCAGGAGGATACGAACCATTTTTTCCACCTCCTGCCGGGCGCGGAATTCCCGGTGGATGCGGTTCCACGAATACCCAAACCCCAGCAACCCCGCTCCCATGACCAGGGCGGTGACCAGGGTATCGGCACTGCGGTTTAAGGTCTGCATGCGCAGGACGGTTTCCATGGTGATTCCCATGTCCTCGTTGAGGGTCATCTTGTTCTCGGCGACCAGTTTGACCTTGTTGAGGAGGACGGATTGCTCCATGGCATTGGTTTGATCCACGGTTCCATGGAGATCTTTGAGGATCATGGTGTCTATGGTCCAGGAGGCAAACAGGGCAAACAGGGTCACCACCATCAATCCCGGAAACAAGGACCAGAGGGCAATAAAAACGCCATGATACCGTGGCCGAGAGTGCAGTTTCCCGCTCCGCGCCAATACTGCCGCCTTGTGGTTCCCGAGGAGAAATCCGGTGATCACCAGGATTGCTAGAATGATCCATGCTGCATGCAAATTTTTAATTCCCTTTCACCATGAGAAACATCCCCGGCCAACTTTCCGGGACGCCTAGTCAATGAGGCATGCAATCAAGTTCCATGCCATCTCCAGGCAGCGGCTGGCATGACATGGAAGGCCATCTTGCAACAGGCTGAATTATCCCATCAAACGCAACATTTTTTCATTTCTCAATCACATTGTGTGAGGACCAGAATTTCATTAATTTTAATTATTTCCGGAACGAATTGAAAGAATTCTTCAACAAGGCAACAATTATTTCAGATGTGGACCTGTTTTCAATGGATGGACTGCCCCCAGATTCTCAACGTTTTTCTAAGACCCGTTTGATTGATTGGACAAAAGGAGTGAATTGGCGCAATTTTTGTGGCAAACGTTCGATGTCCGCCCGCGCATTTGAAAAAGAAGCATAATCGTTATAAAAAACTATATAGTTTGTTTGATTGCCCGCCGTGGTGGGTTTTATAAAAAATTTTCCTCCCATATGGGCTTCGGCATTGGCCATCTCCTGGATCCATGCGTCTATTTTGTTGGTCACGACCATGATTTGCAGGGTATAATGGCTGGGGTCGGCGGTTTTAAACCATTGGTTGCTGGCGGCCAGTTTTTGGCTCAACGTGTGGTTCATCTCTCCCTTGGGAGGGGGGGCGGTGTCTTTATCGGCGATGGTTTCGGTGCTGGATGTCACGGGGGCCGATGGTGGATGGATGGGATCGGTCCGGTTGGCGGGTAACGGTTTGACTGAAGGGAGGTCTGTGGTTGGTTGTTGCGCCGGTGTTGCATGCGGTGGTTGCGGCGATTGTTCGGGGGGGGAGGGTTTGTCATTGGGGACGGGGCGTTGTTGCCCGGACAGCTCTGTGGCCGTGGGGGCAGGCGAAAGATTGGGGGTTGTGGGGGCAGGGAAGGTGATGATTTCTTCACCGGCCTGTTTTGGGGCGGGGGGCTGTTCGAGCGTCGTTTGAGTTTCAGGGGTGGGTTGCGGTTTGACTTGGATCTGGGTGACCTCATCGGGTTTTTCGGGGGGGGTGGTGGATGGAGAAATGAGCGTGGGTTGGGTCTGGTTGACACCTGCCAGGTAGAAGCCCAGGCCGCCAGCGAGTGGGACGCCGATGAGGGCAACCAGAGTGGCTATGCGGGTGGTGCGCCGCCAGTCGCGCACGGCGGTGAAACTGCTTTCTGCGGCGGCCTGGTTGACATGCCGGGTGGAGACCCGGTCTTTTTTTTCAATGTAGGCGGCGAGCAAGGCTTTGTCGGCCAGCAGGTTGATGCGGCGGGTCAATCCCCCCGACAGCTTGCAGATGCGGCGGCAGGCCCCAGGCTGGAACGGGGTCGGGCCGCGATAACCCGCCGAACGCATACGCATGATCAAATATTCTTCAACATCCTCCTGGGTGAAGGGGGGGAGATGGAACTGGTAGGAAATACGCTCCCTGAGCTGGCGTATGGAAGGAACTGAAAGATTGACATCCAGCTCTGGTTGCCCAAAGAGCACCAGTTGCAGCAGTTTGGAACTGCTGGTTTCCAGGTTGCTGAGTAGACGAATCTCTTCGAGTGTGGCCAGCGGCATGCCTTGGGCCTCTTCGACCAGTACAACCACACGGCGACCGGCGGCATGCTTTTGGATGAGATCGTTTTGTAATGAGTGGAGTACCTGGAATTTATCGTTTTTTTCCGCCACATCAATGTGGAGTTCCACGGCGATGGCGTGAAAAATATTTTCTGGCGTCAGGCTTGGATTGGCGATGAAAACTGTTTCCACCTTTTTGCCAAGGCGACTCTCCAGCATTCGGCATAGCATGGTCTTGCCACTTCCCACCTCACCGACGACTTTGATGATCCCTTCCCCTTGGAGAATGGCATATTCCAGAGCTTCGAGGATGGCTCCGCGTTTGCCTCCCTTGTAGAAGACGCGAGTGTCTGGGGTGTTGCGGAAAGGCGGTTGGTTGAGGCCAAAATTATCGTGGTACATGGGTTGGCTGCCTTTTGGGTGCTGGATAGAAGGCTTATCGTAACATAATGGCTTGATAACAGGCAGGGATTTCAATTTGGAACGCCAAAGGGGCTGGGGAGGGTGGTTGAATGATTTTTTTTTTGCAGAGTGTGATGGTATGATGGTGACGATGGATTAATTTTTTTTTCGGATTGGGTCGTTTCTTTAGGGTAGAATCTATGGTCCGTGTATTGGAAAACCTGTACGAGAATGTTCTGACCTTTTTGCCGGAGCGCAAAGCAGATTCTCTCCTGATGATTGTATCACGGGAAGAGTTGGCTGTGTATCACTGGAAAAACGGTTTGTTCCAGGAGCGTGGTCGGTTTTCCCAAAATATCGAAGGCCATGGTCGGTTCAGAAAATTCATGGAAGGACATATCCATGGGGTGGAAGTGTACGTCCTGGTCGATGTCATCGAAGAAGAGATGAAGGGGGAGGTGATCCCCTGTCTGCAAGGGTCGGATCGTCGCCGTGTTCTGGATCGACGTTTGGAAAGACTATTTCCGGCAACACCCTACCGCCGTGCCGTGTCCCAGGGGCGGATGGCAGAAGGGGAGCGCATCCTTTATTCGGCCCTGGTCAATCCTGTTCTGATCAGTCCGTGGCTGACACCCTTGCGTGAGATGAAGGTCGCGGTGACAGGGCTGTGGTCACAGCAATTGCTGATGCGACGCCTGTTGCAGCAGATTGACCGAGGCTCGGAACGGACGTTGCTGGCGGTTTTGACTTCGTTTGGCTTGAGGCAGACTTTTTTTGTCCGGGGGCGGACACAAATCAGTCGCATGACGCCGATGCGCCAGGCCATGGGAGAGGTTCAGACAGGAATCGTTTCCCAGGAATTGATCCGAACTCAACGTTATTTGTCGAGTTTGCGAATGTTGGATCGCGGGCAAGAGTTTGATCTGTTTTTTCTTGCAGCGAATGAATTGTCTCGAGAGATAGCCCGTTTGCAGGTTTCGTTGGAGGGTGCCCGGCTGACGGTGGTGGATGTGGAAGCTTTGGCCGGTCGGTTGGGAATCGGGGAGGGGTGGCAGAAGGGAGGTCTGGAACTTTTGACGGCCCAACTGCTTTTGAAAAGACCTCCGGAAAGCCACTATGTCAACCCCAGAGATTTTCAGGTGGGTTCAGGGGGAATTCGGGGATTTTTGGACCGATGGCGCCGAACTTCGCGGGTGTTGATCCCGGAAGTGGCAGGCGGCGGGGGCCAAAAGGTTGAAAGACCGGGGCGTCGCTTGGGGGATCTCTTGCTGGACCGGGGCTTTATCACCCAGGATCAACTGCAAACGGCCTTAGCGGAACAAAAACGCTCCTCGGAAACATTGGGTCGCATCGTGGTCAGGCTGGGGTTGGTTGGGGAGTCGTGCATGCGCGACGTCCTGGCCGAGTCCCTCGATCATGAATCGGTGGATTTGGCGGAAGCTTTGCCTCAGGCCGAGGCTTTGGCCATGGTGCCCAAAAGTTTTGCCCTGCGTCACGGCATTTTGCCCATTCTCTACGACCGGGAAAAAAAACAGATGGTGGTGGCCATGGCCAACCCCATGAACGCCTCGGTGTTGGATTTATTGCAGGCCCGCCTGGAACCGGGGACGACGGTATCGCCCAAACTGGCGGGGGAGGCCGATGTCGCCAGTGCCATAGATCAATATTATGGCCACGAACTTTCGGTGGAAGGAATTTTGCGGGAGTTGGAAACGGGGGAAGTGGATCTGGAATCCCTGGTGGACCCGACAGGGGAATTCAGTCATCCCATGGTGCGGTTGGTGGATGCCCTGCTGACCGATGCCGTGAAACAGGAAGTGTCGGATATTCATATCGGTCCTACCGCCGGGTTTGTTCGGGTACGATATCGTATCGATGGGGTGTTGCGGCAGATTTACAGTTTCCACAAGCATCTTCTCCCCAGTTTGCTGGTACGCATTAAGGTGATGGGGGGAATGAACATCGCCGAAACTCGAATTCCGCAGGATGGCTATATCAGCCTTGACGTGAACGGAAAAAAAGTGAGTTTTCGCATATCTCTCCAGCCGACGATCAATGGCGAAAATGCGGTATTCCGGATTCTTGATCTGCGTCGGGAGATTCGTTCCCTGGTGGATTTGGGATTGACCCGTCACAACCTGGAGGAATTGCAACGCGCCTTGAACCGAAACATGGGTCTGGTATTGGTTACAGGCCCTACCGGCAGTGGCAAGACGACGACCCTGTATTCCATGATCAACCATGTCAACAACACCGGTATCAATGTCATGACGCTTGAAGACCCGGTGGAGTACCCCATGCCGACGGTGTTGCAGACCAACGTCAACAAGGCGGTGGGTTTGGATTATGCCGCCGGGATACGTTCATTGCTTTGGCAGGATCCCGACGTGATCCTGGTGGGAGAGGTTCACGACAGTGAAACGGCCAACATGGCCCTTCAGGCGGCCATGACCGGGCACCAGGTGTTGACTACGCTGCATGCCAATTCCACTCTTGGAACCTTGCCAAGACTATTGAATTTGGGTGCCCACAAAGATTTTCTCATAGGCAACATCAATTGCATCATTGCCCAGCGTCTGGTGCGGCGGTTGTGTCCTGCCTGTCGCAAACACTCTCGGGCCACCCTGGATGAGCGCCGCATTTTAGGTATTGAGGAGGGGAAAGAGGATTGGGTTTATCGTGCGGTGGGGTGTGATGAATGTTTTGGATCGGGTTATCGTGGCCGGTTGCCGGTGATGGAAGTGCTGCGGGTGGACGACACCTTTGACGACCTGATTTATATGGGGGCACCGCGCAAGGATTTTATCGCCCATGGTCGAACATTGGGATTGCGTACCATGGTCATGGATGGCATCGAACGTGTCAAGGCGGGGGTGACGACCTTGGATGAACTGGCACGAGTGGTGGACCTGAAAGAGTTGGGTGAAATGGCGTTGAGGTCGGATCATGTCTGAGTTTACCTACCGGGCCGCCGACAAGTCCGGGCGCATTTCGCGTGGGATGATCCAGGCGTTGAATACCAAGGATTTGGAACTCAAATTGACGCGCATGGGGCTTTGGCTCATCGATGTCCGGACTTCTGGCCCATCGGGTTTCATGGTCCGGCACCGTACCGTTCCGCGCAAGCTCATGTTGTTGTTTTGCATTCACATGGAACAGATGCTCAAGTCGGGGGCTTCCATACCCGACGCCCTGGATGAAATCCGTCTTTCCATTCCCCATCCCCGATTTCGCGATGTGCTGGCCGCCATCACCGAGGACATCCATGGTGGCAAGGGATTTTCCGAGGCGATGATCCCCTATCCTGAGATATTTCCTCCGGTTTTTTCGAATCTTGTCCGGGTCGGGGAGCGCACGGGTCAACTGCCCGGAATTTTCAAGGCGTTGGCCGCGAACATCAAATGGGAGGATGAATTGGCCACCAGGGCGGTGCAAGCGGTACGCTATCCGGCTATCGTGGGTTTGGTTGTCATGGCATTGTTTTTTTTCCTGATGATTTTTCTTGCCCCCCGGTTGATGGAGTTTATTCCAAAAATGGGGGGTGAAATTCCGTTCTATACTTTGGTGCTGTTTGCAGTGAGCCGTTTTGTCGTCGAATGGTGGTGGCTGATGGTGTTGTTGCCACTGGGGTTGGTGTTTGGGCTTGGGACTCTGCGCCGTTTGCATCGGGAACTGGACGAGTTGCTGGATCGATTGGTGTTGCGGGTCTGGTTTGTGGGACCGATGATTCAAAAATTTTTTCTGGTTCGTTTTGCGACCAGCTTTACCCTGATGTACCGATCGGGGATCCCGGTCCTTGACGCTTTGGGGATCAATGCAAGACTGACGGAAAATAAAGCCCTTTTTCGATTGATTACCCGGGTTCATGATCGCGTGTCTGAAGGGTTGCCGATGAGTGCCGCCCTGCGTGACGAGGGGGTGTTGCCACCGCCGTTGCCCCGTTTGTTGGAGGCGGGGGAGGCTTCTGGACAACTGGATAACGCTATGGAAAATGTGGGCTATTTTCTTGATCGGGAATTGCGCGAAACCATTGATGGTTTGCAATCCTTGGTAGAGCCGGTGTTGACGTTGGTGATGGGATTGTTACTGGGCTGGGTGATTCTGTCGGTGTTTGGCCCCATTTACGAGACCATCAGCCATGTCAGATTTTAATCTGGGGGCTTATGCGAGGTTTTCGAGGGGGGAATGTGATGGTCTTGAACCAAAGGGGCAGTGCGATGCTTGCGGTTTTGGCACTCCTGGTGGCGGTGTTGGGGGCGGCTTTTTACCAATTGTTGGAGCCGCATCCACAACGCCTAGCCGACCGGGAGGGTACCATGCGTCGGTTGGCGGAGGCGATTTTTGGGTTGCGGGCGTTTGCTGGTCAATCTGAGGGCAAGCTTCCGTGTCCCGATCTGGATTTTCCCCCGGATGGTTATGCCAATGCGGAATGTGTCTACATGCGGGGGCGAGTCGTGGGATGGTTGCCGTGGCGAACCCTTGGGCTTGGCCCTTTGCGGGATGAGGGGGGGAATTTTTTTTGGTATGCGGTGGCGGGTGGGTTTTTAATGGGGAGAGGGGCTGATGTCATTGACCGATCCTTGCGGATGGAAGGGTTGACCGATTTGGAGGTGGCGGCGGTGGTGATCGCCCCAGGTTGGTCTCTGCTTGGACAAGATAAAATTCGCAATGAAGGGGTGGGTGAGGATCGGGTCAGGGGTTGGTTGGAAGGTCGCAACAGTGTCTTGGCTCAGACGGTGACGACGGGTGTTTTTGAGCAACGCATGGAATCGTTGGAGTTTAATGATCGGGTGCTTCCTTTGTTGGCAGGACAAGGGGGAATTGGGGGGGGATGAATTGTTTCAATCTTAAAGTGGGGGGGCCACGCGCAAAAGATTCAGGGGGAGAAAATGATACTCGATTCAACCAGTCAAGAAATCATTATCAGGTTCAAGGGTAAAAAAATTACCTTTCGCGACTATGATAATTTTCAAGAGTTGCTTGACAGGATAGGAAAGCCTGGGAAAACAATCATTCATATTGAGATGGGTCATATTTGCCATATCGATCCCGCTGCGATGGGAATGTTTTTGCAATTGTTTGAAGTTTTGGACCCGGAGCGGCACAACGTTAAAATTTTCAATGCCTCTGCGGTTGTCCAGGAAAAATTGGACATCTTGTTGAGCTTTGTCCGTGTTGGGGACATGTTGGAAAGACTCGCGTCCACTCGAGGAACTCATGACAGAGAGCTGTTTGCCAAAGTGTTGCAGGCGAGAACCCGGAAGATTCTTGAGGGTAGGGATGCGCGGAATGAACCAGCGCAAATCCAGAAATCTGTTGAGCCTGGGGAGATGGAGAACGCCAAAAAGCTTATTATTTCCTATTTAAAGATGGATGCTTATGATCGAAAATCGACAGCCTCAGCGTAAAATTTCCGGGTTCATTTAGCAATTGTCGTCGTATCCAACCCCGAAGAACACATCGTCGTCGTTTTTGTGGGTGTCTTTCAGTATGCTTTTGAATCTGGCTCTCATTTTTGGAGTGAAAGTTTTGTCGTCGGCCAGGTTGCTAAGCCCGTCCTCCACCAATTCCAAGGGAAAGTAGGAGAGGGCCTTTAATAGTGTGTTGATGTACTTTCGTGTCGAGTTGGAGTTTTTGACACGGCGAAGCTCTGCCAACAGTGCCTGGGCGCACGGTTTGGTTTTGTACCCGGAGAGGGCATTGACGATCTCAGTTGAGCGTCTGATGTCGTCCTGATAGTGTCGAAGCAATCCAAGAAGAAAAATGGCGGCCCCTGACTTTCCATGAAGAAACATGGATTGAAGAATGCGGCAGGCGTCGCTAAACTGTTCAAAGTTGGGGTGCAGAGAATTTTCAAGAGTGGAATCAATCGGCAGTTTTTCCATGAGGATGTGACCATCCGGGCTGATCCACGGTGCCCTGATGTTTTGCAATGGGTTTTCCATGTTTTTTTCTGCCCTTCATGTTTGCGTGCGCCGTTGAATCCTGAATTTGCATCCTTGTACGCCGTTTTGTCCCGGGAAATCAACAAAGATACAACGGCAGGATTGTTTTGTTGTTTAAAATAACCAACTTCGGAGGTGTAATTTTCATGTGCGATTGTACAGTCGGATCGATCAGCAGCCACTTTTCACGGCAGAATGACCTAGGGCAACCTGAGGGACAAGGGGGAGTGACGGGAACCACCCGTCGGCATGTTCTGGCTGGTTTGGCTACGGGGGTGGCCTCTTTGCTTCTTCTGCCACGCCTTTCCATGGCCAGTGAAAAAGCTCCTGGCGTGACTCCGGACGACGCCTTGACTAGGCTCAAGGAGGGCAATGCCCGTTTTGTTGCTGGTGCCTTGACACACCCCAATCTGACTGCAGCGCGTATCGCGGAGACGTTCAGTGGCGGGCAGCACCCTTTTGCGACCATCATTTCCTGTTCCGATTCGCGGGTGCCGGTGGAACATGTGTTTGATCAGGGAATCGGTGATTTGTTTGTCATCCGGGTAGCGGGCAATGTGGCCGACGTGGACGAAATTGGTACGGCGGAATATGGTGCCGGACACCTCGGAACCAGTCTGGTTGTCGTCATGGGTCATACCAAGTGCGGTGCTGTCACGGCGGTGCTGAAAGGCGACAAGGTGGGCGGCAACATCCCCGCCCTGGTGGACAATATTATCCCCGCCGTCGAACGGGCCAAAGGCAAGGGATTGACCGGGGATGCCATTCTTTTGGAAGCCATCAAGGAGAACGTCAGGCAGTCCATGACCGACCTTTCCGGCCATAGTGAAGAACTGGCCCACCTGATCAAGGAAGGCAAGATCAAGGTGGTGGGTGCCCTGTACCACATTGAAAATGGGCAGGTGGAGTGGTTGTCCTGATTTCTTCTCCATGGGGGGGGGATCATTCCCCCCTTAACCCCCGCAAAATTTTTTGTCAAACTTTCAGCAAAAACAAAGCATCACCCCCCATTATTTTTTCGTCCCACCCCCCTGGTTAATCAAGCTGTTCAATAAATTTTTATAGCCTTTCTCAACCTTGGAAGGCCACTTCTCATTGAAAAACTCTGAACGACTCATAACCTCCGCTGGGGGATGGATCACCGGATCATTGAGAAACTCAGGCGGCAAAAAGGCAAGAGCGGACTCGTTGGTCGTAGCGTAATGAAGCGTCTTGGCAATCTGGGCCGCATTTTCCGGTTCATGCAAAAAATTAATAAACTCGTAAGCTTGAGGTTTCCTCTTTGAACTTGCCAAAACAGACAGGCAATCCATCCACAACAAAGCCCCCTCTTCAGGTACAATATACTTAATCTTAGGTTCATATTCTTGCAATCCGACGGCATCGCCGTTATAGAGGGTCACGGCCCAAACATCGCCCGTGATCAACCCCGATTTATCGTCTATGGAAGGATAGCCATATGTTTTGACATAGGGCCTCTGCGCCACCAGCATGGCGGAGGCGGCCTTGACAGCCTTCTCATCATAGGCGTTCCAGGAAAAACCACTCGCCTTCAAGGCCATGCCCGCAAGGTTCCTTGAATCTTTTTCCATAAGAATTTTCTGGCGCAGACTTTCCACGGGCTTGAGCAGATCGATCCATTTGGAAATTTTCCCACCCAATAAATCCGGGCGGTAGGCAATCCCCAAAGTTCCCCAGTGGAATGTGATGGCGTGACTGAAAATTTCTGGAAACTCACTCTGCCAACGTTTGCCAATGTGCTTTATGTTAGGAACAAGGGTGGCATTCATGGGAGCCAGCCAACCATGTTTGACATAACCATTTACCCGATCACAGGTAATTTGGGCAATATCATAACTACCGCTGTTGGTCTGGGCCAGCAGTTCATCGCGGGTTTCATCGGTCTCAAACAATACCATGCGAAATTTGATACCGGTTGTTTGTTCAAATCTTTTTACAACATCAAAGTCCATATACTCGGGCCAATTGAGCATGACAATCTCGTTTTTTTCCTCTCCATAAACCGACAAAGAAAGAAAAAACATTACGAAAACCACACCCAATACCGACAAATGACGGACTACAAACATGCCCACCCCATAACGCGCATTCTTGCCATGATTTTGATCTGACCATCCAATCTTTGGCTGCGATCAGCGTGACTGTGCCTTCAACTCATCTTGGCCCAGCGGTCAATAAACCAAAAACATACGCCTCCAACAGACAAAACAAACACAAAAATTTCAACAACCAAAAATTTATCGACTCCGCGAAGCCCCCGCTGGTCCCGAAGTCGATTCCTGCGCACGATCCTTTTTTGTAATTCTATTGCGCTGTCATCCAAATGAGTTTGTTGCAGATGGTCCATGGGTGTTTCACCGTTCCTTTCTGAAAGTGCCATCAATCCAATCGGCACTTCACGGAGATGCCCCCTCCGCATACAGACCCTCACCTTCGGTCTGCCTCCTACCAGCCATTGACACACAGGATATACCATTCACGAGTTGATTTGCAAGAATCATTTTAAATTTAACATATTTTATGTGTTAAATATTCGGCACCACCACACTCGATTAAGAATCCCCCTCCGATCTGTCAAACCATGAAAGTCATGCCTCTCGGGCAAAAGCAAAACCTTGGGGGGATTCTTCCCAAAACAACCACCGGGAAGGTTTGATCTCCCTCGTAACCCCCGCGACCTGAGCAATAATCACACAGTAAAATCCTTGACCTCGTCCTCTTCTACTTCCTTGCCTTCGGCCAAAAGACGACGATATTCACGATGGCTGTGAAATGCCGAGGCCAGATAGACCCAACTCAACAAAAACAGGGTAACCGCCAGATGGATCGTCAGTACAGCCAGGAAAACAACCACCCCCACCAAGGTCAGGAACGGACGAGATTTGTGCCAATCCATATCCTTCATACTGCGAAAACGAACATTGCTCACCATGAGGATGCCCAGGGCGTAAACCAAAACCAATGGCAGCCACGCCCAACCCCCATACCCGACTCCCGGTCGGGGAAGTTCCCACCCCATCTCCAAATAAAACAACAAGGTCGCAACCAACACCCCCGCCGCCGCCGGTATGGGCAATCCCTGGAAATAACGTTTGAAAACCCGTTCATCCCCCACATAATGCTGCACATTGAACCGGGCCAGACGCAAGGCCCCGCACACGGCATACAAAAAAGCCCCTGCCC
>JACSDG010000060.1:20007-34349 GCA_015660855.1 Magnetococcales bacterium
TGCCCACCCAACGCGGTTGAAAGGTATCAAAGCCCATTGATGGATCAAAACCGCCGGGGCAATTCCAAAGGAAAGAAAATCGGCCAGACTGTCGTATTCCTTGCCAAAAGCACTGGTGGCATTCATCGCCCGTGCCACTCGGCCATCCAGTCCATCGATAATGGCCGCCGCAACGATGGCCAGGGCACCACGCTCATACTGACCGGTCAGCGCGGCCATGATAGCGTAAAACCCAAAAAACATCCCCCCCGTGGTCAGCAGGCTCGGGAAAATATAGGCTCCCCTTTTTCCTGGCATCTCAACCACCGTTTTTTAACTCCATCCGCGCTATGATCGTTTCGCCAGCCCGGGTTTTATCCCCCAAAGTCAAAAGGATCCGGGCGTCCAAAGGCAAATACACATCCACGCGGGAACCAAAGCGGATCAACCCAAAGCGATCCCCCCGCCCCAGGCTATCCCCCTGCCGCAACCAGCAAACAATTCGCCTGGCAACCAAACCCGCAACCTGAACAAAGACCACCCGAACCCCGTTTTCCCCTTCCATGAAAACTTCCATGCGTTCATTTTCCACGGAGGCCTTATCCAGGGCGGCGTTGAGAAAACGGCCTGGATGGTAAGCCAACCCCTTCACCTGACCTGTCAGCGGGGCACGGTTGACATGAACACTGAACACATTCATGAAGATGGAAAATTTTCGCGCCGGCCCCAACCCCAAAGGGGCCTGGGCTACCTCCTCAATGGCCACCACCCGTCCATCCGCCGGGGCCACCAATACCCCTAGATCTTGGGGGACCGAACGCTCCGGATCCCGAAAAAACCAGACGCACCAAACCGTCAGCAACCCAAACGGCCCTACGACAATCCAGGCAGGAAAAAAATAGCTGACCACACCCGATACGGCAGCAAACCCGAGGATGAAAGGCCAGCCTTCCTTCGCTACAGGACTCCTCATGACCATTCTGGAAAACTCCTTCCCCTGTCGGCCTTGGACATGATGCCCTTTGGGCACAAAGTCAAAATCAAAACCTTGGGGGCTTCGCCCCCAAACCCCCATAGGCATGAAGCTTTTTGTTTAAATTCAAAAACAAAACCTTGGAGGCTCTGCCTCCAAACCTCCGCCCAATTCCTCGATGGGATGGGCCGCCCCCAGGCGACGCAACGCCTGAAACTGCGCCCGACCCGCCTGATTCTCCAGAATCCATTCACGGGCAAAAACCCCGGTTTGAATCTCTGTGAGGATACGCTTCATTTCCTCTTTGGTCCGGGCATCAATGATACGTGGTCCTCGGGTCAGGTCACCGTATTCAGCCGTGTTGGAAATGGAATAGCGCATGTTGGCTATCCCCCCTTCGTAGATTAAATCCACGATCAGCTTGGTTTCATGCAAACATTCAAAATAGGCCATCTCCGGGGCATACCCCGCTTCCACCAAAGTCTCAAAACCCGCCTGGATCAAAGCGGTAATGCCACCACAAAGAACCGCCTGCTCCCCAAAAAGGTCGGTCTCGGTCTCTTCCCTGAAGCTGGTCTCAATGATCCCGGCCCGACCACCGCCAATGGCGGAGGCATACGCCAAGGCCACATCGAAAGCCCGACCACTGGCATTTTGATGGATGGCCACCAGGGTTGGCACGCCGCCGCCGCGCACATATTCCGCTCTGACCAAATGCCCCGGACCTTTGGGTGCCGCCAAAAATACATCCACATCGGCAGGAGGTTCAATCTGACCGAAGTGAATATTGAAACCGTGGGCAAAAACCAGACTCGCCCCTTTTTTCATATGCGGGGCCACATCATGCCGATACAGCCGGGCCTGGTGCTCATCGGGAACCAGAATCATGACCACATCCGAACCCGCTACCGCCTGGGTAACTTCCTGCACGCGCAACCCCGCCCCCTCCGCTTTTTTCCAGGAGGAGGAACCAGGACGCAGCCCCACCACCACATTGACCCCTGAATCCTTCAGGTTCTGGGCGTGGGCATGCCCCTGGGAACCGTATCCGATCACGGCGACCTGGCGGCTTTTGATGTTGTCCAAATTTGCATCACGGTCGTAATAGATTTTCATTGCCTCAACGACTCCCTAAAGTTCTTTCGCAATAGTTATCCCAAAAAAAATCCCTAATGCTTGACCATTCCCCGGTTTCCCCGGCTCAACGCCACCTGCCCCGTCCGCACCACCTCGATGATACCCAAAGGTTTGAGCAACTCCAGACAGGCATCCAGTTTGTTGCTGTCTCCCGTCACCTCGATCATGAACGAGTTGGTCGTCGCATCCAATACCCGAGAACGAAAAATATCGGCAATACGCAAAACCTCCGCCCGAACCTCTTTTTCCGCCGCCACCTTGATCAACATCAACTCCCTCTCCACATGGGGACCTTCGGTAAGGTCAATGACATGGATCACCGGGATGAGTTTGTTCAACTGCTTGAGGATTTGCTCAATAATTTCGTCATCTCCATCGGAAACCAGGGTAATCCGCGATGTCTTCTCATCCCCAACCGGAGCAACGGTCAAGGATTCAATATTGAAACCACGAGCGGCAAAAAGTCCCGCCACCCGCGAAAGGACACCCGCCTCGTTTTCCACCAGGACTGAGATGATATGCCGCATGATCCATTCCTCTCCTAGAGCAAGATCATTTCGTTCAATGCCTTGCCCGCCGGCACCATGGGATAGACGTTGGATTCTTTTGCGACCCGAAAATCCATGACCACCGTATTGTCGGTCGCCAACGCCTGTCGGATGACCGGCTCGACCTCATCGGGCCGGGTCGCCCGCAACCCAACCGCGCCATAAGCCTCGGCCAGTTTGACAAAATCCGGCGTTGCGATGATGTGGGATTGGGAATACCGACCTTCATAAAAAATTTGTTGCCATTGCCGCACCATCCCCAGATAGCCGTTGTTGAGGATCGCTATTTTGAGGGGAATACGATACTGGTGACAGGTAGCCAATTCCTGGCTGTTCATCTGAAAAGAACCATCGCCTGTAATCAAGACCACCGTTTCATCGGGAAAAGCCATGCTGGCCCCCATGGCGGCTGGCAGTCCATAACCCATGGTCCCCAGTCCTCCGGAGGTCAGCCAGCGTCGCGGACGGTCAAACGGATAAAATTGGGCAGCCCACATTTGGTGCTGTCCCACATCGGTTGCGACAATGGCGTTGGACTGGGTCAAATCCCGCAACTTTTCAATGACAAACTGTGGTTCGATAACATCCTGACTCTGGTGGTAACGCAAACATTGCCGCTCGCGCCAAGTTTGAATCTGTTGCCACCACGGTTTTAAATCGGGTTGATGCGCCCTCGCCCCTGGCTCTTCCAGAAGGGTATTCATCTGTTCCAGGACATTTTTGACATCACCAACAATGGGGAGGTGGACCTTGACATTTTTGGAGATGGAGGTCGGATCGACATCAACGTGAATGATCTTGGCGTTGGAGGCAAATTGGGAAATTTTTCCCGTTACCCGATCATCAAAACGGGCACCGATAGCTACCAACAGATCGCAATTGGAAACCGCCATATTGGCTTCATAGGTGCCGTGCATCCCCAGCATGCCGACAAACTGCGGGTCGGTGGCGGGAAACCCACCCAACCCCATGAGGGTATTGGTAATGGGGGCACCCAGGAGTCGCGTAAACCGGGTCAGATACTCGGAGGCATTGGCCAGAATGACGCCACCACCCGTATAAATCATGGGTTGCCGGGCCGAAAGGATCATGGAAACCGCTTTTTTGACCTGCCGGGCATTGCCAACGACGGTAGGGTTGTAGGAGCGGATACGCACATCACTGCCACTATCGACATAATCACACAGAGCGGCGGTGACATCCTTGGGAAGATCGACCACCACCGGACCCGGTCGCCCGGTACGGGCAATATGGAAGGCCTCACGAATCACCCGTGCCAGATCGGTCACATGTCGGACCAGATAGTTGTGCTTGGTACAGGAACGGGTAATGCCAACCGTATCGGCTTCTTGGAAGGCGTCATTACCGATCAGGTCAACGGGAACCTGCCCGGACAGAACCACCAGGGGAATGGAATCCATGTTGGCGGTCGCCAACCCCGTCACCGCATTGGTTGCCCCGGGACCCGAAGTGACCAGGGCCACCCCGACCTCACCGCTGACGCGGGCATATCCATCGGCGGCATGCACCGCCCCCTGCTCATGACGACACAGGATATGTTTCAGTTCCGGGTGTTTAAAAATGGCATCGTAGACGTGCAAAACCGACCCGCCCGGATAACCAAAGACAAGACGCACTCCCAGATCCAGGAGGGTTCTGACGACAATTTGGGACCCAGTCAATTCCACTTCGGCACTCCCATTATCACCTTCGATCCTTTTTTATTCAGCAGTCCCGCCAGCAAATCCTAAGGAAATATGATGATTCGCGCAACCGGTGTCAACGGACACCGGTTGCGTTAAAAAAAGGGGGAGAAATTACGGACGCCGGTGCAGGGGGACATAGTCGCGTTGCGGCGCTCCAATGTAGAGCTGCCTGGGACGCCCGATGGATTCCTTGCCGGAAATCATTTCCATCCACTGGCAGATCCAGCCTATGGAACGGGCAACGGCGAAAATGACCGTAAACATGTTGGTGGGTATGCCGATGGCCGATTGGATGATGCCAGAATAAAAATCGACATTGGGATAGAGCTTCTTTTCAACGAAATAATCGTCGCTCTGGGCAATTTGTTCCAGCTCCAGGGCCAGCTTGAAAAGGGCATCGTCCTCACGTCCCAGCTCCGCCAGGACATCGTGCGCCGCTTTTTTAAGGATGCGGGCGCGTGGGTCGTAGTTTTTGTAAACCCGATGGCCGAACCCCATCAGACGGAAGTTGTCGCTGGGATCCTTGGCCTTCTTGATGTATTCACCCACACGATCTACCGTACCGATTTCGTGCAACATTTTTAAAACGGCCTCATTGGCACCACCGTGGGCGGGACCCCAGAGGCAACTGACACCGGCAGAGATGGCGGCGAAGGGGTTGGCCATCGAAGAACCGGCCAGACGTACTGTCGATGTTGAAGCATTTTGTTCATGGTCGGCATGGAGGATAAAAATTTGCTCCATGGCACGGACCAGTACCGGTGATATTTTATATTTTTCGCAGGGAACCTTGAAAAGCATGCGCAAAAAATTTTCAATGTATCCCAGTTCGTTTTTGGGGTAGACAAAAGGCTGGCCCACCGAATATTTGAAAGAAGCCGCCGCAATGGTGGGTAACTTGGCAATCAACCGGAATGCCGAAATTTCCCGCTGTCTGGGGTCTTGGATATCCAGAGAGTCCCCATAAAAGGCCGACATCGCGCCCACCATTCCCACCATGATGGCCATGGGATGGGCGTCGCGGCGATAACCCTTGTAAAAGTTCAACATTTGCTCATGAAGCATGGTGTGCGCCATGACAGTCCGAGAAAATTCCTCGTAGTTTGGACGGGTGGGCAATTCGCCCTGCATCAGCAGATAGCACACCTCAAGGAAGGTGCTTCTCTCGGCCAACTGATCGATGGGGTAGCCACGGTACAACAAAACCCCCACATCGCCGTCGATAAAGGTGATTTTGCTCTGGCAGGATGCCGTGGAAAGAAATCCCGGATCCAGGGTGAACAATCCAAATTCCTTGTAAAATTTGGTAATGTCCACCACCGGTGGCCCTTCGGTCCCGTGCATGATGGGCAGATCCACACTCTTTCCGGAACGATTGTCGATGATGGTCAATGTTTCTGCAGCCATGGCGTTACCCCACTGTCGTTTTATGATGATAATCGGGATGGGTTGCGTTAAACCATCTCGCACCCGGGATCTGGAATGGTGTATACCAGTCCCATTACGGAATCATACCCTTTCCTGGAGCCTTTGTATGTTCAACAAGACCGCAAGCCAGATAGACCGCAGGATCGCCAGCCTTGAAAAACACTTAAAATCGGAAAACCCGGTTTTACTGCAAGTCGTGCAGAGTTTTCGCGATCTTGATCGTGTAGCTTACCGCATGGGACTCCTGGAAAGAAACGAATCTTTTGCAACTCGCGTCCCCTGGTGGCCCATGGTATCGATATTAGGCACTTTTTCTTCGGGAAAATCTACCTTTATCAACAGCTACTTGGGACAGAAAATTCAACGAACAGGCAACCAGGCGGTCGATGACAAATTTACGGTCATTTGTTTCAGCAAGGAAGATAAAGTCCGCACCTTGCCTGGGCTGGCCTTGGACGCCGACCCCCGCTTTCCGTTCTATCAAATCAGCCATGAAATCGAAAAGGTCAGCGAAGGGGAAGGGTTGCGTATCGATTCCTACCTGCAACTCAAAACCTGCCCGACCGAGAAGTTGCGCGGAAAAATTTTGATTGATTCTCCAGGGTTTGACGCTGATGCCCAACGCACCTCCACCTTGCGCATCACCAACCACATGATTGACCTGTCCGACTTGGTTTTGGTGTTTTTCGATGCCCGCCACCCCGAACCTGGGGCCATGAAGGATACCCTGGACCATCTGGTCAAGGATACCATCAACCGTACCGATGCCAACAAATTTCTTTTTGTCCTCAATCAAATCGACTGTACCGCCCAGGAAGATAACCTGGAGGATGTCGTGGCGGCTTGGCAAAGGGCACTGGCCCAGTGCGGATTGACCGCTGGCCGCTTCTACCAGGTCTACAACCGCGATGTGGCTCGAAGCTTTCCCAGCGAAGAAGTCCGTGCCCGATTTGAATCCAAATGTCAGGATGACATGGCGGACATCGAAGACCGGATGCATCGCGTTGAGGTGGAACGGGCCTATCGGATCATCGGCGTCCTGGAATACACTGCCCGGATCATCGGAACCGAGATCGCCCCCAGGCTTTCGAGCCTCCTGGCGCAATGGCGTAAGCGTGTGCTGTTCCATGACATGGTTCTTCTTGCCCTGCTGCTGGCCGCTGCCGGTAGCGCGGCGAATACGCACGACTGGCCGATTCAATCCTGGATGGATACTGGTTTGTGGCGGACGGGGGAATGGTGGCAAAGCCTTCTGGTCAACCTGTCGGCGGCCACCGCAGGACTTTTTTTCCTGACGATTCACCAGTCCATCCGCAAATTCAACGCCAGAAAAATTGTGGCCGACATACCCAAACAGGTGCGGCAAATCGATCTGCACGACTACCTGACACGCGGTTTCACCTTCAATACACGCCCCCTGCGTCCCATGTTTTTGACTCAGCCTTCCGGGTGGGGGGGAACGGTCAAACGACGGCTGCAAAAAGTGCTCAAGGAAACCGATCGGTATGTGCAAAACCTGAACGATCAGTTTGCCAACCCGTCGGGCAAGGATAACGTCCCCAATCCGAAAGTCCAACTGGATGTGGATTGACTTATGCGTCTCAAAGACTCAACCGCACCATGAACGCGCTACTGGCACGGTTTCCACTCACCGTTAAAATATTTCTGGCCACGGTTTTGGTCGGTGTGTCGGTATGGTATTTCCTGGACGAATGGCAGTCCCGGCATATCCACGGGCTTTTTCACACGCGACTCAAGGATATGGTTGCGGAGAGGGCGGCCCACAATCGCCTTCGTTTTGACTACCACATCAAAGCCCATACCCGAATGGTGCGCATGCTTGCGGGACAAAAAAATCTGGTGGAACACTTTGAGAATCTTGCGCCACCTTCCGGCATCCCTGTCATTCACGCCACCCCGCCATCCTGGCTGCCCGGAACCAGCATCATGAGAGGGTTCATTCCGCTGCGACTCATACTCATCGTCGGCCCGGAAAACCAGGTCCGGGAATCCTACAGCGAACACGATGATGTATTGCCGGAAAGTCTCCGCAACCCAACCGAGACCATCCTCCAACTCAGCCGGCGTCAGGATTATCTGACCCATGTGGAAAACCGACCCTTTCTGCTGTCCTCCGAAGAAATTATCGGTCCAAAGGGACAAAAGCTGGGAACCCTGTTGCTGGCCACCCCCTTGGATGAATATTTTCTGGGTGGTATTTCCTTTCCTCTGTCCGATTTTAATGGCCTGGTTGCCATCCTTGAGGGAAAAAATTCTCATATCATCGCCACCAACCAACCCAGGCTTGTTGCTTCTGGGACTCTGCTGGAAAGCCTGAAGGACAATTATTTCATCGCCGGGCACTCCTATTTCGATTACGGCTCATCGGATTTGCTGTTGCAACTCGTGACCCTGGTGTCTACCGAAGAGTTTGAAACTCTGGGAGCTTCCGTCCTGGTCGCTGCACGTTCCCAGCGTCTGGTTACGGCACTCTCGTTGATTTTTGCGGAACTCCTCATCGTTTTGTGGATGACGGGAAAAATCAGCCAAGTTACTCGTGAAATTACCCGCTTTTCCAGAAACATACTTGGGACAAAACCGGACAGACACCGAACCGGAGACGAACTGGTGGAACTGCGGGAACGTTTCCAAAGTCTGGCCAGAGAGATCGTATCCACACGGGATGCCCTCAAAGCCAAACTGGAGGAGAAAAAACGGGCGGAAATTGAAATACGCAAATTGTCCCAGGCCGTGGAACAAAGTCCCGCCCCGGTTATGATCACCGATGCTGCCGATATTGTCATTTATGTCAACCCAAGCTTTACCAAGCTGACCGGTTATCAATCCGATGAAATCCTTGGGAAAAATTCCAATATTCTGCAATCGATCGATACCCCGATCGATGTTTTTGATGATCTTTGGAGCACCGTCAGTGCCGGCAAGGTTTGGCGGGGTGAGTTTCACAATCGCAGAAAAGACGGTTCGACCTATTGGGAGCTCAACACCATCTCGCCGATTCAGGTTCCTGGCGAGGCGACCACCCACTATCTGGCCATCAAGGAGGATATTTCCCTGCGCCTGGAGATGGAACGCACCCTGCAGCAGGCCAGGGAGGCGGCTGAAACGGCCAATCGGCTCAAGGATAATTTTCTAACCAACATCAGCCATGAACTCAGAACGCCCCTCAACACCATCACTGGTTGCACCGATCTTCTCCTGGGACGAACCTTTGGCCCGATCAATGAAAACCAAAAGAAATATCTTCAGGATTTGCGCAAAGGTTCCGACCGGCTGGCAGTGCTTTTCGACAACCTTTTGGAGTTGTCCCGCATCACCACCGACCAGTTCATCCTTGAAACCCGGGTTTACAGCATTCACCGACTGGTCGCCAGCGTCGAGCAGGCCATCATGCCCGAAGCCCTGGAAAAAGGGCTTGCCCTGTCGGCCCAGGTTGCCCCTGACGTTCCCAAAAGACTCGTCGGTGACCCCGACCGTCTGCGGCAAACGCTGCTGCATATTGTACGCAACGCCGTAAAATTCACCCGACGTGGATCGGTCAGCCTGAATGTCACCCTGGCTGCCGGCGGTGTGCGACCGGAAAAAATTCTTTTTACCGTAACCGATACCGGAATTGGTATTCCCGATACTTTGCAAGGCGCGATTTTTGATCCATTCACCCAGGTGGATCCGACACCCTCGCGCGGTTATGAAGGGACGGGGCTGGGTTTGGCCATTGCCAAACAAATTGTGGATATTATGGGGGGAGACATCAAGGTCAGGAGCCAGCTGCACCAGGGGAGTGCTTTTTTCATCACCCTTCCCTGCCTCCTGCCCGATCCCGACCTATCGGCCCCGGAAGGGGTTGAATATGAGCCTTGGGTTTTGGTTTCGGGGAAAAACGCCATGAATCGCCTGATTTTTGTCAAGCTTTTCACCTCCATGGGATTCAAGGCCAGGGAAGCCGATCATTTTTCCATGGTGTCTGACAGTGCCTCCGAGTCGGGAAAACAACATTTCATTCTGATCTGCCTGGATTGTTCTCATGCTCCTTCCAAAGCTTTGGATGAAATCCGCAGCATACGGGAAACTTCCGACTGGAATACCCTTCCCATACTTCTGTATACTTCCCGCAAGGACGACGTCAAAGACAAACCCTTGGCCGTCTCTGGGGTCCACCTCGTTACCAAACCTTTAAGAAGGCAACAATTGTATGATACGGTCGAGCGGGCCATGGTTGAGTTTGGGCTGGAGATGCCGGCGGTCGCCGAACCTTTGCCGGAGCAGACGGCTCCCCCACCCGAACCGCCGTCGGTATCGCGATGACGGTTTGCAATTAACAACCCCCTGTTGACAGGGAAATCAGGAGCAAATCATGCACGGAAACCGAGGGATTGTTTTTGTTCTGCTGGCATGTTTTCTGACCTTGAATCCAACCCGGACGGCATCGGCCATAGGCTGGATCGGCATGACCGTTGAACCGCCTCGTGGAGTCCAGGTGGGGGAAATCATCAAGCATGGACCGGCCGACAAGGCGGGTTTGGTGCGCGGTGACATCATCCGCAAGGTGGATGGTCAGGAGATTGTCACCATGGAGCAGTTTATTCTCAGCATACGTGGCAGTCGTCCAGGTACGGTCCTGACGTTGGGGATTTTGCGCAATGGGCAGGAGTTGGAGATTAAGGCGAATCTCGAGGATGGTGCGGAGCACCAGTCGGTAGCTCAGGCTCCCATAGATCGCATGCTCCCCGGCTTCGGGGACATGGGGCTTGCTCCTCCCATGCGTGATTTTTCCAATCAAACGCCCCCGTCGGCGGATTGGAGCACCGCCTATCCGCGTTTTTCCCGGGATCTTCCCCCCGATTTGTCTCCGCCGACCACTTGGCTGGGGATTGCCCCCACCATGGCTCAGGGGGGGGTTGGGGTTCATGCCGTGGCTCCCGGCAGTCCAGGGGAAAAAGCGGGTCTTAAACCAAGGGATGTCATCGTATCCATCAATGGCCAGGCCCTGGCCACCCCCCAGGCACTGGTGCGATTGCTCGCAACGTTCAAGCCGGGCGACGTGGTGGAAATTAACCTTAATCGCGATAGCCAGGCCCAAACTGTTCAGGCCATGCTGACGGCACCGCCGACGAATCCTCCGACCCATCCTGCTACCGGTTCCGATGCCCGTCCTACGCCCAGTTCACCCGCCAATCCTGCGCCCAGTTCACTTGCCAATCCCTAGTGTTTGATTGCGCTAACAATCGCCAGTGTGTTTATGTATCGGAAAAACAAACTTTGGCAAAAATTTTTGCGGGGGTTAAGGGGGGGATCATCCCCCCCGGCGGGGGTTTGGAGGCAGCAGCCCACCAAGGTTTTGATTTTGACTTTATGCCCGCAGAGCATCATGTTCACGTATCATCACTCTGGAGGAGATTGCCGTTGCCGGACCTTTGCCCATGGAGTTTCATGACGCATGATTCACCTCAAGACTGAAGCAGAGATCGCAGGCATGCGCCAGACCTGCCGACTGGCGGCCGAAACTCTCCGAATGATAGAGAATCATGTTGTTTCGGGAATAACGACCCAGGAACTCAATGATATTTGCCACAACTACATTGTCGCCCACGGTGCCGTTCCATCGCCGCTGAACTATCGCGGTTTTCCCAAATCCATCTGCACCTCAGTCAACCAACAGGTTTGTCATGGCATTCCCGGCAAGCGTATTCTTAAAATGGGAGACATCATCAACATTGACATCACCACCTGTCTTGACGGGTTTCATGGCGACACCAGCAAAACCTTCCATGTGGAAAAACCGACCCCCAAAGGGACCAAAATATGTCAGGTTGCCAAGACTTGCCTGGACGCTGGGATTCGGGCCGTTGCCCCCGGAGCCAGATTGGGAGACATTGGCCATGCGGTAGAACAACTGGCCCTGGCCAACCATTGTACCGTGGTACGCGAATATTGTGGCCACGGCATTGGTCGGGAATTTCACGAGGAACCCGCTGTTCTGCACTATGGTCAACCCCACACGGGGACGGTCCTCAGACCGGGAATGATTTTCACCATCGAACCCATGGTTAACCTGGGCAAACCGGACATACGCCATTTGCCCGACCGCTGGACTGTGGTTACCCGTGACCATTCCCTTTCCGCCCAATTTGAACACACCATTCTGGTCACCAACACCGGATTTGAGGTATTGACAGCATTGGATGATGAATACCTTGCGCCGGATCCCGTCCAGATAAACGGTCCCACATAAGTCAAACGGAGCAACTATTTTATGTCGTCGGGGCCAACCTCGTTGTCACCAAGTTACAAATCAGGATTTGTCGCCATTGCCGGTCGCCCGAATACGGGCAAGTCTACTTTTCTCAATCAAATTCTCGGGCGCAAAGTAGCCATTGTCACCCACAAACCGCAGACCACCAGAACCCGCATCCTTGGGGTACTCCACCAGCCGGAAGGACAGGCGGTATTTCTGGATACGCCAGGGATACATTCTCCGGGATCTTCTCGCCTGAACCGAGCCATGGTTCGCACCGCCCTCGATGCCTGCCGCGACGTGGACCTTTTGCTTTTTTTTGTCGATCTGCCCTCCGGATTCACCTCGGAGGATCTTGAAATCATGCACTCCTTGCCCATAGGCCAATCCCCGGTTTTCCTGGTCATGAACAAGGTGGATCGCATTGACCGCAAATCCCTGCTTCCCATGCTCGCTCGCCTGGAGCAACCCGCGCAACCCTTCGCCCGTATATTGCCGATTTCTGCGTTGAGTGGCGAAAATCTGGACCAATTACGGGCGCAAATTTTTAAAATATTGCCCAACGGCCCCCCGTTTTTTCCCGAGGGGCAGATCAGCGACCAACCGGAAACGTTCATTGTGGCCGAGATTATCCGGGAAAAACTGTTTTTTGCCCTGCATCAGGAGTTGCCTTATGCCCTTGGGGTCAGGGTGGAAACCTTTGCCGAACGGGAAGAAATCAAGGGACTTTGGGATGTTGGGGTGGTGATTATGGTGGAGCGGGATTCGCACAAGGGGATTGTTATCGGCAAGGGGGGAAGTCTCTTGAAGCGGGTGGGAACCCAGGCACGCAAGGAATTGGAAGCGTTGCTGGGCATCAAGATACACCTTAACTTGTGGGTTCGGGTAAAAAATCAATGGCGGGAAAACGTTTCTGTCCTGCGTTCCATGGGTTATCCCGACCATCTGGAGGCCGGCGACTGAGGTGGGTGTCCGCATTTTGGATCATGGCCTGATCATCCAAAGGGTTGCCTTCAGGGAATCCTCGCTGGTGTTGCGGGTATTGACGCGAAAGCATGGCAAACAAAGCTTCATGGCACGAGGGGTACGAAAAAACAAACGGGACGGTCACCGGGCGGCGTTGGCGGGATTTCATACGGTGGAACTTGAAGGTGTTGCCCGCTCCCAAACGGCCATGCTGGTATTGACCCGCGCCGAGATCATCCAGGCTAGGCATCGTTTGCCGATGCAGGCCCCTGCTTTGGCGGCGGCCCAGTTACTTCAGGAAACTGTCAACCGTTTGGCCCCCGATGCCGATCCCTGTACCGATTTTTTTGATTTGGCGGTATCTTTTTTGGATATCCTTGAGGCAGGGGGGCACCCTTTGGTGTATCTGTCTATTTGTTTGGGGAGGGTGATCCGTCTGTTGGGCTATGGTTGGCGGTTGGAAGGTTGTGTCGTCTGCGGTCGCTTGGATGGTCTGGCTTTTTTCTCCATCAAGAGGCAGCAGGTGGTATGTGCTTCCTGCGGTGTCCCCCACGCCATTCGGTTATTGCCACTGACTCCGGAAGTTCTCGCAGTCATGCACTGTTTGGACTGGCCAGACGCCCCCCATGTTTTTTCTCTGCACGACGCCGGTTTGCTCTACCGTATTGCCGTCAACAGCCTGGCCCAAATAGCCGGAGGGGTGCTGTTGACCGATGAACCGTTTCGAGCGATGATGACCGCAGGCTTTGGTCAAATATCTACCCTATATCCACAGGAAACCTTCAATGATCGACAAAGAGCTTTTGGAAATTTTGGTTTGTCCTCAATGCAAGGGGGAGCTGATTTTGGTTTCCAAAAAAGAGGAGCTGGTCTGCCGCGTTGACCGTTTGGCCTATCCTATCAGAAACGGCATTCCGGTCATGCTCATTGACGAAGCCCGGCGGTTGGAAGACGAAGAAGGTCACGGGTAACCTAGGGGGGGATCATACCCCCCGGCTTAGGTTTGTGGCAGCACTCCAAGGTTTTGCTTTTGAATTTAAACAAAAAGCTCCATTGCCTGTGGGGGTTTGGGGGCGAGAGCACCCAAGATTTTGATTCTTGCCCGAAGGGCAGTATGTTCATGTATCGGAAAAACAAAGTTTGGCAAAAATTTTTGCGGGGGTCCGGGGGGGATCATCCCCCCCGGCGGGGTTTGGGGCAGCGCCCCAAGGTTTTTTTTTTGACTTTGATTTTGACTTTCCTGCCCACCAAGGGGGGTCAGGGGCGCAGCCCCAAGATTTTGATTTTCTTACACCTGATTTTTTATTTTGTCTCAGCATCTTGATAATAAGGACATTATACCCGTCAGGCAA
>JACSDG010000212.1 GCA_015660855.1 Magnetococcales bacterium
GGATTGACACCTTTCAGTCAATTTGAATATTGGAACCTCTCGGACACACCCCCCGGACCCCCGCAATAATTTTTGCCAAACTTTGTTTTTCCGATACGTCAAGACGTACACACGACAGCGCACCGCACCGACATTGTGCGGTTTTTCAACGGTCCAAGGCAAGGCATGATGAAGTTGACCTGAAAACAATAAAAAGCAGAAAAAACACGGTCAACATTCTTTTATTTTACAAATAATTTCTCTGATAGATCCTTCATTTGTGACAAATTTAGAAAGGATCTGAAGTTGGTAAATAGTCGCAGATTTGTCGAATAATGTTGGTTTATGTTTTTTGACGGCATACTCGAACCGTTCCATGGCCTTCTCGTAATCTTCCTGGATTACCTCAGCTTCGGCCAGCGAAGCTGCGATCCACCAGTCCTTGTCCTGGTCTTTTTCCCAGGTCACAAGAATGTGTTGGGCTAGTTTGATCCCTTGACCTGTCTGGTTTCCGGAGACAATCTTGAAGAGATAGGCGGCGTTTATTGCCGGAAAAATGTTATCTACATCAAGGCGGAAAGCTTCTACGTAGAGGTTGCGTGCCCGAGTCAGAAGCTCTTTGTTGATATTTTTCATATTGATGTTATCTGCATTATTGCTTGGTTTGCCCTCTCCGAATAGTGCGTGACGTTTGTACTGCGATGCCAGCATGGTCAATACCTCTGCGTCACCTGGGTTTATGCGCCATAAACCATAGGCAATATTGGCTGCATCGTTATATCTTCCTTTTCTACTGAGGTAATCAGCTCTGTATTTCCAATGAATGGGGTCGTTCCGGTAAGGGTAAAGTTGAGCACCGTTGGCGGGCAGTGGCCAGGAATCCAACTTTTGAGACAATGTATCAAAAAGATCATATTGTTCTGAATCCAGGCAAAGTCTGGATAGTTTTAGTAGGAATTCTCCGGTTGCTTTCGTTTCCGGTTCCAGAATCTTTTTAGTGATGAAGTTGGCCAGTGTCGTTGCGTCAGAGTCGAGTTCAAGGGAACTGATTTTCTTTTTTTCGTCGTCACTCATTGGCTTAGGTTCCGGCAAATCTATAGAAAGATCTTGTTTCAGGATACGGTCGATATCAAGGGATCTCTCTTCGGTCCGTCTCAAACGATACAGATCCAACCGGCCAAAATTTTTCGCCAGGGGGAACTGTCCCAAAGAGTCAAATTTAATTTCTCGTACAGGTTCTCTCAGTCTCTCGATTGCATCGACGAAGTCTTGGGTGACGAAGATTTCTCCGGGACGGGTGATGGGTTCGATTCGGGCTGTGGTGTTAATATTAGTACCAATCGCGTTATTACGTTTTAATATTGGATCGGGGAAAAGAGTGAACTCACCGAAATGGGCACCAATTCTGGGGATTAAAGGTGGCAAATTGACTTGACCAAAATTAAAGTCCGAAAAAAATTTTCTGTAGGTGAACAAAAATTCGACGGCAACTGGGCCATCTTCAAAGATGGCCACCAGACCGTCGCCCCAAGTATTGATAACCAAAGTCTTTTTAACCAAGCCCTCTACTTTTTCGAAAAGTTTTGGATTTAAGGTCTTGAAAAATTCTTTAAGCTGAGCCTCATTCAGTTTGGAAAAGTTTTTTAAATCTGAAAATACGATAAATCCATACATGTCAGATTCCTCCGAGAACACGATGCCCTTCGGGCACAAAGTTAAAGTCAAAGCCCTGGGGGAAGAATTCCCTAGACCCCTTCTTCTTTTTTAATATTTTTCCGGTCTTTACGCGCCATCCGTGGCCGAAACGAAGAGCAAGGCCGGTTTTTTTTTACAGTTCTTCTTTCACCTTTGGCTTTTTGCTGAGGAAGTAGTTAAAATCAACAATATATGTTTTGCTATAGGATTCGTCTTGTTTCTCAAAAGCTTCACGTGCGTGACGTAATATGAATCCCCAATTATTTTTTTCGATGAGATGCCAATTGTTTCCTATCCAATCCATGACAACATCGAATATTCCATTACATTTAATTTTTCCAATTGCAATAATCTGGCTTCTTGCCGTGTACGGATTAGTCTCTTTAGCGAGAGCTTGACACATAGCACCACAGAAATAAGAGTTTTTCGAGTCCCCAACGATATTCGCCAGTGACTCCCTAACGACTGCGATTTTGTGGTCTATTGCATACTTAGATGCCATTTCTAATAGAGAAGTATCGGCGACTGTAGCCAAGTATACAACAAGAAAACGCTCAACTTTATGGCGGAGAAAATCGACACCAACGCTCGCGGGGATCTCAAGAAACCTGAGCAGCACACTGAAAGCCCTAGGTACCACGCTTTCGTGTTCCGAACTGAGTTCGATTAAAGAAATTGCTGTATCAATTTGCAAATCACTTAACATATTTTCACTAATGCCTGGGAACTCCTCCTTGATGCTATTCTTGTTCAAAAAAACTTCCAATAACCTGGATGATTGAACGGATGGAAGACATTTAGTGAAGAACACCTGAACTAAAATAACAATAAAATCAGAATTTAAAGGATTGGCCCAAGTTTCCTTCGCTTTTTTATAGGCATCCTGCGTGATCTTTTTTAAGCTGTATAAGTCTTCATGAGTTATGCTTTCTGTCTTCTTTTTGTCGTAAGACAACAGGAACAACTGACAAAATAAATTTAAACTATCCGTATCAAAAAGACGCGGCAATTGATTCAAGAACTCAAGACGAACTCCCTCCAGGTCAATTCGACTCCGCAGAGTTTCTAGTAAAAGGGATTTCAACCCACCGTAACCCGTACTTTTATCGAGTCTGGTGGCTAATCTATCCTTAAATTCGCTTAAATCTAAATCAGAATAATCCCGTTTTACTGTAACTTTTCCATCCTCACATGTACGTACCGTTTTAGTCTTGTATGTAATTGCACTGAATGATTTAAGGTCGAATGGCAAATCCTTTTCCTGACCTTCATCGATAATTAAGATAATATCAGACATTTCTTTCACGCATTGGGCAATGCCAAGTTCATAAAACACGTTGGGGTTATAGTCGGTAAGGACGGCGATTACCGCGCGAGACTTTGCAATTCCTTGAAAAATTTTACTCATAATAGTTAGAGGATCATGAGCATCTCTAGAGATCTCACATACCATATTATATTTTTTAACCGAATCGATAATTGCTGATCGAACGGGACTCAAATCTTCAGAAAATGGAGCCAGCAAAAAGAAATAATTATGCGCAGGGATAACTTTATGGAAAGGGAAATCTTTTGGATAGACTATGCTGGATATCAGATTTGTTTCGGTCATAAATTCCTCGAAGAAGTGGCCTTAAACGGTTATGGGCCTAGGGAAATCACCTTCCATGGCGTTTAAAGATATAAGTCATAGGTGCTAACAACTATGGATTTGCAAGTTGAGCACAATCTCTGTGGCAAGAGTCTAACAAAGTGATTTAAAAATTGTCAATGATAAAATACGCACTAATGAATATCATGGCACATATGAGGTTCCTGTAATGAATCTGATTCATTCCGAGCGGCAAGGATAAAAAATATTTTTTCGTAAGTAAAATTATATAGGAAATGCCTGAGAATTTCTCAGAAAAAACTATAAAAACGAATGAAACATGGAATGGTGTTTGGGGCCTTTCGCAAAAACCGCGAAAAACCCCAAACCAAGGTGCTCATCCCACGCATTTTTTTCGCAAAAACAAAAAACGCAAAAAAAATACTTCGGGATAATGGATGCTTGGAAAAACAAAGTCAAAACCCTGGTGGAAGTCCCCAGAACCACTTTTTTCTTTCAATAATTTTATTCACGATAAGTCAGTTTTCCAGGGGGTGCAAACAAATTATCGAATGTCAAGACGCCCTTGACAAGTCGGGGGCGGAGTCCGGGAGGTCATTGGAGGGGTTGTTGTCGGTCCGCCATCAGATGAACCGGGGCGTAACCACTTCCATTTTCACGAAACCTTGCGGCGGTAGACAAACAATCTGAAATCGGTTTTCACCGGTTGTTCACGGTCTGGGCAGCGAATGATGGCGGGGGGGGCCAGGTGTTGGGCCAGGGTTTGCTCGGGTATCAGGGTGTCAAAGCGGGCCTTGGATATTTTGCGGCCCAGGAGCACCCCTTTTCCCCCATGGGAGGTGGTGGGTTTGAACACCCAATGCCTCCGGTCCTGCCACAGAGTGGATAAATCCAGGCTGGCCATGGTTCGGGTCAGGGGCGTGATGGTCAGGAGTCGTTGCTGTTGTTCGGGGGTGAGTCCCAGGGTTGCAACTATTTGGGGATCGCTCCAGAGGGTCATGCGCCGTTTGTCGGACAACAACCCATAGATACGGGGATTGGGGGTGAGGCAGACCTGATGTTTAAGCCAGGCGGTGCGAACATGGGCCATGGGTTGGGATTCCAGATAAAAATCACAATGGCGGTTGTAGATCATGTCCACCGGTTTTCCCTGATAAAACAGGGCATCGCCTTGGAGTTCCAAAGCTTCGGGAGCGGCGATGGCGGTGCGGATACCGCGTTGGGTAAAAAGGGAGACAAAAGTTTGCATTTCATTGTAGAGAAACTGTTTTTCCGGATCCTCATCGAGAATGATCACCTGGTTGGGTTGCTGTTTTTGCCCCTTGGAAAATTGGACCATCTCTTCGTTGAAGGAATCCATGATCGGGTTGCGCTGGCCATGGAAGGGAAAGGGGTTGCCGTTGCCCGATGCCTGGGCTTGCCAGGCGAGCGTGGCACCGCCGGCGTTGGTATTGACTTCGATCAGGCGGGGGCCCTGGGGGGTGATGTGAAAATCGTAGCCCATCATGACGGCATCATGACCGGGATCAAAGAGGGCACTTTCGGGGAGTAGGGGGGTGACCAGGTTGAGATAATCTTGGCTGCGGTGGAGGTGATCCAGCAGGCGGATGAAGTGGATCATGGTTTTTGCGTGATCCGGGGCAAGAGTGACCGGACAATGGGCGGCGTTGAGTTCTTTCATGGGGGTGCCTTTGCGGTGAAAAGTCGGGTATGGCGGAGGGCGGCAAGAGTTCCCAACAGAGCAAAACCGGACATGAGGGCGAAGAGGGCCTGGGCATCAATGTGGTCGAACAGAATACCTGAGAGCAGAAGGCCGATGCCAAGGCCGGCACCGTAGGAAATGGAGGAAAACCAGCTTTGTTCGGTGGCGCGGTATTCCGGAGAAGAGGTTTCAAAGACTCTGCGGATGGCGGCGATGTGGAAAGTTCCAAAGGTGAAGGCATGCAGCAGTTGACCCAGGATCAATAATGGCCAGGCCAGGGTTTGGGAATAGATAAACCAGCGGCAGGCCGCCAAAAACAGGGAACCGACCAGGATGAAGGAGACGCCGAAACGGTTGAGGATGGTATTGGACAAGGCCAGGATGCCAATCTCGGCGACCACCCCCAGGGACCACAGGGCACCGATGGAAGTTTTGGAAAATCCATTATTTTCCAGATGGATGGACATGAAACCATAATAAGTTCCGTGGGACATTTGCATGAGGAGTCCCATCAGGTTGAACCAAAGTTTTTCCCTGGGGTAAAACAGGCTGGGGGGTGGGGATGGGTTGGCGACGGGGGGGATATCGGAGTCGGGCAGTCCGGTGGCAATCAAGGTTTGCAGGAGGAGAAAAAAGGTCAGGGACCAGGGGACCAGCCAAAGGCCCCAACGGTCGGTCAGGGGGCCGAGTCCCAGGGCCAGGAGGATGAACCCACCCGAGCCCCAGAGGCGGATGCGTCCGTAGTCCCATTGGTGTCTGGTAACGGTTTCCATGGCTGTGGTTTCCACGAGGGCGATGCTGCCGACAAGAAAAAAATGCAAAAGCGCAACGCCAATGGCGAGGACCACAAATCGGGAATCGAAAATAAATAGACTGGAGGAGAGCAGGGAGCCTAAGGAGGTGGCGATGATGATTTTTTTTCTGGAATTGCTTCGGTCCGCTAGGCGGCCCCAGACGGGAGGACCCAAAAGCTTGATGGCCATGGAAAGGGATGTGATGGCACCGATGGCCGCCGGTCCATGGCCTGCATAGGACATGTACAGCGGCCAGTAGGGCATCCAGATTCCCAGGGTGGCGAAATAAAAGGCGTAAAACCCCGCCAGGGTCACGTAGGATTTCAGGTGGGCCATGGACCCGGGCTATCCGATCAAAAGCGGAAGAGAACCCACTGGGGGAGGACCAGTTTGGGTTCGTGACCGTTCATCCTGGAATCGAACAATCCGTCACCGTTGGTATCGATAAGAAGGTAGGGGATACCGTCGGCGGGGATGACTTGAAGTTGGAACAGGGATCCGTTGATGATGAATTCAAAGACCTGGTTGCCATGTTCATCTTCATATTTGCGTATGACGGTTTCAGGACCGTCAACTTCACTGGTTAAATCTTCGCGGAATTGGGTGACCATGGCCCCTTTTTGGGGGATGGGATGACCTTTTTCCAGTACGACGGGCTGTTCACCAGCCCCTGCGGGCAGGGTGGAACAAAGGAAAAAAAAGATAGGCGACAACAGCCGCCATGACCGGATCCAGTCCGGACGAAAACGGGAAGGCATGGTTTTTCCAGGCTCCTTGCTCAAGACGTACACACGAACAGCGCACCGCACCGCACCGCCATTGTGCGGTTTTTCAACGGTCCAAAGCAAGGCATGATAAAATTGACCTGAAAACAACAAAAAAATAGAAAGAATATGGTTATTTACTAATTATTTATGTATCGGAAACATAAGGTTTGGCAAAAATTTTTGCGAGGACTAAGGGAGGGGGGGATGATCCCTCTCTTAACCTCTGCATAACCTTTCATCGGAGAACGGTGTCACGCCTTGTCCAAGAAAATATCGTCCAGAGATTGGGCATCGAAGATGCGCAGGCTCCAATTCTCCAGAGATGGCAATTGGGCCTTGGCGACTTTTTCGCTGGCCCAGTCGGGCACGGTGCCAAAGCGGCGTTGTAGCAGACGCGTCAGCATTTCTGCCTTGCCTTTCTGTTCGCCTCTTTGTTCACCTTCCAGTTTCCCAATCCCGTAAGTTGATAGTACCATGCTGGCCTGATAGTGAAGATCATCCTTGTAACGTTCGTAGGATTCTCGCTCTGGCCCT